>DATKFM010000171.1:0-24622 GCA_035544395.1 Verrucomicrobiia bacterium
AGCACGAACGGCGCCTTGAGTTCGTTGGCGATGCGATCGCCGAACAGCCGCTTGAGCAGCGCGACCATGTCGGCATAACCGGGGCTATGTTCCAGCGCGTCCCACACTGCGACGGCGAGCCGGCCGCGGGGCTTCAGGACGCGCCACATCTCCTTCAGTGCGCCTTCGCGGTCCTCGAAGAACATCAAGCCGAACTGGCTGACCACCGCGTCGAAGGAGCCGTCGGGGAAGGGCAGGTTCTCGGCGCGTCCTTGGCGCCACTCGATGCCGGGCGCCACGCGGCGCGCGACCGTCAGCATGACTTCGTTGCGGTCCAGGCCGGTGACCTTTCCGCCGGACTGCACGCAGCGGGCGGCTTCGCGGGCGAGCACGCCCGTGCCGCAGGCAACGTCCAGCACATTGTTGCCGTGAGATAGGGCAGCCGCCTTGCACAGCCGCGGCGCCCATTCCTCGAACAGGGCCGGCACGAAGAACTCTTCATAGATGTCGGCCGCGCTGCGCGTGACCTGACCTTCGGACAGATTCTGTGCTGTCGCTGTCATCGATCAATCCTCCTCTGCCCGCGAAGGCGGGTATCCTGGGTTTCTGGGTGGTACGGCTGGCCGATGTCTGCGGCACGCCCTGCCACCCTGGGTCCTCGCTTTCGCGAGGAGGCCTTCTTGTTTTGTAGACCGATCATCATAATCTATAGACCGTTCGTCATATTCCGTCAAGCCTGATATCAGGACTCCCATGGCCAGCGACACCCGCGCCCGCATGATCGAGACCACCGCCCGGCTGCTGCAGCATCGCGGCTACCACGGCGCCAGCCTCAACGAGATCCTCGAGGCCTGCGGCGCCCCGCGCGGATCGCTCTATTTCCATTTTCCCGGCGGCAAGGAGCAGCTTGCGATCGAAGCGACGCGCGCCGCGGTGAGCGAAGCCACTCAAGCGCTCGCCGCGATGCTCGCGCAATCGAAGAATGCCGCCGCCGGCGTGCGCGCCTATGCCGAGGCCGCCGCGCAACTCATGCGCGAAAGCGACTATACGTTCGGCTGTCCGGTATCACCGCTCATACTGGATGCCAGCGGTGGCATAGCCGAACTGGCGAAACTCTGCCGCGATGCGTTCGAGGCCTGGACCGGCATGATCGCCCAGGCGCTTGCCGCGGCGGGAGCGCCGAAAGGCCGCGCCGCGTCGCTGGCGCTGCTGTCGGTGACAGCGATTGAAGGCGCCTTGCTGGCGGCCCGGGCCTACCGCGATATCAAGCCGCTCATGACCGTGGGCGCGGAACTGGAGGCGGTGCTGACGGCGGCACTGCCGCGCCGGAAGCGGAAGTGACGTTTTCGCGCAAAAACGACGCCGCGACGTGATTCGCGCCGGGTGTGACCATCATCCTTTACGATCCCTTAACTTGATGCCATGACAACATAATCTGTGGGCCGCGGAGCTTCCTGGCCGGATCGCCGGGCGGGATGAACCAGCGGCAAAATCCCATTTTTTGACCGGCCGGCATTTTCATCCGCAATGTCTCCACCGAGTGATCTTCAGTCCCTGATCGAGGCTTCGTCCTCGGCGCAGCGCGAGCGGCGGCCGGGCGATGCCGCGCAGAGCCTGCAGGAGGCGGTGCGGCTGGCGCCAACGCGGCTCGATCTGCGCACGGCGCTGGTGCGCAACCTGATCGAGTCCGGTCAGCTCGAAGCGGCGTCGCGCGCGGCGGCGGAGCTGGTCGGTGCTTCGCCGAAGAACGCCGACTCGCTGAACCTCCTGGGCGTGGTGCAGAAGCGCCAGGGGAAGTTGCAACAGGCGCTCGACACATTCAAGCAGGCGACCAAGGCCAACAAGCGCCTGCTCAGCCCCTACATCAATATCGGCAACACGGCGCGCCTGCTGCAGCGCTATGACGAGGCGATCGAGTCGTTCCGCCAGGCCAGCAAGCTGAACCCGAAGGATGCGGAATCGGTCCGTCTGCTCGGCGGCACGCTCTGCGATGCCGGCCGCGACGAGGAAGGCCTGGCCCAGCTCGGCCGCGCCATCATGATGGACGCGAAGAATCCCGACTACTTCAACAACCGCGCAGCGGTGCTGTACAAGCTCGGCCGCTTCGACGATGCGCTGAAGGATGCGGAACGGGCGATTGTGCTGGCGCCGCAGGATCCGACCGGCCAGCGCGGCCGCGCCTCGATCCTGCGCCGCCTCGGACGCCTGGCGGAATCCCGCGCGGCCTATGAGCAGATCCTCGCAACGGCGCCCGACGATGTGGCGACGCTCGAGTCCTACGCCAATCTCTGCGGCCGCTCGATGGGCGACTATCCCGCGGCCAACGCGGCGCTGCGCCGCGCGCGGCTGTTGCGGCCGGCGGATATTCGCATCGCCGGCCGGCTCTGCGACGCGCTGATGGACAGCCGCTATGAAGAGGAAGGCAAGTTCATCGACGAGGCTCACAGCATCGCCGCTCCCATCGTCGATACCCAGCAGGTGCCGTTCGAGGTCGTCGACAATCTGCGCGCGGTGTTCCAGCGCACGGCCGATTTCGCGCGCCTCTCCAAGCTCGGCGACCGGCAGGCGCTGATGCGCTATTGGGCGGAGAATGACAATGTCGGCGCGCTGCACAATCAGCTCAGCCGCGTGGAGACCATGGAGGACCGCAAGTTCCTGCTGGAGTGCCATCGCGCCTGGGGCAAGCGCCTGTCGGCGACGATACCGGCCCGGGAACGGCTGAATGTTAAGGCTCGCCCGACAACCGGCCGCAAGCTCAAGATCGGGCTGATGTCGTCGGACCTGCGCAACCATCCCGTCGCCTATTTCGCGCTGCCGATCTTCGAGCATTTCAATCCCGAGCGCGTCGAGCTCTATTGCTATTCCTTCTATCCCGGCCAACCTGACAAGGCGCAGGCCTACATGGCCGAGCGCAGCACCGCCTATCGCCTGATGCCCTCCACCACCGTGCGCGAGACAGCGGAGCAGATCCGCGCCGATGGTATCGATGTCCTGCTCGAACTCGGCGGCACCACCCGCTACAACCGCATCGAGGTGATGATCCGCCGCCCGGCGCCGGTGCAGGTGAGCTGGCTCGGCTATCCCCATTCCGCCGGCCTGGCGGAGATCGACCACATCCTGACCGATCCCTATCTGGAGCCGCCCGAGCCCGGCCTGCTGATGGAGACTCCGTTCCGCATGCCCGAGAGCTGGGTCTGCCTTGGCCGCCTAGGCTTCAGCGACCAGGTGATCGAACCCGGCACGCCGGAAGAGCGCACGGGTCAGCTCACCTTCGGCACCATGAACAACCCCTACAAGTTCACCGCCGCCACCATCGAGCTTTGGGCGCGCGTGCTCGCGAAAGTGCCGAACTCGCGCTTCCTGCTGGTGCGGCCCGAAGGCGGCGCCGCGGCGTTCCGCAACAATATCGGCGACATCTTCGAGAAGCATGGCGTCAGCCGCGACCGGGTCGCCTTCATGGCGGTGCGCGGCGTGCATATGCAGCATTACAACAGCATCGACATCGCGCTGGACGCCGTGCCCCATACCGGCGGCACGACGACCTGCGAAGCGCTGTGGATGGGCGTGCCGACAGTGACGCTGATCGGCCCGGCCTTCTTCGAGCGGCTGAGCTACAGCAACCTCACCAACGCCGGCCTCGGCGATCTCTGCGCCAAGACCCGCGACGAGTATGTCGACATCGCCGTCAAGCTTGCCGCCGATCAGGCGCGGCGCCAGACGCTCCGCCGCGAGTTGCGCGACCAGGTCCGCGCCAGCCCGCTGGGCCAGACCCAGCGCTGGGTGACGGCCTTGCTGAACAAAGCCACCGAAGCGGTCGACGCCAAGGCCGCCACCTCATGAGGAGCCTGCCATGAAAGCCGTGATACTTGCCGGTGGCCGCGGCACCCGGCTGTCCGAGGAGACGTCGGTGCGGCCGAAGCCGATGGTGGAGATCGGCGGCAAGCCGATCCTCTGGCACATCATGCAGCTCTACGCCCATCACGGCATCAACGAGTTCATCGTCTGCGCCGGCTACAAGAGCTATGTGATCAAGGAATACTTCGCCAACCTGATGCTGCATCAGAGCGACGTGCAGTTCGATTTCCGCAAGAAGAAGGTGGACTACCTGACCAGCCATCCCAACGAGAACTGGTCGGTCACCGTGGTCGACACCGGCGAGAACACCCAGACCGGCGGCCGCCTGAAGCGCATCGGCAAGTTCCTGGAGCCGGATGAGCCGTTCTGCCTCACCTATGGCGACGGGCTCTCCTCGATCGATATCGCCGCCACCATCCGCACTCACCGGCAGCATGGCAAGCTGGCCACCATGACGGTGGTTCGGCCGCCGGCGCGCTTCGGCGCGGTGAAGCTCGAGGGCGACACCGTCGTCGAGTTCCGCGAGAAGCATCCGGCGAGCGAGGGTTTCGTCAATGGCGGCTTCTTCGTGCTGTCGCCGAAGGTGCTCGGCTATGTCGACGGCGACGACACTATCTGGGAGGGCGCGCCGCTGGAGCGGCTGGCCAGCGGCCGGCAGCTCATGTGCTTCCGCCATGACGGTTTCTGGCAGGCGATGGACACGTTGCGCGACCGCATGCTGCTGGAGGATCATTGGCAAAGCGGCAAGGCGCCGTGGAAGCAATGGCCCTAGAATTCTGGCGCAACCGGCGGGTTCTGCTGACAGGCCATACCGGCTTCAAGGGCACCTGGCTTTGCCTCTGGCTGCAGCGGCTGGGGGCACAGGTGGCGGGCATCGCCTTGCCGCCCAACACCAAGCCGAGCCTGTTCGAGATCCTCGGCCCCTGGCACGATCTGGAAAACCGGATGCTGGATATCGCCGACCGCGCCGCGACAGTATCAGCGGTCGAAACCAGCAAGGCCGAGATCCTGATCCACCTCGCGGCCCAGTCCCTGGTGCTGGAGGGCCATCGCGATCCGCCGGCCACCTTCGCCACCAATGTCATGGGCACCGCCCATGTGCTGGAGGGCGCCTTGCGCGCGCCTGACCTGCGCGCGGTGCTCGTGGTGACCACCGACAAGGTCTACGCCAATGCGGAACATGGCCGCCCGTTCCGCGAAGGCGATCCCCTCGGCGGCGATGAGCCCTACGGCGCTTCGAAGGCGGCGGCGGAGATGGTGGCCGCCGCCTACCGGCACAAATTTGCCGATGCCAAAAAGGCGTTGGCCACCGTGCGCGCCGGCAATGTCATCGGCGGCGGCGATTGGGCACAACACCGGCTGATTCCCGATCTGGTGCGGGCACTGGCGGAGAAGGAGCCGACGGCGATCCGCAATCCCCAGGCCGTGCGGCCCTGGCAGCATGTGCTGGATCCGCTGGCGGGCTATCTGGCTTTTGCCGAGCGGCTGGCGGCTGATGGCGATGACCTGCCGCCGGCGCTGAACTTCGGGCCGCCGGCGGAGAACAGCCGCACCGTCGCCGAGACGCTGAAGCAGTTCCTGGCGCATTTCCCGGATCACCCAGGATTTTGCGCCGCCGCCGCGAGCGGTGCCCATGAGGCGACGCTGCTGCGGCTGGATTCGGCGCTGGCGCAGCAGAGCGTGGGCTGGCGGCCGCGGCTGAATTTTGCCGATGCGGTGGACTGGACCGCCGGCTGGTATCGCAAGCATCAGAACGGCGAGGACATGCGCGCGGTCTCGCTGGACCAGCTCGCCCGCTATGAGGCGCTGCCATGACCGCGCTGCCCGCCTGCCGGCTTTGCGGCGCGACGCTGGCGCAGACGCTGGTGGATCTCGGCGCCATGCCCCTGGCCAACCGCCTGCTGACGCGGGAGGAACTGTCGCGGCCGGAACCTCGCTATCCCCTCCATGCCCGGGTCTGCGGCGGCTGCTTCCTGGTGCAGGTGGGCGATGTCGCTTCATCGCAGGATATCTTCGGCGACTACACTTACTTCTCTTCCTACTCCCAGAGCTGGGTCGCTCATGCCCGCGCCTTCGCCACCATGGCGTGCGACCGCTTCAAGCTCGGCGAGCAGTCCCACGTCATCGAGATCGCCAGCAATGACGGCTATCTCCTGCGCAATTTCGTCGAGATGAAGATCCCCTGCCTGGGCATCGAGCCGGCGGCGAATGTGGCTCAGGTGGCTGTCGAGGCCGGCGTGCCGACGGAGGTGCGCTTTTTCGGCACGGAGACGGCCCGCGATCTCGCCGCGCGCGGCCTCACCGCCGACCTCATCGTCGGCAACAATGTGCTGGCCCATGTGCCCGACCCCAACGATTTCATCGCCGGCCTGGCGCTGGCGATAAAGCCCGATGGCGTCCTCTCCCTGGAATTCCCGCATCTGCAGAACCTGCTGCGCGAGGTGCAGTTCGACACCATCTATCACGAGCATTTCTCCTATCTCTCGCTGCATGTGGTTATGCGCGCCTTCCGCAAGCATGGCCTGGAGGTATTCGATGTCGAGCGGCTGCCGACCCATGGCGGCTCGCTGCGGGTCTTTGCAGCGCTCCAGAGCGCCGGCCGTCCCCGTGACGCCCATGTCGATGATGTGCTCCATGGCGAAATCACCGCGGGCATGGAGTCGCTGTCGGCCTATCGCAATTTCAGCGGCAAGGTGAAGGGCGTCCGCGACTCGCTGCGCGCCTTCCTGCTTGACGCCAAGAGCAAGGGCGCCAAGGTCGCCGCCTACGGCGCCGCTGCCAAGGGCGCCACCTTGCTCAACTACAGCAACGTGTCGACCGATCTCGTCGTCCTGGCCGCCGACCGGTCGCCCCACAAGCAGCATCGCTTCATGCCCGGATGCCACCTGCCGATCCTGCCGCCGGAAGCCGTCATCGATCAGATGCCGGACTATCTCCTGATCCTGCCCTGGAACCTGCGGAAGGAGATCATGGGCGAGATGGACATCATCCGGGAATGGGGCGGACGTTTTGTGACCGCGATCCCGAAGCTGGAGATCGTGCCGTGATCTTCCGCGCCACGAAGATCGCCGGCGTGGTGGAGATCGAACTGGAACCCCAGGCAGACGAACGCGGCATGTTCGCCCGCGCCTATTGCGAGGACGAGTTCCGCGCCCAGGGCCTGAAGCCCGTGAGCATCCAATGCAACATCAGCAGGAACAAACAGCGTCACACCCTGCGCGGTCTGCATTATCAGGCCGAGCCGGCGCCGGAGGCGAAGCTGGTGCGCTGCGTTGCTGGCCGCGTGTTCGACGTGGCGGTCGATCTGCGCGAGGACTCGCCGACCTTCCTCGCCTGGGTGTCGGTGGAACTCGATGCCGAGCGCGGCAACATGCTCTATGTGGGCGAGGGCTGCGCCCACGGCTTCCTGACGCTGACCGACGGCGCCACGGTGTTCTACCAGATGGGCGCCGCCTACCAGCCGAAGCTGGCGCGGGGCGTGCGCTGGAATGATCCGCGCTTTGCAATCGCCTGGCCGGCGGCGCCGGCCGCCATCAGCGACCGCGACGCCGGCTTCCCCGACTTCAGGACATGAACTGCATCCTGGTCACGGGCGCGTCGGGCTATGTCGGCCGCCAGTGCCTTAGCCATCTGCATGAGCTCGGCTTCGAGGTTCACGGCATCGCCCGCGAGCCGCAGCCTGCGTCAGGTGTCGTCATGCATGGGGCGGATATCCTGCGCGGTTCGGACTGGCGATCCCTGTTGAACGAACTGCGTCCGAGCCATTTGCTGCATCTGGCCTGGACCACGGCCCATGGCGCTTTCTGGACCGATCCCGCCAACGGCACCTGGCTGGAGTCGTCGCGGGGGCTGGTGGACGCCTTCATCGAGGCGGGCGGGCGGCGAATTGTCACTGCCGGAAGCTGCGCGGAGTATGACTGGAGCGCACCACCGCCCTTTTCCGAGTCACTCACACCTTGCGAGCCCTCCACGCCCTATGGCCGCGCCAAGTTGGCATTGTACGAACATGCGGCGGCGCGTTGCGCGGCGGCCGGCCTTTCCCACGCCCATGCCCGCCTGTTCTTCAGCTTCGGCCCGGACGAGCAGGCGGGGCGATTGGTGCCGGCGGTGATCCTGTCGCTGGCGGCGGGCCGCGAGTTTGAGATCAAGGACGCGGGCGCGCTGCGCGATTTTCTCGATGTCAGGGAAATCGGCCGCGCGCTGGCGCTGATCGCTGCCGGCGACTCCACAGGCCCCATCAATATCGGCATGGGTGCCGGCGTGACCGTCGGCGATGTCGCCAGCCAGATTGCCCGTCTTATGGACCGGCCGTCGCTGCTTCGATTGCAGAATTCAGGTGCCGTCAGCGAAATCGTCGCCGACACGCGCCGGCTGAACCTGGACGTCGGATTCGAGAACCGCGTTCCTCTGGCCGCAGGTTTGGCGGACGCCGTGCAGTGGTGGCGCGAACGGAACTTCGCGCCGTAACCGGCTCAGCGTAGCACCCGCGCCTAGGTGTAGTTGCCGCCCATGGTCACGCGGTTGCCGCCGCCGGCCATGCAGAAGATGCCGCCGAAGAATGGCAAGCCCATGAAGAGGCCCGCGCCGCAGAAGCCGCCGAAGATCGAGGCGAGGATCAGCAGCATGCCGGCCATTCGACCGGAGCTCATGAATGCAAATGCAGAGAACACCAGGATCATCACGGAGATGCTGGTGCCAATCGTGCCCATGCCCGACAGGAGTTCCGAGGTCGCCGAATCGACAGTCGCTGCCTCTTCGCCAAGCGAGTAGACGCCGCGGGACATGATCAAAGCGAGCACGCCGCCCAGGGCGGAAATCAAAGCGCCGAAAGTCTTCATGGCATAGTCCTCATTTGCGAGGCGGCTGGTGGTCGTCCGCTGCTGGTCCAGCTCCGGATCGCGATGGAGTTACGTGCCGCCCCTGCAGTTTCGACGGCTCTAGTTAGCGGAGAGTTAATGATTGGGAACGATTCCCGATTGATCGCCGGCATGCGCCGCTAAGTCGATGAATCCTCTTTGGATTTTTCGCGCATTGCGCGTTGCTGGGGCGACCTGCCTGCTGATAGGTTCGGCAGGCATCGACATCATCCCCCACGGATTCCCATGAACGCCTTGACCAATGACCTCGGCCAGCCGATCGGCTTCCCAGTCCCCGGCTGGCAGGCGCGGCCCTTGCCGCCGCGCACGCCGATGGCCGGACGGACCTGCGATGTGGCGCCGCTCGATCCCGACCGGCATGCGGCCGAACTCCATGAGGCGAATCTGGAGAACAAGGACGGTGGCAATTTCACCTATCTGGGCGCCGGCCCGTTTGCGACGCTGGCAGAGTACCGGCAGTGGATCGATGCCACCTGCCTGGGCAAGGATCCGCTGTTCCACGCCATCATCGACAAAAGCAGCGGCAAGCCCGTTGGCATTGCCAGCTATCTGCGCATCGATGCCGCCATGGGCGTGATCGAGGTCGGCCATATCAACTATTCGCCGCGGCTGCAGCACAAGGCCGCGTCGACCGAAGCCATGTTCCTGATGATGCGCCGCGTATTCGACGAGCTGGGCTACCGGCGCTACGAATGGAAATGCGATTCCCTGAACGAGCCCTCGCGCCGCGCGGCGCTGCGCCTCGGCTTCACATACGAAGGCATCTTCCGCCAGGCCATCATCTACCGCGGCCGCAACCGCGACACCGCCTGGTTCTCCATCACCGACAAGGAATGGCCGGCCCTGAAGCGGGCGTATGAGGCGTGGCTGTCACCGGGCAATTTCGATGGCGCGGGAAAGCAGAAGGCGCGGTTGGGAGACCTGATCGCGGCGGAGCGGGCGCGGTAGAGCGGCAATAAAGCTTGTCATCCCAGGGCCGTCGCGTCAGCGACGGAGCCCAGGAGCGCAAATTTGCACACGGGCACTTGATCCGCCGATTGCCGCGTGCGGTTAACGTTACGCCCCGATCAGCTTCAGCCACTCATCCTCGGTCAGCGCCTTGACGCCCAACTCCGCCGCCTTGGACGCTTTCGATCCCGCGTCGGCGCCCACCACCACATAGTCTGTCTTTTTCGAAACCGAGCCCGCCACCTTGGCGCCCAGGGACTCCGCCCGCGCCTTGGCCTCGTTGCGGGTCATCTTCTCCAGAGTGCCGGTGAACACAACGGTCTTGCCGGCGACAGCGGAGCCGCTGGTTTTCGGCTGGACGAAATCATGGATCTTCAGTTCCTTCGCCAATTCACCCAGGATCTTCAGATTATGTTTTTCGCCGAAGAAGGCGAGGATATCGGCGGCGACCGACGGGCCGATGCCCTCGATGCTGTCGAGCTCCTGGTAGGCGGCGCCTTCGGTGTCCTTGGCCGCGGCAGTCATGCCGTCGCGCCAGGCTTCATAAGAGCCGTAGTTGCGCGCCAGCAGCCGTGCCGTCGCCTCACCCACCTGACGGATGCCCAGCGCGTAGATGAAACGCTCCAGCGGGATCGTGCGGCGGGTCTCGATGGCACGGAGGAGATTGGAAACCGACTGCTCGCCCCAGCCCTCGCGTTCCATCAGCGCATCGCGGTGCTTGGCGAGCTTGAAGACGTCGACAGGCGTCTTGATCAGTCCGTCGGCGAACAGTTCCTCGATGCTCTTCCAGCCCAGCCCCTCGATGTCGAAGGCATTGCGGCTGACGAAGTGCCGCAGCCGCTCCATTGCCTGGGCCGGACATATCAGGCCGCCGGTGCAGCGGCGCACGGCCTCGCCTTCCTCGCGCACGGCGTGGCTCTTGCAGATCGGGCAGCGGTCGGGGAATTCGAACTTCCTGCGGCGCTTGTGGGCGGCGTCATCGATGACGCTGACCACCTGGGGGATCACGTCGCCTGCGCGCTGGATGATCACGGTGTCGCCCTCGCGGATGTCCTTGCGGGCGAGTTCGTCCTCGTTATGCAGCGTGGCGCGGGACACGACCACGCCGCCGACGGTGATCGGCTCCAGCTCCGCCACTGGCGTCAGCGCGCCGGTGCGGCCAACCTGGATGGTGATCTCCCGCAGGATCGTCTGCGCCTGCTCGGCGGGGAACTTGTGCGCCACCGCCCAGCGCGGCGCGCGGCTGACGAAGCCGAGGCGCTCCTGCAGGTCGAAGCGGTTGACCTTGTAGACGACGCCGTCGATGTCATAGGGCAGGGTGGCGCGGCGCGCGGCGATATCCTGATAGAGCACCAGCGCCTCGTCGATCGACTTGCAGAGCTTGCGCTCGGGATTGACCTGGAACCCCCAGCCATGCAGCCGGTCGAGGAACTCCCAATGGGTCTTGGCCACGGGCTCGCTCACCTCGCCCCAGGCATAGGCGAAGAAACGCAACGGCCGCGCGGCCGTCATCTTGGGATCGATCTGCCGCACGGAGCCGGCGGCGAAATTGCGCGGATTGGCGAACACCGGCTCGCCGACCTTTGCGCGCTCCTCGTTCAGCTTCTGGAAATCGGCGCGGCGCATATAGACCTCGCCGCGCACTTCCAATACTGCGGGGATATGCTTGCCCTGCAGTTTCGGCGGCACATCCTTCAGCGTGCGCAGATTGGCGGTGATGTCCTCGCCAACCGTGCCGTCGCCGCGAGTGGCGCCCTGGACGAACTTGCCGTCCTCATAGCGCAGCGACGCGGAGAGGCCGTCGATCTTCGGCTCGGCGACAAATTCGATCTTCTCGGTTTCCGGCAGGCCAAGGAAGCGGCGGATGCGGGCGACGAATTCGCGGGCGTCGTCCTCGTCGAAGGCGTTGTCGAGGGAGAGCATCGGCCGCGCGTGGGTGACCTTGGCGAAGCCGGCGGCCGGCGCCGCGCCGACGCGCAAGGACGGGCTGTCAGGCCGGCGCAGCTCGGGATAGCGCTTCTCGATCGCCTCGTTGCGCTTCTTCAGCTCGTCATAGGCGGCGTCGGAAATCTCCGGCGCGTCCTGCTGATGATAGAGCTGGTCGTGATGGGAGATCTCTTTCGCCAACCTCGCCAGCTCGGCCTTGGCTTGGCTCTCGGACAACTCCTTGACGGCAATCGCCGCGACGTCGGCCTTGCTCATCGCGCCACCTTGCGGCTGCGGGGCGGGGCCATGAGCTGATCGGCGGCGGCGCGCGCCTCGTCGGTGACCGTGGCGCCGGAGAGCATGCGGGCGATCTCCTCGCGCCTGCCGGCGGCATCCAGCTCCACCACCCGCGTCGCCGTGGCGCCCTTGGCGCCGCGGGCCGGGCCATTGGCCTTCTCGACCCGCCAATGCCTGACGGCGCGGGCGGCGACCTGGGGCGAATGGGTGACGACGAGGACCTGGAGTCGCGCCGCCAATTGCGCCAGCCGCTCGCCCACGGCCGCGGCCGTGGCGCCGCCGACGCCGCTATCCACCTCGTCGAACACCAGGGTCGGCACGGGATCGGCCTCGGCCAGCACGACCTTCAACGCCAGCAGAAAGCGCGACAGCTCGCCGCCGGAGGCG
Organism: Verrucomicrobiia bacterium; assembly: GCA_035544395.1. Taxonomy (GTDB): domain Bacteria; phylum Pseudomonadota; class Alphaproteobacteria; order Dongiales; family Dongiaceae; genus DATKFM01. The sequence goes on from DATKFM010000171.1 coordinate 12,270, forward strand.
ATCTTCGCCAGCGGGCCGGGCGGCAGGCCGGGATTCGTCGCCACTTCGAAGGCGACGCGATCGAGCCCATGCTCGCCCCAATCGCTCTCAGGCTGCCGCTCGAAGCGGGTCGCAAAGCGCGCCTTGTCCAGCTTCAGCGGCGGCAACTCCGCGGTGACGGCGGCATCCAGCTTCTTCGCCGACTTGTGGCGGGCGGCGCTCAGCGCTTCGGCGGCCGACATGTAGGCCTGGCGGGCCGCCGCTTCGGCCTGCGTGAGCTTGGCCAGCCGGCCGGTCTGGTCATCCAGGGCCGCCAGCTTTTCGGCGAGCGCCGCGCCATGCTCGGCCAGCAGATCCGCCGGCACGTTGTACTTGCGCGAGAGATCGCGCAGCGCGAACAGCCGCTCCTCGATCTGCTCCAGCCGCTTCGGCGCCAGGTCGGGATTGCGCAGCAGCCGCTCCAGCGCCGCCGTCGCCTCCATCAGTTCGCTGCCGGCGCGGTCCAGCGCGGCGATCACGGGCGCAACCAGATCGCCGGCCTTGTCGGCGATGCGGTCCAGCCGCCGCTGCGCGTTGCGCAGGCCATGGTCGGCGCCGTCGCTGCCCGTGAGTTCCTCCAGCGCCGCCGTCAGCGCCTCCAGCAGCTTCTCGCGGTTCATCAGCAGGCGGCGCTGCTCGCTCAGCTCCGCTTCCTCGCCGGCCTTGGGCTCGATCGCCGTCAGTTCGCCGACGGCGTGGCGGAGGAACTCCTCGTCGCGCCGCGCCTGGAGGATCTGCGCCTCCAGCTCGGCCCGCGCCGTGCCCGCCGCCCGCCAGCCGCGCCAGAGCTGCGCCAGCTCCGCCGCCTTGGCCTTGAGTGCGCCGAAGGAGTCCAGGAGAGTCCGATGATTGCCCGCATCGAGCAGGCCCTGCTGCTCAAACTGGCCTTCGATCTCCACCAGGAATTCGCCGCAGCGGCGCAGCAGCGCCACGCTCACCGGCTGATCGTTGATGAAGGCGCGGCCGCGGCCGTCGGCGGCGATCTGCCGGCGCAATATCAGCGGCGTGGCGTCGTCGATGCCCTGTTCGCGCAACAGCGCGAAGACCGGATGATCTGCGCTCAGGCCGAACTCGGCGGTGACGCCGGCCTGGGCCGCACCGGGCCGCACCAGCCCGCTTTCGGCCCGTCCGCCCAGCGCCAGGCCGAGCGCATCCAGGAGGATGGATTTGCCGGCGCCGGTTTCGCCGGTCAGCGCCGAAAGCCCGGCGCTAAGGTCGAGGTCGAGCCGTTCGATAAGGAGAACGTCGCGGATCGACAGGTTCTGCAGCACGGCGGCTCAGAAGGCTTCGTTCAGCCAGGAGCCCTTCTTCCTCTCCGGCTCGAGGCGATGTTCCTGCAGCAGGTTGTAGCTGTCTTGATACCAGTCGGTGCCCGGGTAGTTGTAGCCGAGCACGGCGGCGGCGGTTTGCGCCTCGTCATAGACGCCGAGAGCCAGGTAGCATTCGGTGAGGCGCAGCAGGGCTTCGGGCGTGTGGGTCGTGGTCTGGTAGAATTCGATGACCCGGCGATAGCGGTTGATCGCCGCCAGGAACTGATCGCGGCTCTGGTAGAAGCGGGCGATGGTCATCTCCTTGCCCGCCAGATGGTCGCGGGTCAGATCGATCTTCAGCGCGGCATCGCGCGCATAGGACGTGCCGGGGAAGCGGTCGACCACTTCCTGGAGCGTTTCCATGGCCAGCTCGGTATTGCGCTGATCGCGCCCCACATCGGTGATCTGGTCGTAGTAGCAGAGACCCTTCAGGTAGTAGGCGTAGGCGACGTCTTTGTAGCCGGGATGGAGCTCGACGAAGCGGTCGAGCGCGATGACGGCGTCATCATACTCATATTCCAGATAGTGGGCATAGGCGGCCATGAGCTGGGCACGGGTCGCCCATTCCGAATAGGGGTGCTGGCGCTCGACTTCGTCGAATGCCTGCGCCGCTTTCTTGTTTTCGCCATCCTGCAGATAGTTGTAGCCGATGGTGTAGAGCTCTTCCGCCGGCCGCTCGATATATTCCGGCTCGTCGGAGCTGCAAGCCGACAGCAACAGGATGCCGCCCAGCAATGTAAAGATGCGCGCTGGGCGCAGCAGAGTGTGACCAATCATCGAATGCTCTTGTTCTTGGGCTTACTTGATTCCGGGCCGGACTATAGGGCCGCCGCGATGATCCCTCAAGGCGCGGCAAACAGAAGTAACCGCCTGAAATCAGACGATGATCCCGAATCGGCGGCCGGGCAAGAAAAAGGGCGGCTCCCTTGGGGGGAGCCGCCCGGCCGAGTTTAGAGGCCTAGTTCAGGGAAGAACGCCGGCTAATTCGCCTGCCGCCGCAGGAATGCGGGGATGTCGAGGATCTCGTCATCGCCGTTGCGGGGAGCAAGCCGGTCTGCCGGGTCCAGACCGCTCAGTCGCGGCTGCGCCTGCTGCGGCGCCGGCTGTGACGCCGGACGCTGCGGAGCGGGCTCGCCGGTGGAGACGCGGTTCATCATCGCCGCGGGTGTTGCCGAACGCAGATCCTGGCCGGTCTTCTGTGCCCAGCTGGCGGCGGTGCTGGTCATGCGCGAGAAGATGCCGCCGCTGCGCTTTGGCGCCGAATCGCCGGGCTGCGCCGCCGGAGCCTGCAGGGGTGCCTGCATCTGCGGCTGCGGCGCCGGTTCGGCGTAGTAGGCCGGTTGCGGCGCATATTGCGGCATCATCTGGGGCGCTGGCTGCGGAGCCGGTGCTGATTGCACCGGAGCCTGCATCTGCGGCTGCGGAGCGGCAAAGGGCAATTCCGCCATTTGCTGCTGCGGCCGTGCCTCCATCCGCTGTTGCGGCGCCGGCCGGACCTCAGCGGCGGGCTGCGGCGCGTAGACCGGCTGATGCATCGGCTGCGGTGCCGGCTGGGCTGCCTGCACTTGGGGCTGCATCCGCGGTTGCATGGCCGGCTGCATTTGCGGCTGGGCATACATCTGCGGTGCCGGCTGCATGTTCACCGCAGCTTGCGCGGTGTAGGCCGGCATGGGCTGAGGCGCATACTCCTGCACCCTTGTCTCCCGGCCCTGCATCACCATTGGCTGAGGCGCGGGCTGGATCGCCTGTGCTTCGGCCGCCTGCGGTGCATTGATCATGCGGCCGCCCTTGGCAACGAGGGTGAGGGATGGGCGCGGCTGCGCCATTGCCTCGGCTTCGATGCCGGTGGCGACGACGGAGATGCGCACCCGGCCTTCCAGTTCGCGATCGAAGGTGGAGCCGAAGATGATGTTGGCTTCGGGATCCACTTCGTCGCGGATGCGGTTGGCCGCCTCGTCGACTTCGAACAGGGTCATGTCGAAGCCGCCGGTGATGTTGATGAGCACGCCACGGGCGCCCTTCATCGAGACATCGTCCAGCAGCGGGTTGGAGATGGCAGCCTCGGCGGCGGCGACGGCGCGGTTCTCGCCCTCGGCCTCGCCGGTGCCCATCATCGCCTTGCCCATTTCGCTCATGACCGTGCGGATATCCGCGAAGTCGAGGTTGATCAGACCGGGCATGACCATCAGGTCGGTGACGCCCCGGACGCCGGAATGCAGCACCTGATCGGCCATGGCGAAGGCGTCGGCAAAAGTCGTCTTCTCATTGGCGATGCGGAACAGGTTCTGGTTGGGGATGATGATCAGCGTGTCGACGTACTGCTGCAGTTCCGTGATGCCGCTTTCGGCCAGGCGCATGCGGTGCGTGCCTTCGAAGTGGAAGGGCTTGGTCACCACGCCGACGGTCAGGATGCCATGCTCGCGCGCGGCGCGGGCGATGACCGGCGCCGCTCCCGTGCCCGTGCCGCCGCCCATCCCGGCGGTGATGAACACCATGTTGGAGCCCTGGAGCTCAGAGACGATGTGCTCCAGCGCCTCTTCCGCGGCGGCGCGGCCGATATCGGGCCGCGAACCCGCACCCAGGCCTTGGGTGATGTTCAGGCCGAGCTGAATCCGCCGGTCGCAGATCGACTGCGCCAGCGCTTGCGCGTCGGTGTTCGTCACCATGAACTCGACGCCTTCCAGGTTCGACCGGATCATGTTGTTGACGGCGTTGCCGCCGGCGCCGCCGACGCCGATCACGGTGATGCGTGGCTTGATCTCGTTGGTGTTGCGGGGAGTTGAGAGATTTAGCATTTAGGCCTCCAATCTATAGGCTTCTAGTCAGTTGCACCGACCGAGGTCGGTTGGTTGGTCGCCCGGACGGCCACCCGCCGCCGGATCGTTGCGGTCAAAAATTCTCACGGAACCAGTGTCCGAGGCGCCCGAAGACGCCGTTGGACTCTCCGGTTGAAATCAAACGCCCCGGCCGGAGCGTCTCGACATCGGCCGCCAGCGCATAGGCCAGAAGGCCGGCCGCGGTGGCGAAAGCTGGTCCGCCGGTCGCCTCGGCCAAGCCGCCGACCCGGATCGGACGACCCGTGCGGACCTGCTTGTCGAGGACCAGCGCTGCCAGCTCGCGGACGCCCGAAAGCTGGCTGGCGCCGCCGGTCAGAACGACGCGGCGACCGGCGATCTTGTTGAAGCCGCCGGCTTCGAGATGCGAGCGCACGAGCTCGAACGTCTCTTCCATCCGGGGCTGGACGATGCCGACGAGGATCGATCGCGGGATCGTCGTCGATTGTGCGGGATCTTCCTCACCGACCTGCGGCACGGTGATCATGTCGCGCTCGTCGGCTGGCGAGGGAATGCAATTGCCATACAGCGTCTTCATGCGTTCGGCATGGATCAGCGGCGTCGAAAGGCCGCGGGCAATGTCGTTGGTGACATGGCCGCCACCGATCGGAATGGCGTCGGTGAAGACGGCGTTGCCGTCGAAGAACACCGCGATGGTGGTGGCGCCGCCGCCCATATCGATGACGGTGACCCCCAGCTCCATCTCATCCTCGACAAGGGTGGCGAGGCCGGCGGCGTAGGGCGACACCACCAGGGCCTGGATATCCAGATGGCAGCGCTGCACGCAGGTCTGCAGGTTGCGCAGCGGCCCGGCGGCGGCGGTGACCAGATGCATGTCCACGCCCAGCTTGTCGCCGAACATGCCGCGGGGATCGCGGATGCCACGGCTGCCGTCGATGGAATAGCTGACGGGGATGCTGTGGATCAGCCGGCGGTCCTGGGGCGACTGATAGACGGTAGAGAAATCCAGTACCTTGCGCAGGTCGCCGTCGCTGACTTCCTGGCCGGCGATCGCCACTTCCACGCCGATGGTCTGGGAATGGGGATAGCCCCCGGAAACATTGACGATGACTTCGCGGATGGTTTCGCCGGCCATCTGTTCGGCGGCATGGACGGTCGACAGGATGGCGCGCTCGGCGGCCTCCATATCGACGATCGTGCCGCCGCGCACGCCATGCGCGACCTGGTGACCGATGCCGGTCACCTGCGGCTGCCCGTTATCGCCGGTACGGGCGATGAAGCAGCAGATCTTTGTCGTCCCCACGTCGAGAGCGGCAATCAATCCGCCGCGCGGAGCCGGTTTCGGCTTCCTCATTTTGAACCACCCATCGTCATCACATGTTCAAGTGTCATTGCCGTCTTCCTTCTCGCGGGTGACGGCGGTCGGCGCCAAACGCACCAGCAGTTGCGCGGGCACGCGCAGATCGATCACGCTCAGGTCGCGTTCGAGAATGCCGTAGTCGCGTTCCAGCCGGGCGAGTTCGCTCCAGGCCTCGGCCGGGCGGTCTTCCGGCAGCTTCACATCGGTGCCGTTGACGAGATGCAGATTCCAGCGGCGCTCGCCGACGCGGATCGCGGCCTGCACCTGGATCTGCAGTTCCGGCTGCGTCGCCAGCATCTCCAGAAGTTCGGCAGTGTGTTCGGGCGCGCCGGCGCCGACCACCAGCGGCAGCGCGGTGAAACGCTGCGGCTGCGGCTCGGCGATCACCGCGCCCTTGCGGCTCAACAGCCGCAATTGCCGCTCATGCTGCCAAAGCGCCATCGGCTCGGCCTCGACGATCCGCAGGTAGAGCGTATCCGGCAAGCGGCGCTCGACGGTCACGGACTCGATCCAAGGCAGGGTGGCGACCCGCTCGCGCGCCGCTTCGAGATCGATGTCAAAAATCGGATGGCCAATGCGGACATCGAGGGCACGGAGAACTTGCGACGATGTTGTCTGACTGCGGCCTTCGGCGAGAACCTTGCTGACCACGAAGCCGGCGTCGGCGCTGACGGACACCAGGCTATCGCCCAGCGCCGTAATTTGCCGGCCGACAAAGCCGCTGGTCGCGATCCAGAATGTCAGGCCGGCAACCGCGGCGATGACCAACAGGCCGCCGCCCCACTGCACGACCAGGCGCCAATGGCGCGGCAAGGGCCGACGCCGCGCGGCCGCGGCGCGGTCATTGCGCTTGCCGGCCCGGGCAACGCGCACCGGCGCCCGCATTTCGCGGTCAGGTCTCGCGCTCAGGGATCGCATTGCGCGTTCTCCACCATCCAGCTCACCAGTTCGGGAAAAGAGATGCCGACATGCAGCGCCTGCTCCGGCGCCAGCGACAGCGGCGTCATGCCCGGCTGCGTGTTGACTTCCAGCAGATAGAGCTTCTCCGGCCCGCCGCCTTCGGTGTCGTCATAGCGGAAGTCGGAGCGGCTGACGCCGCGGCAGCCCAGCGCCTCATGGGCGCGCTTGGCGATGCGCAACGCTTCGTCGAAAACCGCCTTCGGAATCTGCGCGGGAATGACGTGGTCGGTCTTGCCGCCGGTGTATTTCGCCTCGTAGTCATAGAAATCGTTGCGCGACTTCAGCTCCGTGACGGTCAGCGGGCGATCGCCCATGACGGCGACGGTGAGCTCGCGACCGGGAATGAAGCGTTCCACCAGCACGGCGGAGCCGTACTGCCACTGCTCGCCGGTCGGCAGCGCCTTGTTGTCGCCCTTGCGCACGATCATGACGCCGACGCTGGATCCTTCATGGGTCGGCTTGACGACATAAGGCCGCGGCACGGGATCGGCGCGGCTCAGGCTGTCGACATCGACCACCTTGCCGTCGGGGCAGCGGATATTGTTGGCGGCGAAGACGCGCTTGGCCGTCGGCTTGTCCATTGCGAGCGCCGAAGCGAGCACGCCTGAATGCGTGTAGGGAATGCCCAGCAGATTGAGGATGCCCTGGACGCAGCCATCCTCGCCGAAACGGCCGTGGAGCGCGTTGAAGACCACGTCGGGCCGCGGTTCCAGCGCTTTCACGAGCGCCACCACGTCGCGGCTGACGTCGACTTCGCGGACGTCATAACCGGCCTGGCGGAGGCCATCAGCGCAGGCCTTGCCGCTGACCAGCGACACTTCGCGTTCGGCGGACGGGCCGCCGAGGAGAACGGCAACGCGCTTCATGGGGCAACCCCCCTTCTGGCAGGCACGCCGATGCGGCGGATTTCCCACTGCAGATCGACGCCGCTCTGCGCCTTGACCCGGCGGCGAACTTCCTCGCCCAGGGATTCGATGTCGGCAGCGGTGGCGTCGCCGGTGTTGATCAGGAAGTTGCAATGCTTCTCCGACATCATGGCACCGCCGATGCGCAGGCCACGGCAGCCGGCCCCGTCGATCAGCTCCCAGGCCTTGCGGCCCTGCGCTTCGGGCGCAGCCGGATTGGCGAAGGTGCTGCCGCCGGTGCGGGTACGGATCGGCTGCGTGCTCTCGCGCTTGTCCTGAATCTCTTTCATGCGCTGGCCGATGGCGGCGGGGTCATCGGGGGTGCCCTGCAGTTCCGCCTGGAGGAATATCCAATCCTCGGCGACCTCGGAATGGCGGTAGGTGAAACCGAGCTCGGCCAGCGTCAGGCGATGCAGCCGGCCGCGGCTGTCGAGCGCCTCCGCACTGACAGTCACGTCCTTCATCTCCTTGCCATAGGCGCCGCCATTCATCCGCAGCGCGCCGCCGATGGTGCCGGGGATGCCGCTGAGGAATTCAAGTCCGGCCACGCCGGCATTGCGCGCCGCCAGCGCCACGTTGAGATCGAGTGCCGCGGCGCCCGCACGGACCGTCGTGCGGCCGATCTCGACGCCGGCGAAATCGCGGCCGAGGCGGATGACCACGCCGGGCACGCCGCCGTCACGCACCAGCAGGTTGGAGCCGACGCCAATCACCGTTACCGGCACATCGGCCGGCTTGGTCATCAGGAAGGCGGCGAGGTCGTCGCGGTCGGCGGGGCGGAACGACACCTCAGCCGGCCCGCCGACGCGGAACCAGGTGATTCCCGCCAGCGCCGCGTTCTCGGTGTAGCGCCCGCGTACCGCCGGCAACCGTTCGAGCAGGGTTTGCATTTTCTGTGCCGCCATCATCGTGCGTTCCCCGCGGCGGCCGGGGGCTTGCCCAGGAGCTTCGACAGCTCTTCCGGAAGCGAATGGGCCCAGTTGGTGATGCTGCCGGCGCCCAGGCAAACAACGAGATCTCCCGACGCGGCCAGCTCTGCCACCATGCCGGCCAGCTGCGCCGGATCGGGCAACGGCACGGCGTGGCGATGGCCGCGGGTGCGAAGGCCCTGGACGAAAGAGTCGCGGTTCACGCCCTCTATTGGAGTTTCGCCGGCGGCATAGACGTCGGCGACGATGACGTGGTCGGCGTCGTTGAAGCAGCCGCAGAATTCCTCGAAGAGGTTGGCAAGGCGGGTGTAGCGGTGCGGCTGCACCACGGCGATCACCTTGCCCTTGGTGCCGGAGCGGGCGGCGCGCAGCACGGCGGCGATCTCCACGGGATGGTGGCCGTAATCGTCGATGACGATGATTCCGTTGACCTCGCCGGTCTTTGTGAAGCGGCGCTTGACGCCACCGAACGCGGCCAGGCCGCGGCGCATCACGTTGTCATGGATGCCCAGCTCGTTGGCGATGGCGATGGCGACCAGGGAATTCTGCACATTGTGCGCGCCCATCATCGGCAGGCGGATATTGCCGACGGTGCGGGTCGCGTCATGCTTGCGGTCGGTGATGATGGCATCGAAGGTGGCGCCGCCGGCGCTGATGTTCACGTTCACGGCGCGCACATCCGCCTGCGGGCTCATGCCGTAGGTGACGATGCGCCGGTCCGACAAGCGCGGGATCATCGCCTGCACGACCGGATGATCGATGCAGAGCACGGCGAAGCCATAGAAGGGGATGTTCTCGACGAACTGCTCATAGGCGCGGTTCATCGCCTCGACCGTGCCGTAGTGATCCAGATGTTCGGGATCCATGTTGGTGACGACGGCGATCGTGGCCGGCAGCTTCACGAAGGTGCCGTCGGATTCGTCGGCCTCCACCACCATCCAGTCGCCGCGGCCGAGGCGGGCGTTGGTGCCCATGTTGTTGACGATGCCGCCGATGACGATGGTGGGGTCGAGCTTGGCGGTATCGAACAGTGAGGCGACCAGCGAGGTCGTGGTGGTCTTGCCGTGGGTGCCGCCGATGGCCACCGACCATTTCAGCCGCATCAGCTCGCCCAGCATCTCGGCGCGGCGAACGACAGGCAGCAGGCGGCTGCGGGCCGCCATGAGTTCGGGGTTGTCGGCTTTCACGGCGGAGGAGATGACGATCACCTCGGCCTCCGCGAGATTCTCCTCACGATGGCCGATCTCGATGGGGATGCCCATGGCGCGCAGGCGCTTGACGTTGGCATTGTCGGCCAGGTCGCTGCCGCGCACCTTGTAGTTCAGGCTGTGCAGGATCTCGGCGATGCCGCTCATGCCGATGCCGCCGATGCCGACGAAATGGATCGTGCCGATCTTGAAGGGCAGGTCCTTCATGCCGCGGCCTCCTGCTTCATGCCGTTGCCGGGGGCCAGGGCCGACACCAGATCGGCCAGCCGGTCCGCCGCGTCGACCCGGCCGCAGCCGCGCGCTGCCGCGGCGGCGGTGGCGAGGTCCGCCGGCTTGTCCATCAGATCCCCGAAATACGTGGCCAGCAGCGCCGGGGTCAGCGCCGCTTCGGGCAGCAGCCAGGCGCCGCCGGCCTTGGCGATCACCTGGGCATTGGCCGTCTGATGATCGTCGGTCGCATGGGGATAGGGGATCAGCAGGGCGGGCCGCCCGGCGGCGGCCAGCTCCGCCACCGTGGAGGCACCCGAGCGCGCCACAACTAAATGGCAATCGCGCAGCCGCTGGGGAATATCGGTGAAGAACGGCGCCAGCTCGGCGGCGACCTTGAGCTCGGTGTAGGTGGCCTTCACCCGCTCCAGATCTTCGGCGCGGCACTGCTGCACCAGGGCAAGGCGGCGGCGCTTGTCCTCCGGCAGCAGCGCGATGGCTTCCGGCAGCAGGCGGCCGAACGCCCGGGCGCCCTGGCTGCCGCCGGTGACCAGCAGGTTGAACTTGCCGGTCGCTTCCGGCGTCGCGTAAGGCGCGATCGCCAGCGCGGCGATGGCCGGACGCACCGGATTGCCGGTGACGATGACACGGTCGGCCTCGGCGATGGCGCCAGGGAAGGATGCGGCGATGCGCGTGGCCCTGCGCGCCAGCAGGCGGTTGGCGCGGCCGAGAATGGCGTTCTGTTCGTGGAGCACGGTGGGAACGCCGGCGAAGCTGGCGGCCAGGATCGTCGGCACGGAAGCGTAGCCGCCGAAGCCGACGGCGACGCCTGGCTTCAATTGCGAGATCAGGCTGCGCGCCTGGAAGAAACCGACGCCAAGCTGCACTACGCTCTGGGCGCGGCGCACCAGGCTGCCGCCGGCGACGCCACCGGCGCTGATGCGATGCAGCTCGACGGAGGCCATGCGCTCGCCGAATCCGGTGCCGCGGGGATCGGTGATCAGGGCGACGCGATAGCCCCGGCCGATCAGCACCGACGCCAGCGCTTCCGCTGGAAACAGATGGCCGCCGGTGCCGCCGGCGGCGAGCACGATCAGGGCGCGCGCGGCGGTCATGGACTGTCTCCCAGGCCGGCGCGGCGGCGCGTCAGCGCCAGCACCATGCCCATGGACAGCGCCAGGGAGAGCAGCGATGAGCCGCCATAGCTGATGAAAGGCAGGGTCATGCCCTTGGTCGGCACCAGATGCAGCGCCGAGGCCATGTTGACGAAGGCCTGCAGGCCGAACGCCGTGAGCAGGCCGCCGGTCGCCAGCAGCACGAACAGATTCTGCTCGCTCATCAGCCGGGACATGCCGCGCAGCACGACGAAGGCGAACAGCGCCACCAGAAGCAGGCAGAGCAGGACGCCGAATTCCTCGCCGGCGACGGCGAAGATGAAATCGGCGTGGGCGTCGGGCAGCACTTCCTTCACCGTGCCTTCGCCGGGGCCGCGGCCGATCAGGCCGCCGTTCATAAACGCCTCCAGCGAGCGCTCGATCTGGTAGCGGTCGCCGACGGCGGGATCGAGGAAGCTGTCGATGCGCTCGCGCACATGGGCGAGCGAGAAATAGGCGCCGGTGACGCCGGCGATGCCGCCGCCCACCAGCAGCGCCACCCAGATGATCGGCAGCCCGGCCAGGAAGAACTGCACGAACCAGGTTGCGGAAACGATCACGGTCATGCCGAGATCGGGCTGCAGCAGCAGCAGGGCGGCGACAACGGCGTAGAGCGCCAGGCACAGCAGATTGCCGGGGATGGCCTGCTTGCCATGCTGGGCCGCCAGCAGCCAGGCGGCGACAATGGCGAAGGTGGGCTTGAGGAATTCCGAGGGCTGTAGCGAGAAGCCGCCGATGGAGACCCAGCGGGTGGCGCCCTTGATCTCGCTGCCGGCGACCAGGGTCAGCGCCGTCAGGCCGAGGGCGATGGCGAAGCCGATGACCGACAGTCGCCGCAGCGTCTTAAGGTTCAGCGTCGAGACGCTGAAGATGATCGCCCCCGCCACCGGCAGCATCATCAGGTGATGGCGCGCCAGGTAGAAACGGTCGAGGCCGATGCGCTGGGACACCGCCGGGCTGGCGGCCAGCACCAGGATGGCGCCGCAGAACATCAGCGCGAACAGCGCCAGCAGCATCCAGCGGTCGACGGTCCACCACCAGCGGCCCAGCAGACTGGTATCGGTGCGCGCAAATGTGATCATCGCGCGCCTCCTGCCACCGTAGACGCGGGCGACTGCAGCGCCAGCACAGCACGGCGGAACGCGTCGCCGCGCTCCTCGAAATTCGCGAACTGGTCGAAAGAGGCGCAGGCCGGCGACAGCAGCACCACGGCGCCGGGCCGCGTTTCGCCGCGGACCATGTTGTGGGCGGCCGTCACGGCGGCATCGAGGGTACCGCATTTGCTGAAGGCGACACGGCCGTGGAGCGCCGCGGCGAACCGGTCGGTCGCTTCGCCGATCAGGAAGGCATGGACGATGCGCGGATAATAGGGCTCGAGTCCATCGAGGCCCGTCTCCTTGGCGCGGCCGCCGAGGATCCAGTAGATCGGCTGGTAGCAGGCGAGCGCCTTTTCCGTGGCGTCGGCGTTGGTGGCCTTGCTGTCATTGATATAGGCGACGCCGCCGAT
>DATKFM010000172.1:0-8767 GCA_035544395.1 Verrucomicrobiia bacterium
ATGGGAGGGAACGCCATCGGTCACATGGGCCTGCCGCATCTGATAGAGCGACCCGACATCCTGGCCGAGCAACTGCAGCCGCGTGAAATTGCCCCCGTTGACCGAAAGTTCAGTGGGCGACCAGCCGAGCAAGCGGCCATAGAATGCCTTCGCGCTATCGGCGTCGGTCGCGGCCAGATCGACCCAGCAGAACTGTCCCGTGGCGGCCTTGCCAACATCTATCATCGCCGTGATTTCTCAGTCTCTAGGGTCTGCACAGGTGTTAGGCGCCGCCAGCACCGCCGGCCAGACGGCGCCGCACCATCAGGAATTCGCCGTCAGCGGATCGATGACGTTGCGCACTTCCGTCACCTTGGTGGCCGGGAAGCCGCTCAGCTTTGCATGCTCGCGCACCGACGCTTCGCTGTCGGCGAGGTAGATGCAGAAGGTCTTGTCATCCACCACGTAGGAATGCTCCCACTGCGCCTTGCCCGCGAGCTTCGCCAGCGCGCTGTTCGACGTTGCGGCCGCTCCCTTGAGCTGCTCGCGGTTCATGCCGCCGACTCCGGGCAGGTCGCGTTCGATCACATAGCGTTTCATCACTCACACTCCGAGTTGTGTTCAGGGGAGCGGGAAACTGGCTGAAATCCAGTGTACAAGACAGATGGCATTATTGACAATGGTGAAGGGTGATCATGACATGGTTGCTGGAAGCGACGTAGAGCCTTGTCGCCTCGCCCCACGAAGTGGGGGAGGACAGTACCTCTCTACTCCACAACCCAGCGGCTGCGCAGCGCCGCCAGCGTGCCGGCGGCAATCGCCACACGCACTTCGGCCATCAAGCGGTTCATGACCGCGATGTTGTGGATGGAGATGATCTGCCCGGCCAGCCCCTCGCCCGCCTTCAGCAGGTGATGGATATAGCCGCGGGAGAAGTTGCGGCAGGAATGGCAACCGCAGCCGGGATCGAGTGGGCCGCCATCTTCGCGGTACTGGGCATTACGCAGATTGATGCGCTCGCCTGGTTCGCCCGGCAGCAGCGCGCCGCCATGGCGGGCCATGCGGGTGGGCGCGACGCAATCGAAGGTATCGATGCCCTGCTGCACATTATCGATGATGTCGGAGAAGCTGCCGATGCCCAGGAGATGCACGGGACGGCCGCCCTTCAGGTGCGCCATCGTGTAGCCGACGACCTCGCGCATCTGGCCCTTGCTGCCGCCCAGGGAGCCTCCGACCGCAAGCCCGAAGAAAGACTGGCCGTCGATGAATTCTGCCGAGACCTGCCGCAGGTCTGCATAGACCCCGCCCTGAACGATGCCGTAGAGCGCCTGGCGGCGGTCGAGCGCGCGATTCTCCTGGCCGCGCTCGAAAGCATTCAGGCAGCGCTTGGCCCAGCGGTGAGTCATTTCCATGGATTTGGCGGTGTAGTCGCGGCTGTCGTGGAAGGCGGTGCATTCATCGAACGCGACGATGAGGTCGGCGCCCAGCTTCTGCTGGATCTCGATCGAGCTTTCCGGCGTCAGTGTATGGCGCGAGCCATCGATATAGGAGCGGAACTCCGCCCCCTCCTCGGTGACTTTGATGAGCGTCGGCGGCCTGGCGTTGTCGCGGCTGCCCTTGATCTCCGAGGCAACCGAGCCGTGGCCCAGGCTGAACACCTGGAAGCCACCGGAGTCCGTCAGCATAGGCCCATCCCAGCCCATGAATTTGTGCAGGCCGCCCATCCGCGCCACCAGGTCGGCGCCGGGCTGCAGCATCAGATGGTAGGTATTCGACAGGATGATGCTGGTGCCGGCTTCCTTCACCTGCGCCGGCGTCACCGCCTTCACCGCCGCCTTGGTGCCGCAGAAGATGAAGGCCGGCGTGTCGAAACTGCCGTGGGGTGTTTCATAGCGGCCGGTACGGGCCCGGCTGCCGGCGGGATCGCGGGCGGTGATGTCAAAGGAGAAGCCGGGATAGTCGGTCACGGTTTCTCTCTACAGCGTCGCCCGATAGGCCGGCCGATCATCTGATGGCAGGCAGCGTCGCGCCATATACATGAACGGCGACTCCAGAAACGCCAGGACCAGTCGCAGCAGATAAGTGCCGAGAATGTAGGTGAAGATCAACGCGTCCCACGGCACAGGCACCGGCGCCAATACCTTGAACGCCAGCAGGCTGAACACCGTGTTGTCGATCAACGCCGATATGGCCGTGGAACCGGTGGTGCGCAGCCAGAGCTGGCGCGCATGGGTGAAGCGTCGCAGCAGCAGGAATACCCATCGGTCATTGAACTGGCTGACCAAGTAGGATGTCATGCCCGCAATCAGGAATGCCGGCGCGGGCAGGAACAGCGCCACGATATGCTCGTGATAGGGCAGCGCCCAGGCAAAGCCCTCGCCCGCCTGCTCCGGCGTCAGTGGCGGATAGCCCATGCCGATCAGCGTGAACACTGTTGCCAGCAGATAACTGGCAAAGCCCAGCATGATGCCGCGCCCGGCCGCGGCGCGGCCATAGAACTCCGTCAGGCAGTCGGTGGCAAAGTAGCTGGCAGTGAACACTACCGTGCCCAGCGCCACTGGATCGGTGTAGATGCCGAACTTCACCACCTTCAGCACCTGGATGTTCGCCATCAGGATGGCGACGACGATGAAGGCGAAGAGGCCATGCTTGCCGAACAATCGGAGCATGAACAGCACGCCGAGATTGCAAACGACGATATCGATGGCCAGGACGAGTTCGGGCGGCAGGCCGTTGAGAAATCCCACCAGCTGGGCTGGCCATTCATTCATCGACTATTCCTGTCCCCCTAATGCAAGAAGCCCGCGGCGGGCCGCGGGCTTCGTCGTCTTCTGAACCGATGGGCGCTTCAGGCGGCGGTGCGCGCCATCGCTTTTTCGATTCTATGCTTCAGCCGGCGCGCTTCGACCGGCAGCTTGATATTCGAGGTCTTCAGCAGATAGGCATCGAGGCCGCCGCTATGCTCGATGGTGCGGATCGCGCTCACGGTCAGACGCAGGCGCACCTGCAGGCCCAGCGCATCGCTGAGCAATCGGGTCGATTGCAGGTTCGGCATGAACCGCTTCTGAGTCTTGTTGTTCGCATGGCTGACATTGTGGCCATACTGAACGCCCTTGCCGGTAATGTCGCATCGCCGCGCCATCGTCGTATCCTCGATCGGTAAATAGGGAGCGGGGCGACCAGCGCCCCGCAGGCCGGGGTTTCTAGGCTACCGGGCGGGCGGCGTCAAGGGCGGGGCTGCGTGCGAGCGGCCACTAAACCAGACATTAATATAAGTATTATCAATCAGTTAACTAGCGAAAAGCCATCATCCCCGACCGAGGAAGCGGTTTAACAGATCCTGGGCCGCCCGTGCGGTCGACAGCCTTCCCGCCGCCACCTGGACCTCATAATCGGCCAGGCGCTCGGCAATAGCGGCATCCGCCCGCAGCGCCGTCAGCAGGCTATCGGACAGCTCGTTCCATAGGGCGGTCTTCGCCTGCTCCGACCGCCGCCGCGCCAGCAGGCCCGACACCGCGATGGCCGTCTTGAACCTCAACACAAGCTGCCAGACATCGCTGATGCCCGTGCCCGTCAGCGCCGAAATCTGCCGCACCTCCGGCGTCCAGCCCGGCGTGGCGGCGCGCAGCAGCCGGATCGCGTGGGAATAGTCTGACGCCGTGCGGCCGGCCGCCGCCTGCAGATCGCCATCGGCTTTGTTGACGAGGATGAGATCCGCCAGCTCGACAATGCCGCGCTTCACGCCCTGCAATTCGTCGCCCCCGGCGGGCGGCAGCAAGAGCAGGAACATGTCGACCATTTCGGCGACGGCGGTTTCCGACTGGCCGACGCCGACGGTCTCGACGATCACCACGTCGAAGCCGGCCGCCTCCACGGCGACGATGGCGTCGCGGGTGCGCCGCGCCACGCCGCCCAGCGTATCGCCTGCTGGCGACGGACGGATGAAAGCCGATGGATCCTTCGCCAACTCGGCCATGCGGGTCTTGTCGCCGAGGATCGAGCCGCCGCCGATCTTCGAGGAGGGATCGATCGCCAGCACGGCGAGCCGGTGGCCCTCGCCGATGACATGCAGCCCGAAATTCTCGATGAAGGTGGATTTGCCCACACCCGGCGGCCCGGAGATGCCGAGCCGCACGGACTTGCCGCTGGCCGGCAGCAGCCGGTCCAGCAGCGCCGCCGCATCGGCGCGATGATCGGCCCTCTGGGATTCGATCATCGTGATCGCCCGGGCCAGCGCCCGCCGGTCGCCGCCAATAATGGCGGCAGCGTGGTCCTCGCTCGTCGATGTTGCGGTAAGCCGCTTTGTCATTGATACGATCGCTGGCCGGGAGATCCCATGAAATGCGCGCAGGCACGGCAAATCGCAACCAGCGTACCGCAGGGAATCCTTGTCGACCATACTCCCGATGCCCGCATCAGCAGGTCACCAGAAGACAGGATTGAGAGGCCCGAGCGATCTTGGATCGGCCCAGACCTCTCACCCATGGCGCAACAACTATGGCGTCGGCGGCAACTCTTCAGAGAGGCCCGCTTCGGCCAAAGTATCTCTAACCGTGGAGTCGCTATCGGCGTGTACCTCGGCGGCAATGACATCGCCGCTCGCCTGGACATCCGCGGAGGCGGATGACCCGGCATTCGCCACAGCAATGTCGTTGTCGCTCTTCACCGATGTTGAGGATTGCGCGCCCGATTCGCCAATTGCCGAAGTATCGGCTCCGGTTAATGAGGCAACCGCATTGGCGCCGGCGACCGCGCTGCCGCCTGTTTCGTCGGCCGATGTCGCCACTTCAGCGGAGGCGAACGTGGCTGTCGATGGGGCTTCTGTTTCTTCAGAAATGTCGACGACCGTTTTCGTCTTCGACCGTGCATCGGATTTGGCGATCGTCGGGGCGCCCGCGCCTTCGGTATGCGCGGTCGTGCGAGTCTTGGTCCGCGTGTCCGTGGTCAAGGTCGCAACCGTCCCATGGTGGCTATAGGTGATCTTGGACTTGCTGGTGGCCACCGCAACCGAGCGCACTCTCGTATCGTCATCGATCTCTGCTACCGAGACTGATTTTGCCTTGGCGACGGATTTCGATGGACCTGCGCCGTTGCCGTTTTCGGCAACATCGCTGCCGTCATCGCCGCTATCCCCTGCTTCGCTTTCACTGCTCTTCGCGCCGCCTGCATTGCTGCTGCCATTGCCATTGCTGTTTCCCTTCCCGGCGCCATGACCGCCGCCATGACCATTGCCGGCCCAGGCGCTTTGCGCCCCCAGCTGGAAGCTGTTTTGGTCGAGGTGGACAGGCAGGAGGGCTAGAACGGCTGCCAAGGCGACCGTGGCTGTCAGCGCTGTTTGGCGCGACCGCCGTTGCTGTCCACGACATCCGGCTTGAAATGATATGACGTGCGAGGTCTGGATCATGGAGCGCTCCCCTATTCTTTGGCCAAAGCGGCATGCAGCAGGCGGATACTCTGCAACTACCTGCGGCGGAAGGTAACTGTTCTCTGAGTGACTGGAACAATGAAGATTCGGGGTGTGTGTTCCCCCAAAGACTTAGTGCATATCAGCGTGACCGATCACAAAATTGTCCCAGGCAACCGGCTCGGACCGGCGTGCTTCAGATCTTCCGATGATGGCGGCCGGGGCTGGCCGCGTCGATCTCAGAACAGTGGATTAACCAATCGCCACTGGGTTCTCCCCATCGACCCGCCTGGCTGCATGGGATCGACGCAGGCGGTCAATCATTGTCGACCATGGTCCCCGCCCCGGCACCCGTGCGGCGCGAGACATCGCTAGCGGGTACATAGGTGCGGCGCGCAAAGATATCGATGCGCCGCCAGATATCCTCGTCGACGTCGACCCCTGGCGGCGTGGAAATGTCCGCGCCGTCTTGGCCCGGTTGCGCCTTGCGGCGGCAGGTCAAGCTCACGACCGCCGGCTCCGACAGATCGCCGGTCTCCATGGCATATCCAGCGGGCACGGCAAAGGCGGCAAAGATGACCGGAAAAGCCATCGGCCCGCTTTCCATCCGATTCGGCGCAAAATCCCGCAGGGTGACGCCGGCGACCAGCGGACAGAGCATCCCGCCCGGCGCGGTCCATATTGTGTCGGGCGATGCGAGTGCGATTTCCGTGTAGGCGCTGTGGTCGAACCGCGCGCACAGACCAAGGAAGGCCGGGACGGCCGCGTATTCATGACAGGACAGCCAGCGTGCCGCCTTGCCGGCCTCCTCGGCCAAGCCCCAGCTATAGCCGGCGCCCCGCACCGCTTTGCGCACCTGCACCTCGATTTCGTTCAGTGAGCAGAGCATGGCGGAAACAACCAGTCGTCAGCATCGGCAAGCCCGAGTTCGTCGGGGTAAGGTGCGTCCTGGTACATGTTGATGCGCAACCAGCGGTCGGATTTCGGATCGAAGCGAACGGCGCCGAAGAAGGCCAGCTTGCAGCGCAGAAGATCGACGGGAACGAAGCCGTCACCCACCAGATTCTCCCGCACTTCGCCATAGATATGTCCGGCGGAAAGCTGCACGCGGCGGACAGTGTGGCGGCGATCGGGGCGTTCAAGAAGGAAGGCGGCGAGGGTCCGGTGGCTGTCTTGCTGCGCCAGATCGGCCGCCAGCGCAGCTACTTCCCGCGCCACCGCCAGCGGCTGCTCCAGATCGCCGCCTGGCTCCTCGAAGCGCAGGCCGAGGCGCGGCTCGAGCTTTTCGATCGAGGTGTACCAGAAGCGCGCATTGGCGCTCGGCTGGCGATAGTCGATGCCGAGCGCCCAGCCGTAGTTGTGCCGGAGGAGATCGAGCAAGGCGCCGGCGGTCATCCCGCCGTCGATCGCGAAGCATTTCTCCTCGTCCTCCGCCATGCTGTCGGCGAGATCGTCGACGAGGTCTCCGTGGATCTCGAGCATCAGGCTGACCAGGAGTTCCTGACCTTCGAGGCTCAAGGACTGCTCGGCCCAGCGATAGAGCGCATCCCACGGTCGCGGCGCCTCCAGCAGTCCGGTATCGACGCTCGCGGCGAGCTGCTGCAGATCGCGGGTCAAATCGTCGAGACGCGCCGCCTGCCGGCCATCGCCGGTGATCCAGGATGAAATCGCTGCGCGGGCTCGGGCAAGAAGCTGGATGAAGCGTTCCCGCGTCGCGGCCGACGACAGATCGAGGCCGCGCACCCTCGCCAGCGCGGTCTCCCGAGCCAGGATCCAGCGATGGAAAAGTGCCGGATGATTGACGACGAAAGGGCCGAGGCCGAGACCCGTCGAGTTGCCGATACCGAGCCGGCGGCGAAGATTGCGATCGAGCGCAACCGCGGTTGCCGGCGATTTGATGCGGGCCATCTCCTGCACCAGATCGGCGCAGAACAGGCGCACCAGCCAGACGGCCAGCATCTCGGCGCGGAACGCGCCGGCGAATTCCGGCCGGCCGGAAATCCGATCCCGATCGGCGATGCCGAACTTGCCGTTGCCATAGACCGCCGTGGTGCGCATGAGGTAGCCGACCTTGGCGATCTCCCCGGCATCGGGTTGCCGGCCGGCAGCGAGCGCAGCGACCACCTGATCGAACAGGCGCACGCTCCTATTGGCGCGGAGCAGCACCAGTTCGCTGGCGCGGTAGCGGCCGGCCTCCTGCTTGGGAACATTGGCAGACAGCCGTTCGATATCGGCGGGCGACGGCTCGCCATCGAACAATGTGAAGGTGGCATCCCAGGCTTCCGCGATGACGCGGTCGGTGCGAAGCGCCGGATCGAGATCGTGGCCAAAGCAGACGAGCGTATAAACGCGCTGTGGCGAGACCGCACGATAGAGGGCGACGCCCATGCCCCGTCCGTCGATCTGCCAGAACGGCCGGTCGAAGCGCCAACCCGCGGCGCCCAGGTGGCGCAAGAGCGCCCGCATGAAACTGAGCCGTGTCTGATGAAAGGCGCCGAGGCGCTCCAGCCGCATCACCTGATCCGGCGGGCGCAGCGGTACCGTGTTCATCGCGGCCCGAAAGATTCGGCAAAGAAGCGCAGCCAGTTTCCGCCGAGGATCTTGCCGCAATCCTCCGCCGAAAAGCCGGCCGCACGAAGCCCGGACTGCAGGTTGGCGAAGCCGCCATTGTCCTTGAACCAGGGCGGCGGCGGCGGAAAGGACGCGCTGCCGGACGCCTTCGTCCAGCGTCCGCTGCGCATCCATTCGACAACGGAGTCGGGCTGGCCCTGAGTCAGATCCGAGCCAATGCCGATATGATCCACGCCCATCTGCTCCGCGGCGCGCGCAGCCATGGCGCAAAAATCCGCCACGCCGCAATCCACGCCGCCTTTGAGATGATGAGTATAGAGACTGAAGCCTAGCATGCCGCCGGACATAGCCAGCGCGCGCAGCAGATCGTCGGACTTGTTGCGCGCCACCGGATGCCATGCATGCGGATTGGCATGGGTGATCGCGATCGGGCGCGCCGACAGGTCGATCGCTTCCCGTGTCGAGCGTTCGCCGGAATGGGACATGTCGATGACCAGCCCGACGCGGTTCATTTCCTTGATCACTTCGCGGCCCATGCGGGTGATGCCGCGATCTTCCGGCTCGTAGCAACCGGATGCCAGCAGGCTCTGATTGTTGTAGGAAAGCTGCATGAAGCGCACGCCGAGCGCATGCCAGATCTCCACCAGCCCGATATCGTCCTCGATCGGCGAACAATTCTGGAAGCCGTAGAAGATCGCCGTGCGGCCCTCGGCCTCGGCGCGCCGGACATCGTCGGCCGTGCGGCCATGGAAGATCAGGTCGGCATGCCGTTCGAAGCGGCGGTTCCAACGCTCGATCTCGGCGATAGTCTCG
>DATKFM010000173.1:0-17563 GCA_035544395.1 Verrucomicrobiia bacterium
CGCGCAGCCGATCTCCGCCGCCCATTCCGGCAGCGGCTTGCTGGCAAAGCGCCCGATCAAGTCGCCGCGGCGGAATGGCCGGTTGACGATGACGGCGAGGCCGCGCTCGGCCGCCAGCGGCAACAGCCGTTCCTCCGCCTCCCGGTCCAGGATGTTGTAGGTGAACTGCACGAAATCGAAGGGCTGGGTTTTCATCACCACTTCCATGTCGTCATGGCGGCGGCCGTGGGACGTGGTGATGCCGATATAACGCACGCGCCCTTGCTGCTTCCAGTCGAGCAGCGTCTCCAGGTGTGTTTCCCAATCCAGCATATTGTGGATCTGCAGCAGGTCGAACCGCTCCACACCCCAGAGATTGCGCGAGCCCTCCATTTGGCCGATCCCCATAGACTTGCCCGGCGTCCAGACCTTCGTCGCCGCAAACAGCGCGTCCTTGTTGGCGATCTGCGCCAGGCAATACCCGATCACCGCTTGCGACGACAGATACATCGGCGACGAATCCACGACCGCGCCACCCGCGTCGAAGAACGCCTGCAGCACCTTCACCCGCTCGGCGCGCGCATCCTTGTCGTCGCCCACATCGAAGGTGATCCAGGACCCCATGCCGATGACGGGGAGCTGTTCGTCGGTGGAGGGGATGGGTTTGGTGATGGCCGTCGGAGCCGCGCTGGCGCCGGAACTGCCAAGCGCGGTCGCCGCGCCAAGGGAAGCAACGCCCTTTAGAAAGTTTCGTCGGCTTCGATCTCTGGCAATCCTGGCCATAGCAAAAACATAGGCGCGTCCGGCCGGTGTTTCCAGGTGCTACCCCAGCATCGGCAACTTCATCTTCTGCTCTCGGGCGCACTCGATCGCGATGTCGTAGCCCGCATCCGCGTGGCGCATGACACCGGTGCCCGGGTCGTTGGTCAGCACACGCTCCAGCCGCTTCGCCGCGGCGGGTGTGCCGTCGGCGACGATGACCATGCCCGCGTGCTGGGAGAAGCCGATGCCGACGCCGCCGCCATGATGCAGCGACACCCAGGTGGCGCCCGATGCGGTGTTGAGCAGCGCGTTCAGCAGCGGCCAATCCGAGACGGCATCGGAGCCGTCCTGCATCGCCTCGGTCTCGCGGTTGGGGCTGGCCACGGAGCCGGAGTCCAGATGGTCGCGGCCAATGACGATCGGCGCCTTCACCTCGCCCTTGGCCACCATTTCGTTGAAGGCGAGGCCGAGCCGCGCGCGGTCGCCCAGGCCCACCCAGCAGATGCGCGCCGGCAGGCCCTGGAAGGCGATGCGCGTCCTGGCCATGTCCAGCCAGTTGTGCAGATGCTTGTCGTGGGGCATCAGCTCCTTCACCCGCTCGTCGGTGCGGTAGATGTCCTCGGGGTCGCCCGACAGCGCTACCCAACGGAAGGGTCCGATGCCCTTGCAGAATAGCGGACGGATATAGGCGGGCACGAAGCCGGGAAAGTCGAACGCGTCGGCGACGCCTTCCTCCTGCGCCATCTGCCGGATGTTGTTGCCGTAGTCGAGCGTGGGAATGCCCATGTGGTGGAAATCCAGCATGGCGCGCACCTGTACCGCCATGGAGTGCTTGGCCGCCTTGATCACGCCCTGGGGATCGCTTAGCCGCATATTCTCGGCTTTCTCCAGGCTCCATCCCGCCGGCAGATAACCGTTCAACGGATCATGCGCCGATGTCTGGTCGGTCACCGCATCCGGCCGCCAGCTCTTGTCCTGCTTGGCGCGCTTGACGATCTCCGGAAAAATCTCGGCCGCATTGCCCAGCAGGCCCACCGAAACCGCTTCGCCTTTGGCATGGGAGTCCCGCACGATCTCTATCGCTTCATCCAGCGTCGCCGCCTTGCGGTCGAGATAGCGGGTCTCCAGCCGCCGCTCGATGCGGCTTGGCTGCACCTCCACGGCGATCATGGATGCGCCGGCCATGACGGCCGCCAGCGGCTGCGCGCCGCCCATGCCGCCGAGCCCGCCGGTCAGGAACCATTTGCCCTTGAGGTTCCCGCCATAATGCTGCCGCCCCACTTCGACGAATGTCTCGTAGGTACCCTGCACGATTCCTTGCGTGCCGATATAGATCCAGGAGCCGGCTGTCATCTGGCCGTACATCATCAGCCCCTGGCGGTCGAGCTCGTGGAACTTGTCCCAAGTCGCCCAGTGCGGCACCAAATTCGAATTGGCGATCAGCACCCGTGGCGCATCCGGGTGAGTGCGGAACACGCCCACCGGCTTGCCTGATTGAACGAGCAGCGTTTCGTCGTCGCCCAGGGTTTTCAGCGTCTCGACAATGCGGTCGAAGCATTTCCAGTCGCGGGCGGCGCGGCCGATGCCGCCATAGACCACCAATTCCTGCGGCTTCTCCGCCACCTCCGCATCCAGATTGTTCATGAGCATGCGCATGGCGGCTTCGGTCTGCCAGCTCTTCGCGGTGATCTTGGGGCCGCGGGCGGCGCGAATTTTGCGTTCGTTGTCGATGCGGTTCGATGCGGTCATGACGCTCCCCTCGTTGACCGCGATATATAAAGAGCGAGTTGGGTGCCGTCGAGGGCGGTGGGCGCTCAGAATCCCCGCAGGGGCAACTCCAGTCCGCGCACCAACCAATTGTCGGCAGGATAACGGCAGGCGCCGTCGATCAGATGCAGCGTGTAGGCATGGCGCGATTTCGCCGACCGGTTGGCGCCGCTGAGATGGGGCAGCTGCCCGTGCAACACAATCAAGGTGCCGCGCCGCGCCTCCAGCGGCACCGCGCCGTCGGCGGGCCAGGGGGCGGGGTCATAGATCTCGTTGCCCAGGCTGCCGTCGGCCCGGCGAAGGAAGCGCGATTTCAAGGGCGCGCGATGGCGTCCGGGCAGGGCAAACATGCAGCCATTCTCGATCGTCGCGTCTTCCAGCGCGAACCACAGGCCGATGCAGCTCGGCGGGTCTGTGTAGAGAAACGTCGAGTCGGTGTGGCAGACCACCTCGCCGCCGATGCCCGGCTGCTTGAAGATGTACATGGATTGCAGCAACAGCGGCTGCCGATATCCGAGATCGGCCGCCAACGCCCGCAATTTCGGTTGGCGGGAGAAGTCGTCAAATACCGGATCGAGGTCGTGCATCCCATGGCCGGCTTTGTTCAGCGCCCGGTCTTTCGGACGGTTCAGCTTGCCCCGTTTGTCGAACGCGCCGTCCTCGAAGAAAAACCGGATCTTGTCGCCGGAGCCGGCGAAATAGGCATCGCTGGCATGGCGCGCGTCCGTCGTGGTGAAGACGGTGGTCACCTCGGACAGATCCGCCGCGTCGACCAGCGCCTGCATGCGCTCGATTAGCGCCTGGCACTGGCCGACACTGACGAAATCCTCGAGCAGGAGCACGCCGTCGCGATCGAACGCTGCGTGCATGTCGGCGCTCAGATGGCCATCGGCCGCGGCGGCGAACCGGGGCAAGGCAGGGTCATGGGTCATGGCGGTAGAATCGCTTGGCCATTCCGCGGCGGCAAGAGCGGAATGCCGCACCCCACTTGCCGGAAAATTGCTCAGGCGATAGGAGAATCAGCGGCAGCTTCGGGGTTGTCGACAAGGAGCAGGAGAAGTGAATAAGAAATGGCAGAAGCCGCTGATCGCGATCGCGGTCATCGTCGCATTGACGGCGGCGGGAGCGGTTTATTGGGCAAAGAGCGACAAAGGCATACCCCGGCTGATCATGACCGATTCGCAACAGCTGCAGATTGGCGACCGCGTCTACAAAGAGCAGTGCGCGCGTTGCCATGGGGGGAATTTCGAGGGGCAGCTTAACTGGCAAACGCCGCTGCCCAACGGGCGCTTGCCGGCGCCACCCCACAATGCCAGCGGCCACACCTGGCACCACCCGGACAGCTATCTCTTCGGTGTCACCAAGTTCGGCATGACGCCCTATGCCCCGGCCGGCTATGAGAGCGACATGCCCGCCTTCAAGGATAGCCTCAGCGACGAGGAGATCGCCGACGTGCTGATCTTCATCAAGGCCCACTGGGCCGAGGACATCCTGGAGCATCAGAAGCAGGTGACGCGGGAAAGCGACGGTCCGCCCGGCGGCTCTTAACCCGTTGATCTCGGCCCGGTAGTCTGATTCCCTAACGCCGGACCGAAAATGCCACAGCGCAACTGTGACAGGACGCACAGCGTGAACAGGTCCATCAGGGGCTAATTTTCCCAGTTGCGCGGGTGGCGGGGTGTGGCGGCGTGGAACAGAACGATCCAGCATTGCGGTTGTCGCAAGTCCTATTGGACGAATGCGAAAAGCATTTCCATGAGCCGATTCCCAACGGGCTGCGGACGGGAAGCGCTGTCGACACGCCCGAATACATGGCCCAGGTGTATGAACACCTGCATAATCGCGATCGCTGGGCTCTCTGCCTATCAGGCGGCGGCATCCGGAGCGCAACCTTCGGTCTAGGCCTGCTGCAAGGACTTGCAAGCAGGGGTCTGCTGTCCCGTTTCGATTTTCTCTCTACCGTTTCCGGCGGCGGTTATATCGGGTCCTGGCTCTCGGCCTGGGCCAACCGGAAGGGCGCCGATGGCAAGCCCATCGGTATCGAAGCCGTGGAGCAGAAACTGGCTGAGGCCCGTGGCCGCACGACCGAACTGGCGGAAATTCGTCACCTCCGGGATTACAGCAATTACCTCACGCCAAAACTCGGTCTTACCTCGGCGGATACCTGGACAGGGATCGGGATCTACCTCCGCAACCTGTTGCTCCACTGGCTGATGCTGGTGCCGCTTTTCGTGCTGCCGATGATCCCAGCCTATGTGGGTTGGCGCTTGCTGCAGATGGAGGTTTCGGGCGGTGTTGCGTGGCTCGCGCTCGCCATCGGCGCGGTGGCCCTGTTTTGGTCCGCGGGATTCCTTTCATACAACCTGCCGAGCGCGCGGCCCTGGCCTCTGGTGCGTCATCTGTTCGCACAGATTCAGCTTTCGAAGAACGACAACGATCAGCTCAGGCTGAAGCGCGAGATCGCCGATATTCAGGGTCGCAACCAAAAACAGTTCCTGCTGCGGGGCCTGCTGCCCGCAATGGCCGCCGCCGGCCTGCTCAGCCTGGCGCTCGCCTGGTTCTGGCGTCAGCATGACCCTGCGGAGAGTGCCTTGTTCTTCGAACCGGTCGTCATCAAGCTAAAAATCTGGTTCGGGGCGTACTGGCAGATGGCGCTGCTGACAATGGCCGGCGCAATTGGCCGCTGCGTTGCCTGGTGTGTGGCGCTCCGTCATGTCTGGATGACCAATCGGGAAATCGCCACCGCCCGGGCCAAGCTGGCGAAATCTCCCGGAGCCGCCGCCGGGCTTGAACCATCCCACGAGTTATCGGCACCGATCGTCGCGTGGGAGCTGATCGCCTCCCTGCTGAGCGGCGCTGTCGGCGGCCTGATCGTCGGTCTCAGCGTTTCGAAGATCCTCGGCAATCCCTTTGTGGATGGCGAGATGTTCGGCACATACGTTTCGGCGCTTACACACATGGCGATCTATATATGCCTGGCGCCGCCGCTGTACATGCTGGCGTTCCTCGTGGCGGAGAGCCTGTTCATCGGATTGACCTCCTACGTCACGCGGGACGAAGACCGGGAATGGTGGGGGCGTGCCGGCGGCTGGATGCTGGCTACATCCCTCGGCTGGCTGCTGTTTCACCTGCTGGTGATATTCGGTCCTGTGGTGATCGAGTGGCTCATCCAAAGCGTCGCACCAGCCTTGAACAAGTACGGCAGCCTGCCCGGGTTGCTCTCCGTCGCCTCTGGCGCCGCGACCGCATTTCTGGGATCCAGCTCCAAAACCCCGGCGCCAGGCGCAAAGGCCGAAGGCGGCATGACCGCGCGCATGCGCGGCGTCGTGATCACGCTTTCAGCCGCCGTGTTCATTGTTACGCTGTTCGCCGGTCTGGCTTGGCTCTTGTGCCAAACGCTTTATTTGATCAGCGGCAGGGTGCCTGTGTTGAGCGTGGACGCCTATGTTGTTCGCGAGTCATTTGCCGGCAACATCTTGTCCCGCGAGGCGGCGGCCCATTGGTTTGCCATATTTGTGATCGCGGCTGGACTCGCCTTGATCGGAGTCGTCGCTTGGCGATCGATCAATGTGAACCGATTCTCGATGCACGCCACATATCGCGAACGGCTGATCCGCTGCTATCTCGGCGCTGCCCGCGGCGACAATGGCGGCCTGCGGCATCCCGATTGTTTCACGGGCTTCGATCCCAACGACAATCTTTCATTTCGCGATCTGGTGGCGACGCGGGAAAAGCGAGTGCCCCTGCATATCGTCAACATGGCCGTCAATCTCGTAAGCGACAAAATGCTGGGCTGGCAGCAGCGCAAAGCGGCTTCATTCACTGCCTCGCCACTCCATGCCGGCAGCGATATTCTCGACTACCGGCCGATGTCGGTTTATGGCGGCCATGACGGCATGTCGCTGGGCACCGCGATGGCCATCTCCGGCGCCGCGGCGAGCCCGAACATGGGCTATCACTCCTCTGCGATCGTCACGCTGATCCTGGCGCTGTTCAATGTCCGCCTGGGCTGGTGGCTGGGCAATCCCCGGGTGGCCCGGCGCACGAAGATGGGCGGCCGGCCGGTCTATTCCTGCGACGGGCCGATTTGGGCCGTGCAACCGCTCATCGCCGAATGCTTCGGCCTGACCAACCGGCGGTCCGACTTCGTTTATCTCTCCGACGGCGGCCATTTCGAGAATCTCGGACTCTACGAGATGGTGCGCCGGCGCTGCTGCCATATCGTCGTCAGCGATGCCGGCTGCGATCCCGGCAATGCTTTCGCCGACCTTGGCAACGCGATCCGCAAGATTCGCGTCGATCTCGGCATCGATATCACCATGAAGGCAATGTTCCTGGAGCCGCGCAGCGACAAATACACGCCCGGTACGCGCCGCGACGGGTTCTATTGCGCCATTGGCACCATCTCCTATCCGGACAGAAGGTCCGGTACGCTCATTTACATCAAGCCCGGCCTTTATGGCGACGAGCCCCGGGATGTCCTGAACTATGCGTGCGAAAATGCTGATTTCCCCCACGAGCCGACGTCAGACCAGTGGTTCAGCGAGACCCAATTCGAAAGCTACAGGCGGCTCGGCGAATATGTGGCCGGTCGCGTATTCGGCGTCCTTGACCTCGATACGGCATTCGATCAGGCAATGCTTGCCGAGGCGATCACGAAGAATGCCAAAGTCATGACGGCCTGACCTGCCGGCGCTGTTCGGCGCAGGTTCCTTCGGCTATACAGGCAATGCGCCCGCCGCTGCTTCGCGGCCACCGCACTGCGATCGCCGAACAGAGATCATGGAACTCTACCGATTCATTCCCGGCACCGCTCCGCTTCTGGTGAGCATGCCCCATTTGGGTACTCATGTGCCGCCGCCGATTGCCGCGCGGATGACGAATGCGGCGCTGACGGTGCCGGATACCGACTGGAACCTTGATCGCCTCTATGACTTCCTCGGCGAGATCGGCGCCGCGTCGATCCAGGCGACGCACTCCCGCTACGTCATCGATCTCAACCGCGCGCCCGACGGGCAGGCGCTTTATCCCGGCGCCAGCAACACCGAGCTCTGTCCCACCACGCAGTTCGACAACAGCCCGATCTATCAGCCACGTCAGGCGCCGAGCGGTGATGAAGTGCAAGAGCGCCGCCAGACTTATTGGAGTCCGTATCACCAGCGGCTGGTGGCCGAGCTTGCGGCGATCAAAGCGAAGCACGGCTATGCCCTGCTGTTCGACGCCCATTCCATCAAATCGGTCGTGCCGCGCTTCTTTGAGGGCCGGCTGCCGGACTTGAACCTCGGCACTGGCGGCGGCAGTTCCGCGGCCTCGAGCCTCGCCGCGCGTCTGATTGAAGCGGCGGGAGAGGCGGACGGCTATTCCAGCGTGCTCAACGGCCGCTTCAAGGGCGGCTACATCACCCGGCAATACGGCCGGCCGGCGGAGCATGTACATGCGGTCCAGCTCGAACTGGCGGAGACCACATACATGGATGAGGAGCCGCCGTTCGATTTCCTGGAGGACCGCGCGACAAAGCTGCGTCCCCACCTCCGTGCGCTGCTGATGGCGATCCTGGAGTGGGGGCGGGAGTTTGCCCGGCGGTGACCAGTTGATGAATCGCACCAGCGAAAAGACGTCATGGCTTCGCCGATTTTCGATCATCTGCGCGAGCGTTCTCCTTCTCATCTTCGTCGTACTCGTGCTGCTGGTTTCCTTCCTCGACCTTGGCCTGAGCCGCCACGGAATCCTGGCGTTGTTCATCGGCGTGATGCTCACAGTCGCATTGACGATGCTTTTGATGGGTCTCGTATTCTTGAGCAATCGCGGCGGCTACGATGAGACTGCGCAGCGCACGGCGAGCAATGATAGTCCGCCCGAGAAATCGCCTTCGCCAAACGGGAGGCCACGTTCGGACTAGCAATAAGTCCGCTGGATGACTTGAACATATTCACAACCCCGGCGAGGCCCTGCGGCAGGACTACCCCAAGGATTGCGGTAAATAGCATGCCAACCCGGCAAATATGCCCCTATGCCTGGCCCCAAACCGGCTTCCCCGGCCCTGGGAATGCCGGTAGACTGGACGCCAATAATCAAGACTGAATTGGATCTTAGGGAGGTCCCATGGCTCGTACCTTGTTTACCAATGTCAGCATTTTCGATGGCTCCGGCGCCAAGCCCTATACCGGCGAAGTGCTGGTGGAGGGCAACCGGATCAAGAAGCTGGCGAAGACCGGCACCAAGCTGCCCCGGGACGGGACCACGGTGGTGGATGGCGGTGGTGCCACGCTGATGCCGGGCCTGGTGGAGGCCCACGGCCATATCAGCTTCTGCGATACGCCGACCCTCGAGGGGCTGGGCGACATCCCGCCGGAAGAACACACGCTCAAGACCATGAAGTACGCCAAGGTGATGCTGGACCAGGGCTTCACCTCGATCTTCAGCGCGGCGGCCGCCAAGCCCCGCCTGGATGTGGTCATCCGGAATGCCATCGATGAGGGCGAGATCCCGGGGCCGCGCATGCGCGCCGCCAGCCCGGAACTGACGGTGACCGGCGGCCTGGGCGATGTGCGCCGCTCCCACATCTACCGTGAGACCTTCGCCATCTGCTGCGACGGGCCGGACGAGTTCCGCAAAGTGGCGCGGGAGATGTGCCGCGAGGGCGTCGATACGCTGAAGATCAATCCGTCTGGTGACGAGTTCGTGCCCTTCGCCCGTGCCCACCACACGGTCATGAACGAGTCCGAGGTAGCGGCGGTGGCCGAGGTAGCCAAGTCCCGCGGCAAGATGATGGCCGCCCATGCCCGCTCGGCCGAAAGCGTGAAAATGTGCCTGCGCAACGGCGTCGACGTGCTCTATCACTGTACGCTCTCGGACTCCAAGGCGCTGGAGATGCTGGACGAGCAGAAGGACCGCATCTTCGTCGCCCCGGCCATGGGCATCATGTATGTCACGGCCGAGGGCGAAGGCTCCGGCTACGGCATCACCAAGGACCATCCGGTAGCGCTCTACTTCCGCCGCGAGCTCGATAAATGCATCGAGAACATGAAGAAGCTGAAAAAGCTGGGCGTGCGCATCCTGCCCGGCGGCGATTACGGCTTCGCGTGGAACCCGATCGGCACCAATGCCCGCGACCTCCAGCATTTCGTGAAGCTGCTGGGCTTCTCGCCGGCCGAGGCGCTGCACGCGGCGACCAAGCTGGGCGGCGAGATCATGGGCATGGGCAATGAACTCGGCCAAATCAAGCCGGGCTATCTCGCCGATATCCTGCTGGTGGACGGCAATCCTGTCGCTGATGTCAGCATCCTGCAGGACAAGCGCCGGCTGTTGGCGATCATGAAGGACGGCACCTTCTACAAGGAGCCGCGCCGGCACGCGAAGGCGGCGCAGGTGGCGGCGGAATAACGCCGCCGCCTCTCAGGCCTATTGCAGCCGCGGGCCTTTGAGGAACTTCTGCCGGTCGGCGGAGGCGACTTTGACTTCCAGGGCGCGGCCGTCGCGGTAGACCAGCAGCGGCACCTCGACCCCGGCCTCGCCGAGGGACCAGATCCGCCGCCATAGCTCGGCCAAGTCGTGGACTTCCTCGCCGGCCACGGAAAGCACGATATCGCCGGTCTTCAGCCTGGCCGCCTTGGCCGGCGCATTGCTGGCGAGGCCGGCCACCACCACCCGGTCTTCCACCTCGGTGGCGTAGAGTCCGAGCCAGGGCCGCGGCGGGCGTATGGCGCGGCCGCGGGTCATCATGTCCTCCTGGATCGGCCGCAGCAGGTCGACCGGGACATACATGTTGATATCTTCGGCCCGGCCGCCCTTGCCGGAGCGCTGCAGCTGGAGCGAGCCGATGCCCAGCAGGTCGCCGCCGGCACCAATCAGCGCGCTGCCGCCCCAAAGCGGATGCGCCGGCCCGGTGAATAGCGCCTCGTCCAGGACATATTCCCAGTAGCCGGCGAACTCCTGCTTGGCGAGGATGCGCGCCGCCACCGAATGGGCCAAGCCCCCGGCGCCCGCCGCCACCACGGGATCGCCGACGCTGGCCGACGAAGCGCTGCCCAGGGGCAGGGCCGGCAGATCCAGCCGCGCCAGTGCCTGCACCATGCCGAAGCCGGTCTCCGCGTCATAGGCCAGCACATGGCCAGGGACGAGCCGGCCGTCGGAGAGATGGATCCACACTGACTCGGCCTCGACGATCAGATAGCCGATGGTCAGGATGACGCCGTCGCTACGGATCACCACGCCGTTGCCTGCACGCTCCGTGCCCAACACCTCGGCGGTGAAGGCATCATCCGGAATGTTGGCGCGGACGCTGACCACTGCGTTCAGCGCGCGGTTCAGGTCGAAGCCGTAATCTTCCGGCTTCGGCTGCGCATCCGGCGGGATCGTCCAATCGGCTGTTGAGGACATCGCGAATCTCCGTGACCAA
Source organism: Verrucomicrobiia bacterium (assembly GCA_035544395.1). GTDB lineage: Bacteria > Pseudomonadota > Alphaproteobacteria > Dongiales > Dongiaceae > DATKFM01. The sequence continues at coordinate 10,907 of DATKFM010000173.1, forward strand.
CTATTTTACCGCGCCGCGCGGCCGCGCGCGATGCGGAATTGATGCCGTCAGCGCCATGCGTCTTCTGCATAGCCCAGCAGACCTTTTGCCAGGGCGCCGCGGTCTTGAAATGGGTCACGCTATCTGACGTAATGCGCGCCCGCTCCGCCGATATATGCGTCGCGCCCGGTGGAAGTTAAAGGCACGGCAGGTATTTTCTGATGTACGATTTCATCGGCCCGCTCTTTGTCTTCGCCTTCGCCACCAGCTTCACGCCGGGGCCGAACGTGGTGATGCTGGCGGCGTCGGGCGCCAATTATGGCTTCCGGAGCACCCTGCCGCATATCAGCGGCATCTCCCTGGGTTTTCCGGTGATGGTCATCGCCATCGGCATGGGGTTGAAGGCGGTGTTCGTCGCGATGCCGGCACTGCAATTGATCCTGAAGTTCGCCGGCGGCGCCTATCTGCTCTACCTCGCTTGGCGTATCGCCAATGCCGGCCGGCCGAAGGCCGATGGTGCCGGCGGCCGGCCGATGAACTTCCTGGAGGCGGCGGCGTTCCAGTGGGTAAACCCGAAGGCCTGGATGATGGCCATTGCCGCGGTCAGCACCTACACACCCGGCCGTGACAATGTGGCGGAGACGCTGATCGTCGCCGCAATTTTCGCGCTTCTGGCCTGGCCGAGCTGCGCTTTCTGGGCCGGTGTCGGGGTGGCGGTGCGGCTATTCGCGTCGGACCGGGCGATGCGGATCTTCAACCTGACCATGGCCGCTTTGCTGGTGGCGTCGCTGGCGCTGGCCTTCTGGGAATAAGCGTCTAGCCGGCCAGCTTGCCGACCGCCTCGCCGCCACGCACCACGCCGGCGCAGGGGTTGAAGCCGATCCGGTAGCAGAGTTCCGCCGGCCGCTCGATGTTCCAGATGGCGAAGTCGGCGGCCTTGCCCACTTCCAGCGTGCCGTGGGTCTCCGCCATGCCCAGCGCCTTTGCGGCATGGCGTGTCACCCCGGCCAGTGCCTCCTCCGGTGTCATGCGGAACAGCGTGCAGCCCATGTTAAGCATTAGCAGGATCGAGGTGACCGGCGCGCTGCCGGGATTGCTGTCGGTAGCGATGGCGATCGGGACACCAGCCGAACGGAACTGCGCCAGCGGTGGCAGCTTGGTTTCCCGCAGGAAATAGAAAGCACCCGGCAGCAGCACGGCGACCGTGCCGGCCCTGGCCATCGCCGCGACCCCGGCGTCCGACGTGTACTCCAGGTGGTCGGCCGACAGCGCCTTGTAGCGTGCGGCCAGCGCGGCGCCGCCGAGATCGGAGAGCTGATCGGCATGGAGCTTCACCGGCAGCCCGTGCTTCACAGCCGCATCGAATACCCGCGCCGTCTGCTCCGGCGAAAACGCGATCTTCTCGCAGAAGGCATCAACGGCATCGGCGAGCCTGTCTTTTGCCACGGCCGGCAGCATCTCCTCCACAACGAGGCTGATGTAGTCGTCGGCTCGCCCGTCGAATTCCGCGGGTACGGTATGCGCGCCCAGGAACGTTGTCCGCACGGTGATGCGCCGCCGCCAGGATAGCGCCCGCGCCGCCCGCAGCGTCTTCGTCTCGGTATCGCTGTTCAGCCCATAACCGGACTTGATCTCGACAGTGGTGACGCCCTCGGCCTGCAGCGCATCAAGACGGGGCAGGGCGGACTCGATCAGGGCCTGCTCTGTGGAGGATCGAGTCGCCGCGACGGTGGAGCGGATGCCGCCACCCGCCCGCGCGATCTCTTCATAGGTGGCACCGCCCAACCGCAGTTCGAACTCATGGGCGCGGTTGCCGCCATAGACCAGATGGGTGTGGCAATCGATCAGGCCGGGCGTCAGCCAGCGGCCGCGCAGGTCATGGCTGACTTTCGCCCGCTGCGCTTCGACGGGCGGCAGATCGCGCATCGCACCGACCCAGGCGATGCGGCCATCCAGCACCGCAATCGCCGCGTCTTCGATCGCACCATAGGCAGCAACGCCGGGCGCCATGGTCGCCAGACGGCCGTTGGTCCACAGGCTGTCCCAGATTCCGCTCTCGGCGGCCATTTTGTTCTCTCGTCCGCTTCCGTCGAGCCGAAGTTTGCCGGCGCAACATGCATCTCCTATGGTTGCGCGGCCATGGCGTCAACCGATTGTGGCGATGCAAAAGGATGGTTGGATGAATTGGTCCTCGCGAAAGCGGGCGCTGTGGCGGGCAATAATCGGTTCCTTCGCCATCTATGTGTTGCCTATTCTCGGACCGCACAGCCTGACTTTCTCTGGCGCGATGCTGCTCGAAGAGATCTTCGGCGATCACGGCCGTGAATTTCTCTGGCGGGCGCTCGATATCAGCCTGGCGCTGATGCTGCAGGCCCTGTTTGCCGTGATGCTCTACTTCCTATTCCTGGGGCACCGTTGGTGGCGCTGGCTGCTGCTGGTGCCGGCGCTGCCCGCATTCTTCTTCGTCCAGCTATTCGGCTATCAGTTGCTCATTCCCACGATATTCCTCGTGGAGTCGGATTCGGCGCCGGAGCAGGGTGATTGGGCCCGGGTCTGCGAGTTGCAGGGCGAGTGGCTTGACGGCACAGGCGCTTCGGCCGACTTGGCGATGGAACGGGCCGGCGAGGTCTGGACGATGACCGCTGACAGCCGGCGCTATTCGATCCTGTCGATGCCCGATTGCCGGCTGCGGCCGGTCGGCATTCCCGTCATCGACGCCGGCGGCGGCGTCGGCCAGGGGCGGCCGGGCGGCGCCGCGCTTTACCGGACTTACGACAAGGCGACGCAGAAGACGGAACTCTACGTTCTGCCGGCTAATTCCGCCGCTGCAATTCATTTGATGCCGCCAGCGGAACTACCCTACTGGGATCCGATTGTGATCGGCGGCGGCGATCTAGCTTGGCTGGATCACCTCCGAAAAGAGAGCGACGTCGAACCTGTGATTCGTATTCGCAGGTCCAGTGACAGCTCGGAGCGCACGATTTCACTGCCGCGTGGAGATTGTAAGTGCCGGCAGTATCAGCTGCTCGCTTTCGACGACCGCAGCGGCGATTTGCTGCTCTCTTTCTATCCCAACGGTTTGATTGGCGTCGGCCTGGACGGCGCGGTGCGGTGGGGTCCTTTTACGGCTGATGGCCTTGCAAGCATCGGCGGCAATCTCCGCCGAGTCGGCGAGGGTTGGGTTGTCTGGGATTCGTATCGGGACGAAGGCCGGTATCGGATCATCTGGTCCCTGCCGTCCGGAAGCGGTTCGCGCGAAATCCCCAAAGGCCGCAGCATCACGTCGGTGTCGGTAAATCCTTCCGGCGAACTCATCGCCGTCAGCACGTCACCCAGTGTTTCCCTGGGCAGCATCGCCGACGCACTATTCGTCATCAAGGCGGCCGATGGCAGCGAAATCTATCGCCGGACCCTGCCGACCTATTCGCGATCCAATGTCCAATTCATTGGCAACGACTATCTGGCCATGTATGAGTTCGAAGGCGAAAAAAGCCGGGTCGTCGTGCTGCAGGTGAAGCGCTGACAATCCCTGCTGACGCGCTAAACATATGAGACGTTCCGGACTGAATCCAAAATGACCTTGCAGACTCTCTTTGCCGAGACGGCGCTACTTCCCGATGGCTGGGCCAGCAATGTGCTGTTCGAGATCGACGGTGCCGGCACCCTCATCAATGTGATGCCGGACGCGGCGGCCCATGCCGAGAGCTGCTATCCCTTTCGGGCCAAAGGCCCGGTCATTCCCGGAATGCCCAATCTGCATTCCCACGCCTTCCAACGGGCGATGGCGGGGTTGACTGAACAGGCGGGCCAGACGGGCGTCGCTGGCGACGACAGTTTCTGGACCTGGCGGCAGGTGATGTATGGGTTCGTCGGCCGCATCACGCCGCCGCAGCTCCAGGCGATCGCCGCGCAGCTCTATGTCGAAATGCTGAAAAGCGGCTACACCGCGGTCGGCGAATTCCACTATGTGCATCACGATGTCGACGGCCGCCCCTTCGCCGACTACGCCGAGCTGTCGGAACAGGTCATCGCAGCGGCGCGTATGACTGGTATCGGCCTCACCCATCTGCCGGTGCTCTATGGTTGCGGCGGATTCGGCGGCAAGCCGGCCGGCTCCGGCCAGCGGCGCTTTCTCAACGATCCCCAGGCATTCCTGCGATTGTTGAATCGATTGATGCAACGGCATGGCAACGATCCGCAGATCCGCTTCGGCATCGCGCCCCATTCCCTGCGCGCCGTCACACCGCAAATGCTGGCCGAGACCTTGAGCGGACTGGATCAGTTGGACGCGGTGGCGCCCATCCATATCCATATCGCCGAGCAGGTGAAGGAAGTGGAGGATTGCCTTGCCTGGAGCAACCAGCGCCCGGTGGAATGGCTATTGAACAATCACGCGCTCAATTCCCGCTGGTGCCTCGTCCATGCCACCCACATGACCGAAGGCGAGACCGGCAGGTTGGCGCGCAGCGGTGCAATTGCCGGCCTCTGTCCGACCACCGAGGGCAATTTGGGTGATGGCTTCTTCAACGCGGTCCAGTATCTCGGCGCCGGTGGCGCGATCGGCATCGGTTCCGACAGCCATATCTCCGTTAGTCCGGTGGAGGAACTGCGCTGGCTCGAGTATGGGCAGCGCATGTTGCACCGGAAGCGCAATGTTCTGGCCAACGGCTCGCCCCATGTAGGCGCCACGCTCTATAAGGCGGCTCTCGCAGGAGGTGCGGTGGCGCTGGGCCGCCCCATCGGCAAGCTGGCCGCTGGCTGCCGTGCGGATCTGGTTGTGCTCGACACGGAGAAACCCGCACTGGTTGACCGCAACGGCGATCTGCTGCTGGACTCTGCCATCTTCGCCGGCAATGAGAATCCGGTGCGGGACGTCATGGTAGGGGGCCGCTGGATGGTAGAGGAGGGGCATCACCGCGCCGAACATGCGGTGCTTTCCCGATACCGCACGACGTTGCGCGAGCTCATCGGTTAGAGCGGCGTCCACATCAGCATGACTGCCACTGATTCTTCGAAGCAAATCCACCTGACCTGGCTCAACGGACCGGATATTGCCGCGCTGGCGATGACGGATCAGGAAATCCTGGATGCGGTGGAGCAGGGACTGCGTGCGCAGGGCCAGGGGCAGACGGTGATCGAACCCCGGATGCATTTGGTCCCCGACCCCGCCTTTCGCGGGCACTTCAATGTGCTGCGCGGCTACGTGGCGCCGATGAATCTCGCAGGCGTGAAGATCGTTGGCGACTTTGTAGACAACTACAAGCGCGGCCTGCCGTCGGAGATGGCGCTACTCAATCTGTTCGATCCTCGCACCGGCATGCCGGTGGCAATCCTCGACGCCACGGAGATAACTGAGATGCGTACCGGCGCGGTAACTGCGCTGGGCGCCAAGTATCTCGCGCCGCCGAAGCCGCGAGCGCTCGGCCATATTGGCGCGCGCGGCACGGCTTATTGGAATGTGCGGTTGCTGGATAGACTGTTCGGCTTCGAGGAAATCCGGGTCCATTCGCGCCGGCCCGAAAGCCGCGACAGCTTCGCGGCGCGGCTATCGGCCGATCTCGGCAAGCCGGTGCGGGCGGTGGCCAATTGGCAAGATTGCCTGCAAGGCGCCGATATCATGGTGGAGGCGTCACGGCTGGAGAAACCAGAGCCGCTGTTCAAGACTTCCTGGATCGGGAAGGGGGCCTTGGTCATTCCCTATGGCACCATGAGCGCCGTTGAACTTTCGCTCACGGACATCATGGACAAGATGGTCGTCGACGATTGGGGGCAGGCGCGCGCTGGCAAGTTCGGGGCGCTGCGCGCCCATGTGGACGCGGGCAAGCTTACCGAGGCAACATTGCACGGGGAACTCGGCGCGATCGTCGCGGGCCGGAAACCCGGTCGCGAACGGCCGGACGAGACCATTCTGTTTTGGCACCGCGGATTGAGCCTCAGCGACATCGCCCTGGGCCACGCCATGCTGGAGAAGGCGCGCCGGCTCGGTATCGGCCAGCAGTTGCGCTATGCGTGACGGCGGCTAGCCTGGCGCCGGAGGGTCAGCGACGGCCGGCGGCACAATCTCTGCCGATTCCTGAAGGTTGCAGTTGAAGCGGTAACTGACACTGCCGGAAACGTCATGACGGCCTTGGACGATTCCCGCGATGATCGCAGCCTGCATCTGGCATGACTGCTCGGTGGCATAGAGATCCGACACCTGCACATACTCGCATATATGGGTGTCGACGCAGGCGACGAGGAACAACTCGAACATGGCGCGCCTCCAGTTGCGGTCCGGCGCCTCCAAATCTGCGTCATGCCGCGCGTTCCGGCCGTGAATGATGTCACACAGCCGCAACATTCTGAAGGAAAGATGGTTAACGAATCGTTTAGGATGTCGAATTTGCCATCGAAACATGGGCGCGACCTACAATTAAAGATTGAAAAATATTAATTGCGCTGCGACCGCGCGCCTCGGGTCTAGGATTCTGCACCTAGCGCGACAAAAGCTGACATCGGCGCTCGATCTTGTGCATCTTATCGAGAGCCCATCCCTGGCCAATTCGCCGATCGAGTGGGAGGCGAAAAGATTGTCGGATTATCGCGCTTTCGGCACCGCAACGCCGATCATGCAATCGCGCGTGACGATTGCGGCAAGCCGCTCTTCGCTCCACCCCTCTGTGCCAGCCGGGCGTGCGG
>DATKFM010000174.1:0-5241 GCA_035544395.1 Verrucomicrobiia bacterium
GCCTTCACATCCGACTCGTCCCACAAGGAGGCGAACACATAGGGCGTATCGTCCGACGAGGGGTGTATCGAGCAATATTCCGTGCAGACCACGCCCCAGCCGCCTTCGGCCTTCGCTTCGCGCATGGCCGCCACCGAACGCGGCATGCGATTGCCCATGCCGCTGCAATGGGGCACCTGGAAGAACCGGTTGCGGGCGGTGACCGGCCCGATCCGGACGGGCTCGAACAACAGGTCATAGCGGGGATTGCGGGACATTCAGTTACTTTCTTGATTGGGCATGACAGGCAGACGTGACGCGCGCCGGCGCCGCTGATGGCCCGACGCGAATTGCACCAGCGCCGGATCACGTTCGGAGGTCGGCGATGTCCTTGTAGAAATCCAGCGCCTCGGGATTGGCCAGCGCTTCGCGGTTCTTCACCGGGCGACCATGGACGATGTCGCGTACGGCGAGCTCGGTGATCTTGCCGCTCTTGGTGCGGGGGATGTCGGCTATCTGCACGATCTTCGCCGGCACATGGCGCGGCGTGGTGTTGGCGCGGATCTGCTTCTTGATGCGGTCCTGCAGTGCCGCGTCCAGCTTCTGCCCAGGCTTCAGCTTGACGAACAGCACGACCCGCACGTCATTGTCCCAATCCTGGCCGATCACCAGGCTCTCGAGGATTTCCGGGAGCTGCTCCACCTGGCGATAGATCTCGGCCGTGCCGATGCGCACGCCGCCGGGATTGAGCGTCGCGTCCGAGCGGCCATAGACGATGATGCCGTCATGCTCGGTCAGCTCGATGTAATCGCCATGGTGCCAGATGTTAGGGAAGCGCTCGAAATAAGCGGCGCGATACTTCTTGCCCTCGGGATCGTTCCAGAATCCCACGGGCATCGACGGGAAAGGCAGCGTGCAGACCAGCTCGCCCTTCTCGCCCCGCAGCGGCTTGCCCTCCTCGCTCCAGACCTCGACCTTCATGCCGAGGCCGCGCGCCTGGATCTCGCCGCGCCAGACCGGGCCGATGGGATTGCCCAGCACGAAGCAGGAGATGATATCGGTGCCGCCGGAAATCGAAGACAGGCAGACATCCTGCTTCACGTTCTCATAGATGTAGTCGAATCCTTCGGGCACCAGCGGCGAACCCGTGGAGCAGATGGTGCGCAGCGCGGAGAGATCGCGGCTGTCGATCGGTTTCACTTCCGCCTTGGCGCAGGCGTCGATGTATTTCGCCGAGGTGCCGAACAAGGTGCAGCGCTCGGCGGCGGCGAAATCATAGAGCGCATAGCCGTCGGGATGGAACGGCGAGCCGTCATAGAGCAGCAACGTCGCCTCGGACGCCAGCGCCGAGATCAGCCAGTTCCACATCATCCAGCCGCAGGTGGTGAAGTAGAACACGCGGTCGCCGGCCTTGATGTCGGATTGGAGCTGATGTTCCTTCAGATGCTGCAGCAGCGTGCCGCCGGCGCCATGGACGATGCATTTCGGCACGCCTGTCGTGCCCGACGAATACATGATGAACAGCGGATGGTTGAACGGCATCCCCGCGAAGGGAATATCCTTCGCCGCAAAAGGTTCGATCGCATCGCCCAGGACCTTGGCCGTCGGCAGCCGCGACACATCTGGCGCGCTGCTGAGATAGGGCAGCACGATCACCTGCTCCACCGTCGGCAGCTCCGGCAGGAATTCCGCCACCCGCGCCAGGGAGTCATGGGCCTTGCCGTTGTAAAAATAGCCGTCGGCGGTGAAGAGGATGCGCGGGCCGATCTGGCCGAAGCGGTCGATCACGCCGCGGGCGCCGAAATCCGGCGAGCAGGACGACCAGGTGGCGCCGATGGCCGCCGTGGCCAGGGTCGCCACCACCGTCTCCGGCATATTCGGCACGAACCCGGCGATCCGGTCGCCGGGCTTGATGCCCGCGGCTTTCAACGCCTGCGCCAGGCGCGACACCGCGTCATACAGCTCGCGCCAGGACATGCGGCGGCGGACCTTGTCCTCCCCGTGGAACACCATGGCGTCATGATCGTCGCGGCGGCGTAGCAGGTTTTCAGCGTAGTTGAGCTTGGCCTCCGGGAAATAGCGCGCGCCCGGCATCTTGTCGCCGTCGGCCAGCACCCTGTCGCCCTTTTCACCGATGACGCCGCCGAATTCCCAGACCGTTTCCCAGAACTGCTCGGGCTTGCTCACCGACCAGGCGTAGAGGTCGGCATAGGTCTTGGCGTCCACATGCCAGCGCGCCTTCGCCTCCGCCATGAACCGGGTCAGGGTGGCGGCGGCGACACGTTCCGGATTGGGCTGCCAGAGCGGCCTGCTGCGCTCGTCTGCCATCGAAGCCTTCCCCATTTTTGCGATTGCATAGCATGGCCGGGGTGGTTCGGCGAGGGCGGCCCAGGGCGTTGGAATTGCCATCCTTTTCCTGCATTGCCCCCATGCGCGCAGGCGGTTGGACGGGCCGCCATGCAGGCCTTAGGCTGCCGTCAGCGTCATCATGGTTCAAACCCTGCAGCCGATCGCCTATTTCCGCTCCGTGCCGCCGCCGGTGCAGGCCGCAGTCTATATGGTCACCGCCTCGCTGCTGTTCGCCGCCCTGAGCGCGACGATCCGGCATCTCAGCACCGGGCTGCACACCTTCGAGGTCACCTTCTTCCGCAATCTCGCCGGGCTGGTGTTCATGCTGCCCTGGCTCTTCCGCTCCGGCCTGGGGGGTCTCAGGACCGGGCGGTTCATGCTCTATGGCTGGCGGTCGTTCCTCAGTCTCCTTTCCATGCTCTGCGGATTCACGTCGCTCACGCTCTTGCCGTTCGACAAGGCAATCGCGCTCAGCTTCACCGTGCCGCTGTTTGCCACCGCGGGCGCCGCACTGGTCCTGCGGGAAGATGTGCGGGCGCGGCGCTGGACCGCCACCATCATCGGCTTCATCGGCGTGCTGATCATCCTGCATCCGGGGTTGGGCAGCAGCGAATTGACCAGCAGCAGCGCGGCCGCACTGGGCGCTGGGCTGTCGCTACTGGCGGCGCTGCTCTCGGCCGTGATCACGCTGATCGTCAAGGACTTGGCCCGCACCGAGCCCAGCGACGCCATCGTGACATACATGGTCCTGCTGCTGACGCCGATGTCGCTGATCCCGGCCATCCCTTATTGGGAGTGGCCGGCGATGGAGCTGTGGCTGTGGATCCTCATCATGGGCGCCTTCGGCAGCTTCGGCCATATGTGCTACATCCGCGCCTTCGCCCGGGCCGATGCGTCGGCGGTGATGCCCTATGACTACACACGGATGATCTTCGCGACGGTCATCGGATACTTCGCCTTCAACGAGGCGCCGGATATCTGGACCTGGATCGGCGCCGCTGTCATCGCGGGGGCCGCGATCTACATCGCCCACCGCGAATCGATCCGCCGGCAATCGGTGGCGACCACCGCCGCCGCCGCGGCAAGCGAGCCGGCCGCGCTCGCGCCGCTGGTACGTCAGGGCAACGAGGACAAGCAGCCATGACCGATCTGGCGATGGCGGGACGCCTGCAGGCGCGCTGGCTGGCGCTGCCGGGCAACACGCGCGGCGCTCTGTGGATGCTGGCTTCGGGCGTCGGCTTCACGGTGATGGCCGTGGCCATCAAGATCCTGGGCGCGCGGCTCGACAGTTTCCAGGTGGCGTTTTTCCGAATCATCTTCGGCTTTATCGTCATCCTGCCGATCACGGGCTATTTCGGCATGACCGGCGGATTTTCGTTCCTGCGCACGCGGCATCTCCATGTCCATGCGGTGCGCGGCGTCCTGGGCATGGTGGCGATGTATTGCAGCTACTACGCCCTGGCGCGCATCGAGCTGGCGGATTTCACCGCGCTCAGTTTCACCAAGCCGCTGTTCGCCACCGTGCTCGCCGTGATCATCCTGGGCGAGGTGGTGCGCTGGCGGCGCTGGACGGCGACGATCGTGGGCTTCATCGGCGTGCTGATCATGATGCGGCCGGGCTCGGGCACGTTCCAGACCGCCGGCTTCTTCGCCCTGGGCGAGGCGTTTTCCATCGCCTTCCTGGTGACTCTGGTGAAGCGGCTGCCGGCGCGGGAGACGACGCTGGGCATGCTGTTCTACTTCGGCGCCATCGCCAGCATCCTGTCGCTGCCCGGCGCAATCTACACCTGGCGCAGTCCTTCGCCGGAAGAGTGGGGGCTGCTGCTGGTGATCGGCGCGCTGGGCGCTGCCTCGCAATCCTTCTGGATCCGCGCCTTCCGCTGTGCCGATGCGTCCCTGGTTGCGGCGTTCGATTACCTGCGGCTGCCGCTGGCGGCCACCGTCGGCATGATCTGGTTCGCCGAAGTCCCGTCGGTCTGGACGGTGGTGGGTGCGGTCGTCATCGTCGCCAGCACGATCTACATCGCCCGCCGCGAAGCGTCGCTGCGAATCGAGCCGGCGGCCCCCATCGCGCAGAAATAGATTCTTCACCTTCCACCTGCATCGGCGCTACGGCTTCGGCGCGGGCGGGCGCGCCGCCGGCGTCACTTGGAAGACATGCTTCTCGGTCCGCCGCAGCACGGCCAATTCCGCCGGCTTGCCGATGCGTTCGGCTGACAGCAGGCGGTGCAGGCTGTCGATGCCGGGCGTCGGCGTGCCGTCGAAGGCGACGATCACATCGCCCTCCATCAGCCCGGCGCGGCCGGCGGGGCTGTCCGGCTCCACATTCATCACCCGCAAGCCGGATTCGGCCGCAAGCTGATGGAAGCGGGCGACGCGGCGGGGCAGCGCCATGGTCTGGCCGCCGACGCCGATATAGCTGCGGCGAACCTTGCCGTGGCGGATCAGCTCGCTGACCACGAATTTCGCGGTGTTGCTGGCGATAGCGAAGCAAAGGCCCTGGGCGGCGAGGATGATGGCGGTGTTGACGCCGATGATCTCGCCCTGAGCCGTCACCAGCGGGCCGCCGGAATTGCCGGGATTGAGCGCCGCGTCGGTCTGCACGACATCGTCGATCAGCCGCCCGGCATAGCTGCGCAGCGAGCGGCCAAGGGCGCTGACCACGCCGGCGGTCACCGTGCATTCGAAGCCGAAGGGATTGCCGATGGCGACCACGAGCTGCCCCACGCGCATCCTTCCGGAGTCGCCGAACGGCACATGGGCCAGCCCGTCGCCATGGAGCTGGAGCACGGCGAGATCGGTGTCCGGATCCTCGCCCACCAGATAGGCCGGCAAGGTGCGGCCATCCATCAGCGTCGCCATCACGCTGGAGGCGCCGTGGATCACATGGCTGTTGGTGACCAGCAGGCCGTC
>DATKFM010000175.1:0-3422 GCA_035544395.1 Verrucomicrobiia bacterium
TTTCAAACCCGCCTTGCTGTGCGGGAATAACTTCCAGAAGCGATGCTGCCTCGACGGGGCGGGTTCGAAACTCGCCCCTACTGTTTGCAGGCATCCGAATTAGCAGGTTAGATGCGGACGTTGCAGGCGTTCTGGGGTCAAGAATGACGACACCATTTGACGACACGGCCCAACTTCTGATGCGCGAACACGCCGATGGCGTGCAATACCATCTCCTGCCGCCGGAAACCGGCGTCACGAATCTGGACGCCGCTTACGCCGTCCAACGCCGCTATGTCGACCTGATGATCCCCAAGGCCGGTTCACCCGCGGGCTATAAGATCGGCCTCACCTCCGCCCGCATGCAGAAGATGTGCAACATCGACCGGCCGCTTGCCGGCGTGGTGCTGGCAAGCCGCGTGATGCAGAGTGGCGCCGTTCTGCCCACCGGTACCTACGGCCGCATGGGGCTTGAGTTCGAAGTCGGTGTCAGGCTCGGCCGTGATCTGCCGCCACGCGCCACCCCATTCACGTTGGATGAAGTTGCCCTGGCCGTCGACGGAGTCTGCGCCGGCGTGGAAGTGGTCGACGACCGCAATGCCGACTACAAGGTGCTCGAGGCGCTGTCGCTGATCGCCGACAACGCCTGGAACGCGGGCATCGTGCTCGGCGGTTTCACGAAGTCCTGGGGCGACCTCGAGAGCGCCTGCGGCGTGATGAAACTCAACGGCGAGGAAGCCGATCGCGGCTTTGGTCGCGATGTGCTCGGCCATCCATTCATCCCGCTGACCTGGCTGGCTAACCACCTCGCGACATCCGGCAGCGGCCTCAAGGCCGGCGATGTCGTGATGACCGGAAGCCTGATCCCCACGCGCTTCCCGAAGGAGCCCGGCCACTTCCGCTTCGATCTCTCGGGCGTCGGCTCGGTTGATCTCACCGTGACGGTGTAGCTTTAGATGGACCTCGGCATCTCCGGCAAGCGGGCATTGGTCATGGGCGCGTCGCGCGGCCTGGGACGCGCCTGCGCCGAAGCGCTCATCGCCGAGGGCGTCACAACCGCCATCTGCGCCCGCGACAAGCAACGTCTCGACCGCGCGGCGCAGGACATCGGCGCTCAGGCCTTTCCTGCCGATCTGTCCAAGTCCGGCGGCGCCACGAAGCTCGTAAAGGACGTGATCGCCAGGCTCGGCGCGCTTGACATTCTCGTCGTCAATACGGGAGGCCCGCCGACGCGGAAGTTCGACAGCGCGACCGACCAGGATTGGCGCGACGCCTTCGAAGGCCTGTGGATGAGCAGCGTCGCCGCCATCCGCGAAGCCCTGCCGGGCATGCGCGAGCGCAGCTGGGGCCGCATCATGATCGTCACCTCGATCGCCGCCCGCGAGCCGATCGCCAATCTGCTGCTGTCGAACGGACTGCGGGCAGGGCTCCACGGCCTGATCAATTCCCTCAGCAAGGAATGCGCGGGCCAGGGCATCACCGTCAACGCGCTGATGCCCGGCTACACCCTGACCGAGCGGTTGGTGGAAGTCGGCGTCAAGGAAGTGGAGATGGCGGCGCGCATCCCGGCCGGCCGCATGGGCCGACCGGCGGAATTCGCTGCGTTGGCCGCATTTCTCGCCTCCGACAAGGCCGGGTACATCACCGGCCAGGCTATCGCTTGCGATGGCGGTTTGCTGCAGTCGATCTAGTTCTACCCTACCTCCACGATCAGTTCCGTCGGCCCGCCGGGCGCATTGATGGTCCAGCCGGGGATTGGCAGATCGAACGGGCAGGACGACACCACGCAGATCAGGTCCATCCGCGCCTGGAGCAGTACATAGCCGCCCGGTGGCACGCTGTTGGGCGGCGACAGCAGCTTGCCGTCGGCCTCGACCACCGTGTTGGTGAAGAAATTCACCGGCTGCGGGATCACGTCGATGGGATGCCCAAGCCGCGCCATGGCGCTTCGCAAATTCTCCGAACAACTGGCATGGGGGCCGTTGAATCCGAACTGCTCATAACGCGCCTGATCGCAGGCGGCGATCATCATGTCATGCATGCCGCCGGCGCCATCTTCCACCAAATCCAGCATCGGCCGCCGGAAGCGCGACAGGAACGTGTCGCCCACCCGCGGCTTGACCGAGCGCGTCGTCACCCAGGTATGCATGGGCGAGAGCCACTCCCGTGCATTCCCGGCGGCATAGGCGAAGAAATCCGCCGCCTGGGCGCCCTCGGGCGTGATGACACGTAGCCGCTGCCCCTCGCGCACAGAAATGGCCAGCCCGCCACGCGCGGGAATTGTCTCGGTCTTCACGGCTTTCCCCCTTGCAATCAAGTGCCCCCTACCCCGTCCCCTCCTCCAGGGACAAGAGCGACGCGTTGCCGCCCGCGGCGGTGGTGTCGATGGTCAGCGTGCGCTCGGTGGCGAAGCGATGGAGATAACGCGGGCCACCGGCCTTGGGCCCGGTGCCGGAGAGGCCTTCGCCGCCGAAGGGCTGCACGCCCACCACGGCGCCGATCATGTTGCGGTTGACGTAGGCGTTGCCCACCCGCAGCCGCTCATGGATGTAGCGCACGCGGGAATCGATGCGGCTGTGGATGCCCAGCGTCAGGCCGTAGCCGGTGGCGTTCACCGCGTCGAGCACCTGGTCCAGCCGCTCGCCGTCATAGCGTACGACGTGGAGGATGGGGCCGAATACCTCCTTCTCCAGCCGCGAAAGCTTGTCGATGCGATAGGCCCGCGGCGCGACGTAGCTGCCATGGGCACAGTCCGCAGGGAGTTTCAACTCGTGGATCAGCTCGCCCTCTTTCGCCATGCGTGCGGCGTGGGCCTCGAGCATCGCCTTCGCCTCTTCGTCGATCACCGGCCCCACATCTGTCGACAGCAGGCCGGGATCGCCGATGCGCAGCTCCGCCATGGCGCCGGCCAGCATCTCCTCGATCTTCGGCGCCACGTCGTCCTGCAGGAACAGCACCCGCAGCGCCGAGCAGCGCTGCCCGGCGCTCTGGAAGCTGGAAATCAGCACATCGCGCACCACTTGCTCGGGCAGCGCGGAAGAATCCACGATCATCGCATTCTGTCCGCCGGTCTCCGCGATCAGCGGCACGATCGGACCGGTCCGCGCAGCAAGCACGCGGTTGATGGCCCGTGCCGTGTCGGTGGAGCCGGTGAAGGCAACGCCTGCGATATCAGGATGAGCCACCAGCGGCGCACCCGCATTGGGTCCGTCGCCCGGCAGCAGATGCAGCGCATCGGCAGGCACACCAGCCTGGTGCATCAGCTTCACCGCGGCGGCGGCGATCAGCGGAGTCTGCTCCGCCGGCTTGGCGATCACCGCGTTGCCGGCAGCCAGCGCCGCGCTTATCTGCCCCGTGAAGATCGCCAGCGGAAAATTCCAGGGCGAAATGCAGGCGAACACGCCGCGGCCTTCCAGCGCGATCTGGTTGCGCTCGCCGGTCGG
>DATKFM010000176.1:0-14271 GCA_035544395.1 Verrucomicrobiia bacterium
GGTGGAGGAGGTCTGGCACGGGCTGACGCCGCCCTACGAACCGCTGTTCGCCTGGCTGGAGAAGCGGGCACCGCGGCCGGAAGTGGGCGATCTCGCACTGTTCCGGCCACTGATGCTGGCCAATCCGCTGCCGGAGGGCGAACTGGAGACCCTCGATCCCGCCGACTATCTGGCGGAATGGAAGTGGGACGGCATCCGGGTGCAGGCGGTGTCGCGGCCGTCGGGCGAGCGTCGGCTATTCTCCCGCACCGGCGACGATATCGGCCGCGCTTTTCCCGAGCTACTGGAGGAATTCGCATTCGATGCGGTGGTCGACGGCGAATTGCTGGTGGGAGCGCCCGAGGCCGTGGCGCCGTTCAACGATTTGCAGCAGCGGCTGAACCGGAAAACAGTCACCGCCAAGATGACCCAGGACTATCCGGCCTTCTTGCGCGCCTATGACATCCTGTTTGAGGGCGGCGAGGATCTGCGCGGCCTGCCGTTCGCCGAACGGCGGCAGCGGCTGGAGGCCTGGCACGGCCGGGTCATGCCCTCGCGCATCGATCTGTCGCCACTGGTGCCCTTCGCCCGCTGGGAGGAACTGGCGGCGCTGCGCGACAATGCTCGCGCCGCGGGAATCGAAGGGCTGATGCTGAAGCGCAAGGACAGCACCTACGTCGCCGGGCGGCCGCGCGGCCCCTGGTTCAAGTGGAAGCGCGGCGCACTCACAGCCGATCTGGTGCTGATGTACGCCCAGCGCGGCCATGGCAAGCGATCGTCCTACTATTCGGACTACACATTCGGCGCCTGGGCCGCAGGGCCGGAAGGTGGCTTGCAATTGACGCCCGTCGGCAAGGCCTATTTCGGTTTCACCGATGAGGAATTGCGTCTCCTCGACAAGTGGGTTCGCGATAATACGGTGGATCGCTACGGACCGGTACGCGCGGTGCGGCCCGGCCTTGTGCTGGAGGTGGCGTTCGACAGCATCCATGCCTCGACGCGGCACAAATCGGGTCTGGCGATGCGCTTCCCGCGCATACACCGCATCCGCTGGGACAAGCCCGCGGCCGAAGCCGATCGACTCGACGCGCTCGCCGCGATGGTGGAATAATTAAGATTCCACAGTGTTTTATGCATCGGTGGCATTGTTGTGGCTGACGTGCCTCTGTATTTTGGCATAGAATCTGATAGTAATTGCATGTGGGTAAAGCAGCGCTCGAAATGACAACCGGTTCCCTCGACGGAATCGAGATCTTTCGCGATCTCGCGCCGGCAGCACGGCAGATTCTGGCCTCTCGTTGCGCGTGGCGCGAGTATGGGCCGCGACAATTGATCGTCGGGCATGAAGAGCCGTCGCGGACGGTATTTTTTCTTGTCGGCGGGCGCGTGCGAGTCAGCGTCTATTCGTCCGCGGGCAAGCGCGTGACCTATCGCGACATCGAATCGGGCGAGATGTTCGGCGAGTTCGCCGCCATTGACGGCGAGCCGCGCTCGGCCAGCGTCGAGGCGACGCAGCCGAGCCTGGTGGCCAGCATGTCTTCCGATCTGTTCTGGGAGACGCTGCGCGTTCATCCGGAGGTGAGCGCGGCCGTGCTGCGCCGGCTGACGCGGCAGGTGCGTTCCCTGTCGCGGCGGCTTTACGAGTTCAGCACGCTCAATGCCAAGCACCGCCTGTATCTGGAGTTGCTGCGGCTGTGCAGCGGCGCCATCGCCGCCAACGGCACGGCCGTGGTGAAGGATGCGCCGACCCATGAAGACCTCGCTACCCGCATCGGCTCGCAGCGCGAGACCGTGAGTCGCGAAATGGCCGAACTGGCCTCCGGCGGCGTGCTGGAGCAGGACCGGCGTCTGCTGACGATCAAGAATGTCGACGCTCTCCGCCGTCTGATCGACGACGCCCTGGACGCCTGATCGCTCCCTAAGCTATTGATTATAGCGTTGTTTTTCACCCGCATGGTATGCGGGCATACTGTCGTATTGTGCGGATTATCACAGACCGGGAATGTGCAATGACCGGAGAATTGTCACAGTGGTTAATAGAACACGCTGATGGAACGCCCGGCCAATGTGTCTCTCCTTGCGAAACTTCCAACCAATCCTGCCGAGTGGTTGCGCCCAAACTGGGCCGTTTCTCCGCTCGGACCAATGCCTCGATCGCTCGGGACGCATAGGTCCCGATTTCATGTCATCCCCCGCTCAGAGTGGATTTGCGGCATGAACCTGCCGGCGGCCGGAATGCGCGCTGGAGTCCGACACCCCGGCGCCCGACCTTACGGCAGAACGGCGCGTCACGGCGGCATCGACTGATGATCAAGCGCAACACCGACGTGAGAGCCTATGAACTCTACCTACAGGGTTCGCATATCTATTCGCACGAGACCCGGGAGCGGCTCGAGGCCTGCCGCCAGAAGTTCCATGAAGCGTCGACGGTCGATCCGGAGTTCGCCCGCGCCTGGGGGTATCTCGCCTATGTAACGATGCGCGGCGTCATGCTGGGCTGGCGGCCGAAAATGGAGGCCGCCCTGGCAGAGGAATATGCCAAGCGGGCGGTGTCGCTGGACCCGGACGACTACACCAACTACTGGGACCTGGCCTTCGTCTATCAATGCATCGGCCGCATTGATCTGGCTCGCCAACAGTACGAAAAGGCCCTGCAGCTCAACAGCAACGATGCCGACCTTCTGGCTGAAGTCGCGGAGATGCATGTCTATGCCGGCGATCCCCAGCGGAGCATCGCCGAGCTGCGGCGCGCCATGAGCCTGAACCCCGAGGTGCCGGATTGGTATCGTTGGAATCTAGGCTGGGCGTATTTCAATGCCCGCCAATATGAAGCGGCAGTCGCCGAAATTGATCGCATCACCGAAATGCCGAGTCACGCCTACTTGATCAGGGCTGCCGCTCTGGAGAAGTTGAATCGGCATGAAGAAGCGGAACGCGAAATCCGCCGTTACCTAGAGACTAACACCGGCTATGATCTGAAGATGCTGAAACAGCGCACGGCATTCAAGGCACCGGAACTTGAGGACCATTGGTTATCAGCAGTAAGGGCCGCCGGCCTGCCGGAGGCCTATGACTAGAAGAACGTAGCGCAATCATCAGGCATTTCTGCAAGAGGCCAATCAGGGGGGCCAACATGCGAGGAACAAAGAACCGGAATGCCTTCAAGGCATACATTGAAGGCGAACGTCTGTTTTCCGTGATCTCCAAAGCCGACATGGCGAAATCCCGGAAGAACTTCGAAAAAGCAACCAAGCTCGACCGGAAATTCGCCCGCGCCTGGGGCTGGCGATCCTACGCCACGATGCGCAGCATCATGGTGGGCTGGCTGCCGGAGGCGGAATCAAAAAGCGCCGGCGAGTGGGCGAAGAAGGCCGTCGCGCTCGATCCCAACGATTATGCCACATATTGGGACCTTGCGTTCTATCAGCTGAACGTCGGTCAGTTCGACAAGGCGATCAAGACATACGAGAAGGCGTTGAAGCTATATGAGACGCTTACGGACTGGCTGGACCGGAAGCACGGCCTGCTGGCCGAGATGGCGGAGGCCTACATTCATGTCGGAGAGCCGAAAAAGGCGATCGACCTTCTGAAGCGCGCCTGCCGCGTGCCTGACTGGTACAAGTGGAATCTCGGTTGGGCCTATTTCCACGCCGAAGACTATGGCAGTGCCGCGCGCTGCTTCGAAAGCCTGGATCTGAAGCCCGGCGATCCCCGCTATGTCATGGAGACCCAGCTTTTCGTCGCCGCCGCGCATCTCTGTAACGCTGAAAGCGAAGCGAGCTTGGGCAAACAGGCGGCAGCAGACAGTTGCCGCGCTTCTGCCCAGCGCGCCGTGGCGACGTTGAAGAAGCACCAGCCCGACTACTCCCTCGAACACGCCATCGCGCACCGCTCCAAGTTCAAGAACGGCGCGGAGCTCGAGCGCTGGGAGAAGACGGTGCGGAAGCTGCTGGCGTAGCGCGCCGGCAGACTAGGCCGTGGTCAATTCGACCACGAACTGCAGGCCATGAAGCCGGCCATCCTGCTTGAAGACGCAGGCCTGGCCCGCTTCGCTCAGGCGGCGATAGATTTCGGACGCATCGTTGATAGCGTCATAGAGCGCGTGCACATGCACGCCTAGCAGCCTGACATTGAAATCCGTGAGCATCTGGGCAAAGGAGTCGCGATAATCCGTTTCGGTATCCACTGAAACATATATGCGCGTTTCCGCATGCATGTGTTGCCGGCAGGCACGCAGGAAACGGCGAAGCACAGCGTTGCCGTTCGGGCCGCCATCGATGGCCGTTCGCATACGGGGATCGATTGATGCGAGGATCTGCGGCTCGATGCGCGCCTGCGGAAGATTAGCCATGATGACATCAAACGTCCCGGCAAGGTCAGCGAACATGTCGCCGCGGCTGACATCAAGTGTCACCTGATTCAACTTGGCGTTTTCTTGCGCAGCCGCGATGGCTCGATGATCAATATCGGTGGCGGCGACCTTCGCGCCAAGCTTCGCGGCGAAAATTGCCAGGATGCCGGAGCCGGTGCCGATATCGGCGGCACTCTCGCCTGCGTTGATCCGGATGTGGCCGGCTAAGCTCAGGGTATAGGGCGACGGCGCGAAGACGCCCGGCGGAATCGCCAAACTGATCGACGTGCCGTTGAGTGAATAGCTATGTACTTGCTCTGTCGAAACCAGATCGTCCAAAATTTCTTCGGGGCCTCCCTGTCGATATCTTGCCGCAGGTCATTAGCAGATTCGAGCATCCGGGTCGGCTTGGATGAGGCTTTCCCAAACGGCTGCTTCGGTTAGACTAACCACCTCCGCAACAACCGGTCCCAGCCGCTCCCGTGTTCTCCGCCATCCGCTCCGTTGCGTCGCTCCTGCTGGGTGCCGGCATCCTGATCTTGGGCAATGCCCTGATCGGCATTACGTTGCCAATCCGCATGGAGCAGGCGGACTACGGCCGGTTCACTTCCGGCCTGGTCATGTCGGCCTATTATCTCGGGCTGCTAATCGGCTGTTTCTTCGCGCCGGCGCTGACGGCGCGGATCGGCCATCTGCGGGCCTTCGCCGCCTACACGGCTTGCCTCTGCGCGGCAACACTGCTGCATGCTCTCTGGTTCGAACCCTTGCCTTGGGCCGTGCTGCGGATCGCCAGCGGCTTCTGCATGGCGGCGCTGTTCAATGTGATCGAGAGCTGGCTCAGCTCCCGGGCTACGAACGAGACCCGGGGCGGCGTGCTCGCGGGCTATGGCATCTTCGCTTGGCTGGCGGCCGGTCTCGGCTATTTCCTGGTGAACAGCTATCCCGCCGCCGGCATCGAACACTTGATCCTGTCGGCGGTGTTGCTGTCGATTTCCGTGGTGCCGGTGGTGCTGACGCGGGTCGCGGCACCCGATACGGCGCAGGCGCAGCCTTTGTCGCTAGGCGAACTCTATGCCCTGTCGCCGCTGGGCGTGGTCGGCGCATGCGGGGCCGGGTTGATGGGGGGCGCTTTCTTCGGCATGGGCGCGATCTTCGGCAGCGATGCCGGCCTGACGCAGCTGCAGATCTCCATGCTGCTGGGGCTGGCGATTTTCGGTGGCATGCTGCTGCAATGGCCGCTGGGCCGATTGTCAGACCGCTATGACCGGCGAACCATCCTGCTCGTGGTCCTGGCCGCGCAAGCGATCATATGCCTGCTGGCGTTCGGCAGTTGGAGCATGCTGCAGAGCTTCGAGACGCTGGTCGTCTTCATCTTCCTGTTCGGAGGCACCCAGTCGACGCTCTATCCCGTGTCGGTCGCCCATGCCTTCGACTATGTGGACAAGGACCGCATGGTGTCGGCTTCGGCCGGACTGCTTCTGGCCTGGGCCGCGGGCGCTTGCTTGGGTCCGTTGCTGGCCTCGATCGCAATGGAGATGTTCGGCTCATCCGCGCTGTTGCTATATCTGGCCGTGCTCGCGGCGATCATGGCGGCCTTCACCCGCTACCGCATGACGCGGCGGCCGGCGCTGCCGCCGGAGGAGCAGGCGCCATTCGTACCGCTGCCGGCGACGACGGGGGCCGGCGGCCAGCTTGATCCGCGGGTCGAGCCGCCGGGCAGCGTCAACATCGATCCGCCGCGTCCGCCGGAGTGAAAATCCCGGCCATTCCCCGCCGCTTCCACGCAAGCTCTTGCCGGTCCCGGCTGCCACCCTGAAAATGCGAAGCTCTGCGGCTTTACGCTGAACAACGCGCAACAGTTGGAATCGGGAATGGCCAGCCAAGAATTCGACTACATCATCATCGGCGCCGGTTCGGCCGGCTGCGTGCTGGCGCATCGGCTCGGCGCCAAGCCGGAACACCGCATCCTCGTGCTCGAGGCCGGCGGGCAGGATCATTTCTGGAACTGGAAGATCCATATGCCGGCGGCGTTCGCATATCCGCTCGCCGATGACAAGGTGAATTGGTACTACCACACCGAGCCGGAACCATTCATGGACAACCGGCGCATGTATTGCCCGCGAGGCCGGGTGATCGGCGGCTCATCCTCTATCAACGGCATGTGCTACATCCGCGGCCACGCCCGCGACTATGACCGCTGGGCGCAGTCGGGACTGCGCGGCTGGTCTTACGCCGATATCCTGCCGTACTTCCGCCGTGCCGAGAACCATGGCCCCGGCGAGGACGACTACCACGGCAAAGGCGGCCCGCTGGACGTGTCCCACGGCATCACCACCAATCCTTTGTTCGAGGCCTGGATCGCTGCCGGTCAGCAGGCGGGCTATCCCATGACGCCAGATCTCAACGGCCGGCAACAGGAAGGGCTGGGGCCGATGGAGATGACCACGCGCGCCGGGCGTCGCTGCAGCGCCGCCAAGGCCTATCTCCGGCCGGCGCAGGCGCGCGGCAATGTCACGGTGGCGTCGCGGGCGCTGCTGTCCCGCATCCTCTTCGAGGGGCGCCGGGCGGTTGGCGTCGAGTATTCGCAGCGCGGCCAGGTGAAACAGGCGCGGGCGGCGCGCGAGGTGATCGTCAGCGGCGGGGCGATCAATTCACCGCAGATCCTCATGCTGTCAGGCATCGGGCCGGCGGACCATCTGCGCGAGCATGGTATCAAGGTCGTGCATGACTTGGCGGGCGTTGGACAGAACCTGCAGGACCATATCGAGACCTATGTGCAGCATCGCTGCCTGCAGCC
Organism: Verrucomicrobiia bacterium; assembly: GCA_035544395.1. Taxonomy (GTDB): domain Bacteria; phylum Pseudomonadota; class Alphaproteobacteria; order Dongiales; family Dongiaceae; genus DATKFM01. Next base: position 7,128 of record DATKFM010000176.1, read on the forward strand.
GATCACTTTGTATCCGGTGCTCAAGAATCCCCTGCGCCAGCTTCTGGTGGGCATACAGTGGACCTTCACCGGCACGGGCCTAGGCGCCACCAACCATTTCGAGGCTGGCGGCTTCATCCGCAGCCGCGCCGGGGTGGACCATCCGGACCTGCAATTCCACTTCCTGCCGATTGCTGCCAGCTATGACGGCAGTTCGACCCAGCCGGGTCATGGCTTCCAGGCCCATGTGGGGCCGATGCGGGCGACCAGCCGCGGCTGGGTCAAGCTGCGCTCGGCCGATCCGACGACGCCGCCGGCGATCCAGTTCAACTATTTGCAGACCGAGCAAGACCGCTGGGAATTCACCACGGGGATCAAGCTGACGCGGGAAATCTTCGCGCAGAAGGCCTTCGATCCCTATCGCGGGCCGGAGCTGGCGCCTGGGCCGGACATCAAGTCGGATTCAGAAATCGATGCCTACGCGCGGAAGAAAGCGGAAAGCGCCTATCATCCCTCCTGCAGCTGCAAGATGGGCCTTGCCACGGATCAGATGGCTGTCGTGGATGACGAGGCAAGGGTGCATGGCCTCGAGGGCCTGCGGGTGGTCGATGCCTCGATCATGCCGTCGATCGTCAGCGGCAACCTGAATGCGCCGACCATCATGATGGCGGAGCGGCTATCGGATACGATCCTGGGCCGGCCGCTGCTGCCGCGGTCGGAGGCGGCGGTCTATATCGCGCCGAACTGGGAGACGAGCCAGCGCTGACACCGGCGTTGCCGCAGGATCAATCCCCGGGAACGGCCATGCCGCGCTGGACCGCGGGCCGGGCATCCATGGTGGCGAGCCAGCGCATCAGATAGGGCAACTCGCCCGACTGCGCGATGATCTCCCGCCGGAACGAAACTGTGGGATAGAGCGCCACGTCTGCGATGGAGATCTCGCCGGCGAGGAACTGCTCTTCCGCCAGGCGACGGTCGGCGTTCTTGAGATGGCCGATCAACCGCTGCTCGAATAGCTTGCGCGAGTTGTTGGTGGCTTCCGGCATCAGCGAACCGACGACGAACAGGATGCCGCTGGCCGGCGCAACGTCGGTCATCGCCTGCATGAACCACTGATAGGCCAGCTGCCGGCGGGTGGGATCGCGAGGCAGGAGCCGGCCGGTCCGCTCGGCCAGATGCAGGATGATGGCGCCCGACTGGCAGATGACAATCGGCTTGCCGCCCGCGCGGCTGAGATCCACCAGCACGGGGATTTGCCCGGCCGCGTTGATCCGCAGGAAGTTCGGCGTCTTCTGCTCGCCGCGCTCCAGGTCCACCTTGATGGCCTTATATTGCTGGCCGCACTCTTCCAGCATCACGGAGGCGCGCTGCCCGTTGCTCGTGCCATAGGTGTAAAGCTCTAACATACTTGGATTTCTCCAAAATTCCTGATTTCAGTGGTGTTGGATCGGCGGGCTGTTTTAGCCCGGCCCGGACGGCGCGCCAACCCCTGCGGCAGCGCCTGGTGGACCCTGACCTTAACCTTCTTGGGTTGGCCCGAGGAATACCAGATGCAGTCCGATCTCATCATGGCTGGCGTCCTCGGCGACGGAAAGCCAGGTTTCCACCAGGACGCCCGCCAGTTCGGGCGCTTGCCGCCACAAGCGGAGGCCGTCCTGCAGGAACAGTACATACCCATCGCCGGCAGCCCGGTCCGGCAGATCGCGGAGGCACTCTGCGAGTGCATCCCAGTTATGGCCGAAATAGTCGGGAAACTTCAGCGCGCCGGCCAGCAGGCGCATCAGCCCCTCCTTGGTGTCAACACTGCTGGCATCGATCTCGAACACAGTGACGTTCAGCGTCGCGAGTTCGCGGCGGAGGTCATCGGTCAGATCTGCGCCCGGCGCGAAATGCAGGCAGCGCCAACCGACGCGGGCGAGGTCTTCGGCGAACAGCATGACCGGCGCGATCTCCAGTTTTACTTCAAGAAACCCACCTGAACCCACACAATGCGTTGACGGCTCCTGCCACCGGATTTGCCATTTGCACAATTTTTGCTGCAGTTGGGCTGTGGGCCGGTGCGCGATTTCTAATACAACGGCCCACCTCCCGCCAAGGCGCAAGGGGCCAGGGCGTCGGCAAGGAATTGGTTTGGACGCCACCCAGCGGCTCAATAGTAGCGGGGAATCTTTCGCCACCTTGCCAGCGATGCGGCGGCTCTCGCTGCGCACCTGTGCGGCCGTTGGGCCTGTGGCGTTGCCAGCGCGGGCCAACAGGTCATTGACCAACCGCAACGCGTTGGAACTTTCCGGGTGCGTCCCAGCCGACTGCGGAAAAATATCGACGCTTTCAGGGTCCGAAATCAGGAACGCTAGCACACAGCTGGATTGGAACATAACGTGCCGATTCAATTTTTCGATCAGCGGTTGCCGAGGTGCAGTGAGCCACTTGCCCGCCCGCACCATCTTGCTTCAGACCTCGGCACCGCCCCGCAGCGTTTGAGCAGTTTCGGCGCGATATTCGGGCCGTGTACTGCCTTGCTCACCCTTTTTCATCAGAATGTGATTTTGCTTTTCCAGCGTGTCAGCCTCGATCGGCTTGGTGGTGTCACAGCAACGTAAACGCCAAGGCTTGCCTGCATGGCCGCCATGCGGGGCAATTTAACCGCCTCTTAGCCGTGCGCTTGCATGTTGCCGCCCTCGCTGCCATCGGGGCAGTCACAACAGGAAAGCAAGATTATGCTACGCAAATTTTTGAACGACGAGTCAGGCGCAACCGCCATTGAGTACGGACTCATTGCCGCGCTGGTGGCCGTGGCCATCATCGGTGCGCTGGGTGCGCTCGGTGACCAGCTTGTGGTCATCTTCGATTATGTGACCGCCACCCTGCAGGCCCAACACTAAAGCACGGCGTTGGCCCGGTGGTGCCTCCTAACGCCGGGCGGGCGGGGGAGGGCGCACGACGGTGCGTCACCCCCGACCCTTGTTTAACAAGAAGACTTCATTGGGCAATTTGCTGTTTTTAGGCGCTTTTTGGGGCTCGCGAAATCAGGCGGGGATAAGTTACTTCAACTGGACGAAATTGTTGTAGTGATCTGCGGTGTAATAGATTTCTCCGCCCGCGCCGGTGACGATCCGGCGTGCACCGCGATCGGCCGAGTTCGGCGTCTCCACCGTATACTCACGATAGTAGCCGGCTGCGTAGCGCGGCAGGCGGCCTTCCCTGTTCTGAAAGACTGACCCGTCCTTCTTGTGGAGAAACGGGCCGCCATCGGCAATCAACGCCAGGGCCGAGGCGATGGCGCTGCGTTCTTCGGCGCCGAAGCGCGCCAGGGCGGCCGAAGGAACGCTGGCGGCAGCGGCGTCCGGCGCCGGTGAAGTCGCCGCGGTTCCCGCCGACGGCTGGGGGGACGTTCCGCCGCCAAGCCATTGCTGCCCGCCGGCATAGGCGATCAGGACCAGCAGCAGAGAGATGGCAAAGATGATCCGTTTCATGGCCGGGGGCGGGCGAGGCGGCGGGGACGATCAGTTCGACGGCAGCGGCCCGATTGCTCGGACGCAGTCAGGATAGCATGGCCCGGGGTGAAACGGCGATATCAGGAGGGAACAGACAGCGGTAAACTAGCGGACCCTGCGAAGGCCGCTCAGAGCGTCCACAGGCCAACGCCGGCGCGCCGGCTGTTGGCACCAGGATTGTTTATTGGAAGACAAAATTCAGCACCTGATCCAAGGTGCCGCCGCCGAACAGCGCCTTCTTTGCCGATGCCACGGGCTGCGCCTCGATCATCGCATAAGCTGCCTTGTGTGGCGGTTCCGGCTTCAGCGGCGGCAGGGGCGGCAGATCAACCGCCGCGACTTCGACCGCGGGCACCGGGTCGATGGCCGGCGGCGTGATCGCCAGCGGTTTGACAACGGGTGTGGCCGGTTCCTGCGCCGCCGCAGAGGCAGCAGCCGGGCGCAGGATGGTGACGCCGTCATCGGCGGCCTGCCGCGAAGCCGTGCCTGTCCGGGAGATATCGTCCTCGGCAATCTGCGCCGTTTGGACATCGCTGGCTCGGGCCCAGTTCAGCGGATAGGTATAAGCGCCGCGCACGCCGATCGAATAGAGCGGTGTGAAATCGCCGCGGCTGCCGAGGGTTACGATCGACCCGCTCTTGTTGTCTAGCGTGACAATGTTGGGCCCGACCTTGGCGCCGAGTACGGCATGGGGCTCCCGGGCGAAGCCGAGCGTGCCCACCAAGATCGCCGTCTGTTCCAGCGGGATCCCGGCTTCCTTGGCCAGATACATCTTGAGGATCGCAAATCCCTCGCAATCGGCGGCGCCGCGACTGAGGGCTTCGCCTGGCGATTCCCAATAGTCGGTCTCATGCCAGAGCTTGGCATCCGACTCGTAAGCCAGCAGATCGTTGACCCTGTCATTGATGTCACGCAGCCGCTGTAGCTCGGGTTTGCCGCGCAAGGACTGCGCCCAGCCAGCCAGCTCGCGCATTGCGCCCTCGGACTCGTGGTTCTCGTTCGCTAGATACATCCGGACAGAAGGCCAGCGCGGAAACATTTCATCGACAACGGGATCGATGCTGCGCGCATTCGGCAGTTCCATCGTTGCGCTGGCGCTTAGTTCGGCGGGCGGGTTGGCCACCGCCGGCGAGGAGAGGTATGGCAGAAAGAAGGTTGTCGATAAGACGAAAGGCCCAATCAGTCGCTTCAGGCGTCTCATTCCACCCTCGTATCTAAATTGACATCAGTAGATCGCGTGCTTCGACCGTCCTTTTATTCGCACCCCATGCTGTTGAACGCGAAGTGGTATTTTTGAGCTGCAATCTTCATCTTTGGAACAGGTGTGAGCCATTAAACGAACATAATTGTAATTTGTTCCCCAAAATCTTCATGGCGCCGTTTGTTTATGGCGCGTATCAGCCCTCCGAACCCCGGCGGCGACCGCGGCGACGCGCGCCATCACTGTTCGCGGCATGGGGTACGATGCCTGCCGCCCCTGGCGAGATCTTCCCCAATAGCTCGATCACTTGCTCGATTGTCGGCCGCTCGCCCGGCTCATAGCCGTCTAGCGCGGCCCGGATCGAGGACAGATGCTCCGGCGTGGTGCCGCAGCAGCCGCCGATGATGCGCGCCCCGGCGTCACGGGCAAGACGGGCGTAGCGGGCCATCAGCTCGGGAGTGCCGTCATAGCGGATCTTGCCATTGTCGAAGTAGGGCACGCCGCAATTGCTTTTGGCGACGATGATGTCGCCGGGCCGCGCGGCGGCGGTAAGGTTGAGCAGCGTGGCCACCAGTTCCGACGGACCGATGCCGCAATTGGCGCCATAGGCCATCGGGTGGGGATGGAGGTCATGCTGACAGAAGCTGGCGACCTCCGCCGGCTTCACGCCCATCATGGTGGAGCCGTTGGTATCGAAGGTGAGGGTGGTCACGACAGGCAGTCCGGTCCGGCCTGCGCCGGCCGTGGCGGCCTTCAACTCGTCCTTCGACGACATGGTCTCGACCCACAGGCAATCGGCGCCGCCGGCGGCCAGGGCCTTGGCCTGCTCGGCAAAGCCTTCGGTGCCCTCATCGACAGTGAGCGGGCCCAGCGGCTCGAACAGTTCGCCCGAGGGACCGATATCGCCGGCGACGATGATCTCGCGGCCGCTGCGTTTATGCTCCTCGTCGGCGACGCGGCGGGCAATGCGCGCGGCGAGTTCATTCAGCTCGGCGACGCGATTCTCCGCCTTGTGCAGCTTCAGGCGATAGCTGCTGCCTCCGAAACTGTTGGTGAGGATGATATCAGCGCCCGCGGCGATCATGTCGCGGTGCAGTTTCTCGATGCGGTCGGGATGATCGACGTTCCAGAGTTCCGGTGCATCGCCGGCGGCGAGCCCGGCATCGAACAGATTGGTGCCAGTGGCGCCGTCCGCAAGCAGATAGGGCCGCTGGGCGAGTAGTCGCTGAAAACGGTCTGACATAGGGCAAGCCTAGGACGATCGATTGCCCAGGACAAGGGCTTGCGACAAATGGCATTTTTGTTCGTTTTCGATACATTTGGAAAACCGGAGGTCGCAGTGCAGCGCCACTGAGCGCGGCGCCGGATGGGCCTGGGATTGCGATCAATCTTCTTCGAGCCCGTCGCTTGATCAGACCGCCCCGGAAGTGTACCGTCCGGACGGTACAGTATGGAGCGACAGCCGATGGTGCGGGCGGGCACGGCGGATCGGATTATCGATGCGGCGGAGGCGATCGTCGAAGAGCATGGCGTCGCCGCGTTGACGCTGGAGCAGGCGGCGAAACGCGCGGGGGTCAGCAAAGGCGGCGTGCTCTACCATTTTCCCAGCAAGGAGGCGCTGGTGGCGGCAATGATCGGCCGCTTCACCCAGCGTTTCGACAATGCAGTGGCGCAAATGACCACGGAAGATTCGTCCGCCAAGGGCCGGACGACCCGAAGCTACGTCAAGGCGAGTTTCGGTCATGCGCCGGGCACCGGCCCGAAGTTCGACCGTGCCTGCGGCAGCATCACTGCGGCGCTGGCCAACAACCCCGGTAATCTCGCGGTCGTGCGCGAGCAGAGCGCCCGTTGGCAGCGGGCCGTCGAAGCTGATGGTCTCGATCCGGTATTCGCATCGATCATCCGGCTCGCCGTCGACGGTCTCTGGCTCGGCGAGAATTTCAACCTGATGCAGTTGAATCCGCGAATGCGCGCCAAAATCGAAGCGCGCCTGATTGCCTGGACAAAATTGCGGGATCTGCCCGCCAGGGAAGCGGTGAAATCCGCTGCTGCCCGCACATTGCCGCCACCAAGACTCAAAAGCAGGAGACCGTCGTGAAGAAGCCAACGAAGAAAACAGGGGGAGAACTGAAACCGCAAGGCCCGCGCGGTGTCGCCTATGACAAGCCGACAAAGATCGCCGCGCGCCACGCCAAGCGATTCTTGTGGGGCGACGATCAGGCGGGCTGGGTATCCGATTGGATCTATGGCTCCTCGCCGAAGATCCACATGATGGCCTTTTCCATGAATGTCGGAGAGATGTTCGGCAATTCACCCGACTTCAAGACCTACTACAATTGCGCGGAGACCTATTACTGCTTGAAAGGCGAGTTCACATTCCAATGCCCGGAGACGGGCGAGGTCCATGTGCTGCGCAAGGGCGACATGCTCTATTTCCCGCCGAACACCTGGCACTGGGGCTATAATTTCG
>DATKFM010000177.1:0-9356 GCA_035544395.1 Verrucomicrobiia bacterium
CGCTCGCGCGTGCCTTCCACCACCTTGACGTCGACGCGCAGCGTATCGCCGGGCGCGAAATCCGGAATCTTCTTGCCGCCCTTGGCTTTTTCGATCTGCTCCAGCTCGAGCTGTTGGATGGTCGTCAGGGTCATGGTCGTCGTCCTTCTTCTCTGTTCCGTTCGGCGACATAGCGGGCCCACATATCCGGCCGCCGGTCTCTTGTCGCCGCTTCCGCCTGGGCCAATCGCCAGGCCTTGATCCGTTCATGATGGCCGGAGATCAGCACCTCCGGCACTTGCCGCCCGAGCCAATCCGCCGGACGGGTGTAGTGGGGATACTCCAGCAATCCCCGTTCGAAACTCTCTTCATCCAGTGTCGCCGGCGCGCCCACCACGCCGGGCAGCAGCCGCACCACCGCGTCGATCAGCGCCATGGCCGCCGGTTCACCGCCCGACAGTACGAAATCGCCGAGGCTGATCTCGTCGATGCCGCGCGCCTCCAGCACCCGTTCATCCACCCCCTCATAGCGACCGCAGAGCAGCGTCAATGCCGGCTGGGCCGCCAGTTCCCGCACCACCGCCTGGGTCAGCAGGCGCCCGCGCGGGCTGAGATAGACTACCGGACCGCGACCATCGCCGAGCGCCGCGGAAATTGCCGCGTCGAGCACGTCGGGCCGCATTACCATGCCGGGGCCACCGCCGAACGGGGCGTCGTCGACGGTGCGGTGTTTATCGCGTGCAAAGCCGCGGATGTCCACCGTTTCCAGGCCCCAAATCCCGGCCTCCAGGGCCTTGCCGGCCAACGATTGGCCCAGCGGTCCCGGGAACATTTCCGGAAACAAGGTCAGGACCCGGACGGTCCATCGGGGGGATAGGGCGTCAGCCATGGGCGGCCGCATTTTCCGGTTCCGCATCCAGCCGGGCCTCGACCACGGCGGGCGGCTCGATGACTGCCCGGCCGGCTTTCGGATCCAGGACGGGGAATATCCGGCTGGTCAGCGGCTGGAACTCCGTGCCGCCGGCTTCCAGGGCGATCTCCACCACGTCGCCGGCGCCGAAATCCTCCACATTCTTGATCCGGCCATAGGCGCTGCCGTCGTTCCGGTGCAGCGGCAGGCCGATCAGGTCGGCGCAATAGAACTCGTCCTCGCCGGTATCGGGCAGGGCCCCGCGGGCGACATAGAGCCGCAGGCCCTTCAGCGCCTCGGCGGCGTTGCGGTCGGCGACGCCGTCGATCCGCGCCACCACCGTGCCCTTTGCCTGGCCGACAAGTTTCAGCTTGAGCCGCCGCGTCCCGGCTTCGTCGGTCACCGGCCCATAAGCGGCCACATCCGCGGCCGCGGCGGTGAAGCTTTTAATCTTCACCTCGCCGCGCACGCCATGGGCGCCGACAATGACGCCGATGAGGATGCGGTCGGACATGGGCTCGAGTACCGGGCTGCGCCTTGGTTGCTAGCTCGCAGCCGGTGCATCAGCGGCCGGAGCCGCCGGGGCAGCGGCCGGCGCCGCAGCGGCAGCCGTCGCGGCCTGCGCGCGCTCCTGCGCCTTCTTCTTCGGCAGATGCTGCTGCGTCTGGTTGTGGCGCACCGGTGCGGCGCCCATGCCGGCCTTATGCAGGAAGATGGCGATGCGCTCGGAGGGCTGGGCGCCGACGCTCAGCCAATGCTTCATGCGCTCGGCATTGAACTTCACCCGCTCCGGATTGTCGTGGGCCAGCATCGGATTGTAGGTACCGATCTTCTCAATGAAGCGGCCGTCGCGCGGGGCGCGGCCATCGGCCACGACGATGCCGTAGAAGGGACGCTTCTTGGTGCCGCCGCGGGTCATGCGAATCTTGAGTGACATTTAGTCTCTGCTCCTCTTTCTCAGGTTCGTGCGTTCTTCAAATCAGGTTGTTCATTCCGGCTTGTGACAGCAGGCTTCGATCTTGTGCCCATCGGGATCCAGGACGAAGGCGCCGTAATAGCCGGGGTGATAGATCGGGCGCAGGCCCGGCCTGCCATCATCCTTCGCGCCGGCCGAAATCGCCGCGCGGAAAAATTCGTCGACCGCCTTGCGGTTGGCGGCGGCGAAGCAGATATGCGTGCCGCCACCAGCGCGCGCCGGCCGGCCTTCGTCCAGCGGCGTGCCGATCCAGAAGTACGGCTTCTCGGCGCTCAGGCCATATCCGCTGCCGCCGTCATGATCGTAATAGCGCTTCATGCCCAGCGTCGCGAGCACCGCGTCGTAGAACTTCTTGCTGCGCTCGAAATCGGTGACGCCAAGGGAAACGTGATCGATCATCGCTGCTGCCGCTCCCGCCTCAATGCCGCGGCATCAGGGCCGAGAGGCCCTGGCGCATCAGGCCCTTCTGGCCGAGCTTTTTCATCTGCTTCATCATCCGCTGCATTTCCATATGCTGCTTCAGCAGCTTGTTGACGTCGGCGACGCTGACTCCCGAGCCGCTGGCAATGCGCTGCTTGCGCGACGCCTTGATCAGTTCCGGCTTCTTGCGCTCCTCCTTGGTCATGGAGGAGATGATCGCCTGCTGCCGCTTCAGGATGCGCTCGTCGATGTTGGCTTGCGAGAGCTGCTTCTGGATCTTGCCGACGCCCGGCAGCATGCCCATGACGCCGCCGAGGCCGCCCATCTTCTGGAGCTGCTTCAATTGCTGCGACAGATCGTTGAGATCGAAATTGCCCTTCTCGAGCTTGGCGGCGAGCTTCTCGGCCTCGTCGCGCTCGATGGTCTCGGCCGCCTTTTCCACCAGGCTGACCACGTCGCCCATGCCGAGGATGCGGCCGGCGACGCGGCTCGGATGGAAGTCTTCCAGCGCGTCCAGTTTCTCGCCGACGCCCAGCAGCTTGATCGGGCAGCCGGTCACCGCGCGCATCGACAGCGCCGCACCGCCGCGCGCATCGCCATCGACGCGGGTCAGCACGATGCCGGTGAGACCGACGCGGTCCTTGAAATTCTGCGCCACATTGACGGCGTCCTGGCCGGTCATGGCGTCGGCGACCAGCAGTGTCTCTGCGGGCGAAGTGGCATCGCGCACCGCCGCCACTTCGCGCATGAGATCGTCATCCACATGGAGCCGGCCGGCGGTATCCAGCATCAGCACGTCATAGCCGCCGAGCTTCGCCGTCACGACGGCGCGCTTGGCGATCGCCAGCGGCGGCTCGCCCGGCACGATGTTCAGGGTATCAACGCCGGTCTGCTCGCCCAGCACCGCGAGCTGCTGCATCGCGGCCGGGCGGCGGGTATCGAGCGACGCCATAAGCACCCGCTTGCGCTCCCGGTTCGTCAGGCGCATGGCGATCTTGGCCGTGGTGGTGGTCTTGCCCGAACCCTGCAGGCCCACCATCAGGATCGGCACCGGCGGCGTCGCCTGGAGGTTCAGAGCGACGCTCTCGGCGCCCAGAGTCTCCACCAGGTGATCATGGACAATCTTCACCACCATCTGGCCGGGGGTGACGCTCTTGATCACGGTCTCGCCGACCGCCTGGGTCTTCACCTTGTCGATGAAGTCCTTGACCACCGGCAGCGCCACGTCGGCTTCCAGCAGCGCCACCCGCACCTCGCGCATGGCGGCGTCGACGTCGGCCTCGCTGAGCGCACCGCGGCGCGTCAGCCGGTCGAACACATCGCCCAGGCGTTGAGTCAGGTTTTCAAACATGCCGGTGGCAAATCTCGGTCATCTGGAGCCAATAACAAAAACGCGCCCGTGCGCGAAACTCGCGGACGGGCGGGGCCCCTCGGGGCCATGGTCAAATCCCTCTTTTGAGGTGGCGGGAACATAAGCGCGGCGGCGGCAGGGGTCAACTGCCCTGTGGATGCGCGTCTAAGCCGTAAATTATTGATTACAGATGTTAATTCTGTCGAAGCCCTAGAAAATGGCCGCTTTCGGAACCTGGCTCGATGGCTTGGCCGCTAGTCCTCTGATTTACCCGGCAGCATGCGGCGGATGTTGCGTTCGACCTCGTCAGGATCGTAGGGCTTGCGGATGAACGGCACCGGGTCGCCGGCATGTATGCGTTCGGCGACGGACTTGTTGCCCGAAGTCAGGATGACCGGGATGCCCGGGAAATGCTCCCGAACCCAAACAGTTAGGGATAGTCCGCCCAATGAGCCCGAGAGATTGACGTCGCTGAAGACGATGTCAGCCGGCTCCCCCGAGGAGAGAACGGCCACCGCCTCGTTGAGGCTGGCCGCCTCGATCACCCGGTATCCCTTGGTCCGGAGATGCTCGGCGACCATCATGCGGAGGATGGCTTCATCCTCAACAACAAGAACGCCGTTTGCCCTTCCCGCGGCCGGCTCCGATGTGCTGTCTGCCTGCGCCATGAACTAGGAATGCCTCCGGTTGTACTAGGTTCCGGCAAGACCTCATGACTTACCTTACTTACCTTGGCGCCGCCTTTCGAACAGGATCTTGAGGCGCCGGACGATCTGTTGGGGATGGTAGGGCTTGTCGATCGGACCGTCGTCGCAAAGATCGCCGGCCTTTTCGGCGGCCTTGGTCGGCCCGGAAGTGAGAATAACCTCGATTTCCGGGCGATTTGACCGGATCCAATGAGACAGCGCGAACCCGTCCATACCCTCGAGCTTCACTTCGGAGAAAACAGCGCCGACCTTGCTGCCGGCCTTCAGGATTTCCATCGCCTCTTCCGAACCGATGGCCTCGAGGACTTTGTAGCCACACTCGCGCAGGTAGTCCGATATCACCATGCGCACGAGAACATCAGGCTCGACCACCAGGATGGTCTCGGCCGCGCCGGTCTTCAGGGGAGGTTTTGAGCGGTCCGACATTGTTCCAAGAAATGTGGAATCACGGGTGAAGTTCCGCCCCCGGCCTCGGGCATGAAGTCCCGGCAACCGAAGGCCCTTCCCATCCGCGCCAATTACCCCTATGTTATCAGCGTCCTATCAACAAACAGAAAGGAGGTGATCCAGTGTCTCATTGTCTTTGTCCGCGGTCGTCGCGTGAGGTGACCTGGATCCTCGCCTCTATCGAGGGTTCCGCCGCCTGACCGGCGTTTTTCCGGCCGGCTGCGCCGGAACGCGGTTCGACAATGGAAGGGCCGTCCGTTAGGGCGGCCCTTCTTTGCTTTTCGGCTTAAACCGACAACCCCCATGCCCGGTCCGATCCAGATCTATATCGATGCCGATGCCTGCCCGGTAAAGGACGAGGTCTACCGGGTCGCCGGCCGCTATGGCCTCAAAGTATTAGTGGTGGCCAACAGCTTCATGCAGGTGCCGCAATCGCCGCTGATCGAAAGGGTGATCGTCGACGGCGGCTTCGACGCCGCGGACGATTGGATCGCCGAGCGGGCGGCGCCAGGCACCATCGTCATCACCTCTGACATTCCGCTGGCGAGCCGCTGCGTGAAGGCGGGCGCCGAGGTCATCGGCCCCGGCGGCCGGCCCTTTACGGAGTCCTCTGTCGGCATGGCGCTGGCCACTCGCAACCTGATGCAGGACCTGCGTGCCATGGGCGAGATCACCGGCGGCCCCAAGCCCTTCGCCGCACGCGACCGCTCGCGCTTCCTGTCGGCGCTCGATGACACGATCGTGCGCTTGAAGCGCGAGGGATTCGGCTGACCTCTCAACCGCCTCCGGCCATTAACCATATTTGACCGCGGACTGAAGCGCGGCCGTATTCCCATCCGGCTGGCGCGGATTGGACCAATGTCCAATTGCATCGACTGACATCGGCGACCCACAAGTATGACGCTGGCACAAAACCGCCGCTTATGGCGGTGCTGTTCCAGGTGCAGACTGCCTTTGAAATATCGCCGTATCAGGAACAAAGTCAGGGCATGGATATCGTTCCGAACTGCAGCCTGCAGAGACTGCGAGACCGCGCCCGCGGGCGGATGAGCGCGACATGTTCGTAGATCGCAGGGTGGGCGCCGTCGCCAATGAGCTGACCTCGCGCGTTGCCCTCGAAACCGAAGTGGCAACCGATGACACCGCGCTGATCCCGCTGCCACGATCCGGCGAGCACGTCGTGATCGATCTCTCGGGGATCGAGAAGGCGCGGTTCGCGTTCGATCCGAATGCGGCGGAAACCGCGGTGCGCGGCGACGACCTCGTCCTGACCATCAACGGCGGGGAGGTCATCCTCGTCGGCTATCTCGAGAGTCTCCGGTTGGAGGATTTGCCGCTTTTTGTCTCACCGCAGGGCGAACCCATTTTTCCGGACGCGTTGCTGGGGCGGCCGGGCGGGCAAGACCCGCAGCTGACCCAATATAAGAATCCTGAAATCCCGGAGTCGAGCGGCGGCTTCACGCCATTCGACGATGCGCCCGATCTGGGGCTGCAAAGCCAACCCGCCGGCGCGCTGGCTGCAACTGTCCTCGAATTCACAACCTTCGATCTGGTCCAGACCTTTTTGCCATTTCCGGTCGAACTGGGACAATCGATCACGCCAATTCCGCCGCCGACCGCCATCGACGATAGCGCGCTCGCGGACGAAGACACAGCTGTAACAGTCGCCGTTCTTGCCAATGACCAAGCCAATGATGGCGGCGACCTGACCGTCGAGTCAGCCAGCGCCGGCAACGGCACTGTCGTCATCAACGATGACGGCACGCTCACCTATACGCCGGCCCTGGACTTCAGCGGCACGGATACCATCACCTATGCGGTGAAGGACAGTCATGGCGGCACGGCTACGGCGACAGTCACCGTGACCGTCAACCCGGTAAACGATCCGCCGGTCTCAGCGGATGACGCTTTCACGACCGACGAGGACGTCGCCGTCACCGGCAGCGTGCTCGGTAACGACAGCGATCCCGACGGCGATAAGCTGACGGCGTTGCTGATCGCCGGCCCGGAGCACGGCACGCTGCAGCTCAATGCCGATGGTACCTTCACCTATACGCCTGACACGAATTTCAACGGCGCCGACAAATTCACCTATCAAGCAAACGACGGCACGGCCGGCAGCAACATCGCCACCGTCACCCTGACGGTGAATCCAATCAACGACCCGCCATCCGCGGCTGACGATTCAGTCGTGACCGACGAGGATGTTTCCGTCAGCGGTGCTGTTCTAGGCAATGACGGCGACGCCGAGGGCGACAAGCTGACGGCATTGCTGGTCGATGGCCCTGACAACGGCACGCTGCTTTTCAACGCCGACGGTACGTTCACCTACACGCCGAACGCGGACTTCAACGGCATCGACAAATTCACCTACCAGGCGGATGACGGAAATGGCGGCATGGCGGCGGCGACCGTCACCGTAACGGTCAATCCGATCAATGACGCGCCGGTCGCGGCCAATGACGTGTTCGTCGCGGACGAGGATGTCGCTGTCGGCGGCAGCACCCTCGGCAATGACGCGGACCCGGACGGCGACAAGCTTACGGCGCTGCTGATTGACGGCCCGGAGCACGGCACGCTGCAGTTCAATGCCGACGGCACCTTTACGTACACACCCGACGCGGACTTCAACGGCGTCGACAAGTTCATCTACCAGGCGAATGACGGCGCCGTCGACAGCAATCCTGCCACCGTGTTCATCACTGTCCTTCCCGTTAATGATGACCCCGTCGCGGTGAACGACACCGTGGCTACCGATGAAGACGTTGCTGTCATCGGCAGCGTGCTCAGCAATGACAGCGATCCCGACGGTGACAAGCTGACGGCGCTGCTGATCGATGACCCCGACAACGGCACGCTGCAGTTCGACGCCGATGGCACTTTCACCTACACACCCGATGCGGACTTTAATGGCACGGACGAGTTCACCTATCAGGTGGATGACGGGAAGGGCGGCACCGCGACGGCAACCGTCACCGTAACGGTCAATCCCGTCAATGACGCGCCGGTCGCGGCGGATGACAGCGCGATCACCGATGAAGACATCGCCGTGAGCGGCAGCGTCCTCGGCAATGATACTGACCCCGATGGCGACAAGCTGACTGCGACATTGCTGGATGGCCCGGCAAGCGGGACATTACAGTTCAATGCGGATGGCACCTACAGCTACACGCCGAATGCGGACTTCAACGGCACGGACCAGTTCACCTACCGGGCCGATGACGGCAAGGCCGGCAGCAACGTCGCCACAGTCGTCATCACGGTGCTGCCGGTCAATGACGCTCCGGTCGCCCTGGACGACGCGGTGACGACGGATGAAGACGTCGCCGTCAGCGGCACTGTGCTCGGCAATGACAACGACCCTGATGGCGACAAGCTGACCGCACTGCTGATCGACGGGCCGGCGCACGGCGCGCTGCAGTTCAACGCCGATGGCACCTTCACCTATACACCCGACGCCGAATTCAACGGCACGGACAAGTTCACCTATCAGACGAACGACGGCAGCGTTGACGGCAACGTCGCCACGGTCGTTATCACCGTGAATCCGGTCAATGACCCGCCCATCGCCCGCGACGACAACAAGGCGACCGATGAGGATACGCCGGTGACCGGCGACGTCCGCGGCAATGACTTCGACGCAGACGGCGACAAGCTGACGGTGCAGGTGATCGACGGCCCGGACAACGGCACGCTGCAGTTCAACGCCGACGGCACCATCACCTATACCCCCGTCGCCGATTTCAACGGCATCGATGAGTTCACCTACAAAGTGAATGACGGCACGGCTGATAGTAACCTCGCCACGGTCACAATTACCGTCGGCGGGACGAACGATGTGCCCGTCGCGGTTGATGATGCCGTCGTCACGAAGGAAGACACAGCCGTCAATGGCAGCGTTCTCGGGAATGACACTGATGCCGACGGCGACAAGCTGACGGCGATTCTGGTCGACGGCCCTGACAACGGCACGCTGATATTCAACGATGACGGCAGCTTCACCTATACGCCCGATGCGGACTTCAACGGCACCGACACTTTCAGTTACCAGGCCAGCGACGACGGCCCCCTCGACAGCAATATTGCCACCGTCACCATCACGGTGCTGCCGGTCAACGATGCACCGGTCGCGGCAAATGACGCCGCAGTTACGGACGAAGACGTTGCCGTCAGCGGCAGCGTGCTTGCCAATGACACCGACCCCGACGGCGACAAGCTGACGGCCGTCCTGGTCGACGGCCCTGATAACGGCACGCTCCAGCTCAACAGCGATGGCACCTATACCTACACGCCCAACAGCAACTTCAACGGCATCGACAAATTCACCTACCAGGCAAGCGACGGCGCCGACGCCAGCAATACCTCCACCGTGACAATCGCCGTTCTGCCCTCGCCCGACGCCCCGATCCTGATCCTGCAGCCGGCCGCCGGGACTGAGGATACGTCGATCCCCCTGCAGATCGAGGTCATCGCCGGCGACCCCGCGGAAGTGCTCACAATCGATATCACAGGCCTGCCCGTGGACGCCGTCCTGTCCGCGGGGACAAAAAATGCGGACGGCACCTA
>DATKFM010000178.1:0-14072 GCA_035544395.1 Verrucomicrobiia bacterium
AGCATGGCCGGCAGGATGATATGGCGCAGCACCGCGCGCGGCTTCGCGCCGACTGTCATGCCGATTTCGACATATTCACGCGGCACGCGCCGGGCATCGTCGGCGACCAGCAGCACAAGCTGAAAGAAGGTGCCGATCCACAGCAACGTGATCTTCGATGTCTCGCCGATGCCGAGCCAGACGACGGTAAGCGGCACCAGCGCCGGCACCGGCAGATAGCGGATGAAATCGATGATCGGCTCGCTGAGTCCGTTCACGATCCGGTAGGAGCTCATGAGGATGCCCAGCGGAATCGCCATGACGGCCGAGAGCAGAAAGGCCACGCCCACCCGGTAAATGCTGTAGGCGATGTCCTTGACGAAGCTGTGATCCACATTCTCGCCGGCAAACATGCCAGAGAGCCGGATGATGACCGCCTTGAACGATACGAGATAGTCGACCTGGACCCATTCGAAATAGGTCACCACGGACCAAAGCGCCAACAGGATCGCAAACCCGGCGATACCGACATAGATATCGGTCTTGCGGCTGGTGGTGCCGCGGAATGTCGTCAATGAATGCCAGACCGAGGGCGGCGGCGGCGGGGGCGCAGGGTCCACGCCTGCGCGCGGCCCTGCCCCCTCATCCGACGGTCCCGGCGATGAGCGACTCTCGGCCACCGTGGCTAGCCGACGCGCCCTAGCGCTTATGGTCCTTGAACAGATCGGTGATGATGGAATTGTCGATCTGCTGGTTGGAGTCGAGCTTCACGTCAGCGGCGCCGTTTTCAAGGTTGAGCTGCATGACGGTATCGAAGAGATCGTGCAGCTTGCCGCGCTGGCCGCCGGTGCCCAGATAGTCCACCGCCTCTTCATACGGCGTGTATTCCAGGTTCACCAACAGCTCTTCATACTCTTCCGGCGATAGCTTGAAATGGGGCGCCATGATCTTGATGGCGTCGGCACGGTTGGTCTTGAAGTAATCGATGGCCCGGTAGATGCCGCGCAGGAACTTGCGGTACTGCTCCGGGTTGGCCTTCAGATCGTCGGTGCGGGCGACGATCACGTCGGTGATCAGGCCGGGATAATCACGGGACGACACCAGGATATGGGCGCCTTCCTTGTTGCTGGCCTTCAGCGCCTGGGTCAGCGTCGGCTCGTAGGTCGCGGCCGCCGCCACTTCCGGATCGGCGAACACGGCGATGGCATCGGCCGAGGCAATGTCGCGCACTTCCAGATCGGCGAAGGTCAGGCCATGCTCCTTCAGCGCGAGCTGGGCCAGCAGGCGCGCCGGGACGTTCGGCTCCACGGCGAAGACCTTGCCCTTCAGGTCCGCGGCCGTCTTGATCGAGCCGTCGGCCACCACGCCATCGCCGCCGAGCGAGATGTCGATCGTGCCGATGATCGTGCCCTGGGTCTCGGCCGTACGCGGACGGCCCTGATGCTCGCCCACCGTGCGCATGTCGCATTGGATATCGCCGCGCTCCAGCGCCGGCAGCACGTTGCTGCGGTCGTCGTCGAACGTCTCGTTGACCGTCAGGCCCTCTTCCGCGAAATAGCCCAGCTCGTTCGCCAGATGCACCGGCGCGAAGCCGGGCCAGAACGGATAGGCGCAGCTGATGGTGTCATCAGCCGCCGCGGGTCCGGCAAAGCCGGCCGCGGAAATCGCCAACGCTGCAAGAATCGTCGATAGCCCACGCGTTTTCATGTTTCCTCTCCCCGTTTGCTGCTTCTTGAACCGCGCCCCAACAGCGCTTGAACTCCAGGCTAGCCCCGTTTTCCGCGCCGCGCCACGGCATCGGCGAGGACGCACAATATCTCGAACATGAGGGTGGCGCCCACCAGCGCCGTGTTGCCGCTGGGGTCGAAGGGCGGCGATACCTCCACCACATCGCCGCCGATCAGGTTCAAGCCCTGCAGGCCGCGGATCACATGCTGCGCTTCCAGCGTGGTCATGCCGCCGATCTCCGGCGTGCCGGTGCCCGGCGCATAGACCGGGTCGAGCCCGTCGACATCGAAGCTGACATAGGTCGGCCCCTTGCCGGCAACGCGGCGCGCTTCCTTGATGACCTTGTCCACGCCGAGCTTGGTGAACTCCTCCATATAGATGACGCGCATGCCCGAGCTCTCGGCGAACTCCATATCCTTGGCGCTGTAGATCGAGCCGCGGATGCCGATCTGCACCGTGCGCTTGGGATCCAACAGCCCCTCCTCCACCGCGCGGCGGAAGGGCGTGCCATGGGTGTATTTGTGGTCGCCGAAATAGCGGTCGTTGGTATCGGAATGGGCGTCGAAATGGATCATGCCGATCGGCCGGTCTTTGGCGATGGCGCGAAAGATCGGCAGCGTGATCAGGTGGTCGCCGCCGGCCGACATCGGCAGGCAGCCGGCCGCATGAACCTTGGCAAAGAAGCGCTCGATCTTGCCGAGGCTGTCCATCAGGTCGATGGGATTGCAGGGCGCGTCGCCCAGATCGCCGACCCGTGCCAGCTCATAGGGCGCGATGCGGCTGACATGGTGCACCTTGCGCATGAAACTGGACATATTGCGGATTTCCCGCGGCCCGTGGCGCGCGCCGGCGCGGTTGGTGGTGCCGCCATCCCAGGGCACGCCGATCAGCGCGATATCCAGCTTCGCCGGATCGCGGGTATGCGGCAGGCGCATGAAGGTGGGGATGTCGCCGAAACGCGGCGTCACGGCCGCATCGACGGGTTGCGGGAATGCCTGATTCCGGCTGGTTTCTCTGGCCATGGGGTACTCTGTAATCCGTGCAAGCGCCAGACTACAGAGCGTCAGCCGGGGCGACAACCTCGCCCCGGCCTACCCCGGTGTTTTGCCGCCCTAGCCGAGTTTCGGCCGCGTCTTGACCACGCTCGGGCGGTTGGAGATCTGCTCGAGCCAGCGCTTGACCCGGGGCGACTTCGACAGTGCTGCCTTGCCCTCCGGCGTCGCCGAGAAATACTCCATCAGCGGCGCCACATAGAGATCGGCCAGGCTGAGATCCTTGCCGCAGAGGAACGGCCCGCTGCCATCGGCCAGCGCTTCGAGCGCCTCCAGCGACTTCTCCGCCTTGGGCTTGGCCTCCGCCACCGCCTTCTCATCGACGGCCGCGCCCAACAGCGGATTGACCACCCGCTGGAACACGACCGATATCATCGACGGGTAGGCGTAGCTGTCGACGACGCCCATGATCTGATTCATGCGCGCGCGGGATTTGGCATCGCCCGGTTGCAGCTTCGGCCCGGGCACCACGTCGTCGACATAATGGGTGATGGCCGAGGTCTCATACATCGTCATGCCGTCATGGCTGAAGGCCGGGACCTTGCCAAAGGGCTGGCGGGCCAGATGCGCCGGACTGCTGCCGTCGCCCTTGAGAATATCGACTTCATCCAGCTTGTAGCCCGCGCCCTTTTCCTCCAGGGCGAGCCGGACCGTGCGGGTGTAGGTGCTGTAGGCAGGACCGTGAACGATGGGCTGTGACATTGTCTTCCTCCTCTGGGATTCGCTTCCCGCTGACGCGGCGGCGAAAGGCTCTAAAGGTTTCTGTTGGTGTGATTTTTTGGGCATGCTGGACGCCGGAGCCAATCACGATAGCGTGACGCGGCCGAAGGTTCTATAGTCCTCGTTCAGGTGCGCGGTCGACGGGGCCGCCCACGCCTCGTTCGGCCGATCCGCTGGATCGCAGGCGCTAAACTTGCGCCTACTGGAATTTGGAGGCGACTGATGCATGCACGCGACATCCTGAAGAACAAAGGCAACCGGGTCTTCAACGCCAAGGCTGAGATGCTGGTGGCGGATATCAGCCGGATGCTGCACGAGAACCGCATCGGCGCGGTTCTGATCCTCGATGCCGCCGGCAGGATCGCCGGCATTCTGTCGGAACGGGATATCGTCTCCGGCATGGCCAAGCATGGCGCCGCCGTGACGACGATGACTGTCGGCTCGCTGATGACCCGCGAAGTGATGACCTGCCAGCCGACTGACCTGATCGCCGACATCATGGCGACCATGACGGCGCGGCGCATCCGCCATCTGCCCGTCGTCGAAGAGGGCCGTCTGCTGGGAGTCATCAGCATCGGCGACGTGGTGAAGTACCGGCTGGACGAGGCGGCGCACGAAGTCGACTCCTTGCGCGAATATGTGATGACGGCGCACTAGGCGCACATAGCCGGCCTCACTCTGACCCTCGCTCAATCATTGCCCGGCGATATCGGTGCGCCTAGGTTATGGGGCGCGATCAGTATTGGCGGATAGGACAATGACGGAAGCGACGGATTTTCTGGCCATCTGCAAACCGGGGATGACGCTGCGGACGCGCGGGCGCACGGAGGCGCGTATCCTGCAGGTCGATGCCGCCGGTGGCCTGATCTATGGCGAGATTCCGATGTACGGACCGGCCGCCTGGCGCGCCGATGGTATCTACAAGGACTCGCCGGGCGGGGCTGCCGGGCCATTCGACCTGATACCGCCCAATCCCGCCCCGGCCGCGGCGCCGAAGCAGTCGGTCAAGATGAACGAAGCGCTGGCTGCCGAAGGCCGCGCCTTCTGCTGCGACTGACGCCGCGAACCGGTCACCGTGAGCGACGACCGCCTGCCCGCCGATGTCTGGGTGCATGCCCAGCTTCGCCGCTGGAACAGCGAAGGCTTTCCCGCCGTCCTGCTGCGCCGCGGCGATGCCCATGGCGGCGCCATCATCCTGAAGATCGTCGCCGCCGATGAAACCTGCCGCATCCTGACTCAAACCCGGGACAGCGACGGCAATCCGGCCTGGATGCAGGCACTGCAGGGACAGGCCGCAAACCCCACCGACGCCGAGGCCTATGTCGGCCGCGCCCTGCAGCGCGACCCCGATCTCTGGGTGATTGAGATCGAGGACCGCCGAGGCCTCTGGAGCTTCGACGGCAAAGTCTTGAAATAGAACGGCGAAAGCCGATTCAGCGATTTTTTACGCCGCTGCCGCACACTCGGCTAGTCAGGTGCAACAGCCTGATGTCGCCGAAGAATCCGCCATTGCACAGCGGGCCGGCGCCATCGGCCAAGCCCCAGAAATCGATCGGACAACCCGGCAGCAAGGACAGCGCGGCGGAACATCGCCATGGCAACGCCTGTGAAGGACTCGGTTCTCCCGACCGGCAACCCGTTGA
Source organism: Verrucomicrobiia bacterium (assembly GCA_035544395.1). GTDB lineage: Bacteria > Pseudomonadota > Alphaproteobacteria > Dongiales > Dongiaceae > DATKFM01. The sequence continues at coordinate 5,123 of DATKFM010000178.1, forward strand.
TCGACGGTTTGCTCGAGGGCGGATCTTGGCAATTTTCAGGGGCGCCCAACCTCACCTACTCGCTGCATGAACTGGGCAACGGAGACGTGACGCCCGCCTTCTCGGCGGCGGTGCAGAATTCCTTCGGTGCCTGGGCCGCGGTCGCCAACGTCACCTTCACCCAGATCAGCTCCGGCACGAACGCCTATCAGAGCACCGCCGACATCGCCATCACGCTGACCGGCGACGAGCTGGTGAACGAGTTCGGCGCGCTAGGCATCGGCCTCTTCCCGGATTCCGAAATGGGCGACAGCTGGCTGACCGATGTGGACGACCTCTACAACATGAGCCTGAACCGCGCCAACTATCCGAAGCCGGAAGGCGACATCTATTTCGACGACATGCAGGAGGAATTCGACTTCCTGCATGCCGGCAGCCTGGGCTTCTCGATCATCCTGCACGAGATCGGCCATGCGCTCGGCCTGAAGCATCCCCACGACGATGGCGGCAATGACCGGCCGACCTTCACGGACCTCAATATCTCGAGCAAGGATGACGGTCTTTGGACCGTCATGAGTTACAACGACATCGGCACCAAGCTGAGCGCCGGCCATCAGGCAACGCCGATGCCGCTGGATATCCTGGCGATCCAGCAGATCTACGGCGCCAACATGACCTATCACACCGGCGACGATGTCTATCAGCTGACCGACGACAATGCCGTGCGCACGATCTGGGATGCCGGCGGCGTCGACACCATCTCAGCTGCAGCCTTGAATTTTGCCGTCACCATCGATCTGCGCCAGGGCGGCTTCAGCAAGCATGGCAACCCCACGGTCGACGGCGTCGAAGCGCAGACCGCCGTCGCCTACAATGTGGTGATCGAGAACGCCACCGGCGGCCTGAAGAACGACACCATCCACGGCAACGATGCCGCCAATATCCTCACCGGCGGCGGCGGCACCGACAAGTTCTACGGCTACGGCGGCGACGACATCTACTACATCACTGGCGGCACGATCAGCGAAGGCGCGAGCGGCGGCTTCGATATCGTCTACTCCACCGTCACCCACGTGCTGTCGGCGAATGTGGAGAACCTGTTCCTCACGGGCGCCGGCAACAGCAACGGCACCGGCAATGCGCTGGGCAACGCGATCGAGGGCAACGGCGGCAACAACATCCTGAACGGCGGCGGCGGCGTGGACACGCTGACCGGCGGCGACGGCAACGACAGCTATGTCATCGACAACTCCGCGGATGTGATCGTCGAGCTGGCCGGCCAGGGCATCGATACCGTGCAGAGCGCCGTCGCCTATGTCCTTTCCGGCAACTTCGAGAATCTGACGTTGACGGGATCCGCGGCCATCGACGGCACCGGCGACAGCAATCCCAATGCCGTCGCGGGCAATCTGGGCGTCAACTATCTCGACGGCGGCGACGGCAGCGATACGCTGAACGGCGGCGGCGGCGCCGACACACTGACCGGCGGCCTGGACGATGACGTCTTCGTCCTGGACAACATCGGCGACATCGCGATCGAACTTCCCGGCGGCGGGCATGACCGGGTCGAGACCAGCGTCACCATGATCCTCGCCGCCGAAATCGAGGACCTGACGCTGATCGGCAGCGGCAACATCAACGGCACGGGCAACGATCTCGATAACACTGTCCTGGGAAATGCCGGCACCAACCAGCTCACCGGCGGTCTCGGCGCGGACACGCTGGCCGGCGGCGCGGGCAACGACACCTACATCATCGAGGACGGCACCGACTCCATCATCGAAGCGGCCAAGGGCGGCACCGATCTGATCCAGAGCAGCATCACCGTGGATCTCAGCCTGGCCGAACTGGTGGAGATCGAGAACCTGACGCTGACCGGTAGCGACGCGGTCGACGGCAAGGGCAACGGCTACGCCAACATCCTGACCGGCAACGGCAACGACAATCTGCTGGATGGCGGTGCGGCGGCGGACCGGATGACCGGCGGCGGCGGCAACGATATCTATGTCGTGGATAATGCCGCCGACATCATCGTGGAGACATCGGGTAACGGCGACGATACCGTCCGATCATCCATCTCCCGGATCCTGGGCGCCGAGCTGGAGCGCCTTCATCTGCAGGGCGCCGCCGACATCAACGGCACCGGCAATTTGCTGGCCAACGAACTGCTGGGCAATGACGGCAACAATCTGCTGAACGGCATGGCCGGCGCCGATTCCATGGCCGGCGGCATCGGCAATGACACCTATATTGTCGACAATACCGGCGACACGGTCACCGAAAGCCCCGGCCAAGGCGCCGATGCCGTCCAGTCGAGCGTCAACTTCACATTGGGCGCCGAAATCGAGACTCTGACCCTGACGGGAACGCTGGCGATTGGCGGCACCGGCAATGATAGCGCCAACCTGATCACAGGCAACGCAGCCGGCAATAGCCTGGCCGGCGGTCTCGGCGCCGACACGCTCAATGGCGGCGCCGGTGCCGACACCATGACCGGCGGCGATGGCGATGATGTCTATTTCATCGACAACGCCAAGGACACCGTCATCGAACTCGGCGGCGAAGGCAGCGACACCGTCAACTCGATCTTTGCCATCGACCTCAACGCCCTCGGCCTTGCCAATATCGACCACGGCACGCTGACCGGCGTGGGCAACATCGGCGCGACCGGCAATGGCGACGGCAATCTGCTGAAGGGCAATAGCGGGGCAAACCTGTTCGACGGGCGCGGCGGAGCCGACACGATGCAGGGCGGCGCCGGCAATGACACCTATATTGTCGATGATGGCGGCGACGAGGTCACCGAACTCGCCAAGGGCGGCATCGATACGGTCAAGAGCGCCATCACCTTCGACTTGAGCGCACCGGCCCACTTGGAGATCGAGCGCCTGACCCTCACCGGCGGGGATGCCGTCGATGCTATAGGCAACGGCTGGGCCAATATCCTCACCGGCAATGACGGCAATAATCTGCTGGATGGCGGCGCCGGTGCTGACCGGATGACCGGCGGCAAGGGCGACGACATCTATGTGGTCGATTCGGCCGCAGACATCGTGATCGAACTCGCCGGCGGCGGCGACGACACCGTCAATTCCTATGTCAGCCGGACTCTGGGCGTGGAATTCGAGCGCCTGCATCTCCTGGGCAGCCTTGCGATCAATGCCACCGGCAATGCCGTCGCCAACGAACTGTTGGGCAATGATGGTAATAATATCCTGAATGGCTTGGGGGGAGCCGACAGCATGGCCGGCGGCGCCGGCAATGACACCTATGTCGTCGACAATGCGGGCGACAGCGTCTTTGAGGCTCTCAGCGCCGGAATCGACCTCATTCAGTCCCGCGTCACTTTGACGCTGGGCAGCGAGGTCGAGAATCTGACGCTGACCGGCACGACGGCCTTCTCCGGCACCGGTAACGATCTCGCGAACGTGATTATGGGCAATGCCGCCGCCAATAGCCTGACGGGCGGCCTGGGCGACGACACGCTGAACGGCGGCGGTGGCGCCGACACCCTGACCGGGGGCGATGGGAATGACTGGTATTTTATCGATAATGCGAAGGATCTGCTCGTCGAAGCCGGCGGCGAAGGCAGCGATACGGTTAGTTCGACCGGCAGCGTCGACCTCAATCTGCCGCGATTCGCCAACATCGAGCATGTGACGCTCAGCGGTGGTGGGACGATCAACGCGACGGGCAATGCCGACGCAAACTTGCTCCATGGCAATGTGGCCGGCAACATTCTGATCGGCGGTGACGGCGCGGATACTCTGGATGGCGGCCTTGGGGTCGACAAGCTGACCGGCGGCAACGGCAGCGATCTGTTCCTGCGTCACGCGATCAATGAGGGCCGCGACGTCATCACCGACTTCCAGGCCGGCGCCGGCGGCGATGTCCTGGACATTTCCGATATGCTGCTGGGGTTTACCGCCGGAAACGAGGCCCAGTTCGTGCAATGCGTGGCCTCCGGTAGCGCCACGATCCTGCGCGTCGATGCCAATGGCAGTGCCGGCGGCGCGCATTTTAGCGATGTCTTCACCATCAGCGGCGGCAGCGGCTTGTCGCTCAGCACGCTCATCGCGGACGGGAATCTCGTCCTCACTTAGACCGGGCCGACCGTTTCTCCCCCAATCGCGTCATCCGCATCGCCGCATCCGCTCGCGGAACGGCACCCATGCCCAACCTGCTTAATGGATAGGTAATGTTTCTCTACGGAACTTTAACCTAGGGAGCTATGGCGAGGTCGCCAATTCACTGCAATTTTGCGCATTTTCCCGTCGCCTGAAGATAGTCCGATCCCATCAGAATAAATTCATTCCGATCAGCAGCGTGCGCGGATTTACGATTCCTAAATACGGTATGCAATAGGATTCATATTGGGTCATCGGTCGTCGAATAGCTTTGATGGGCTTCCGCCTGCCGATACGAACCTATCGGACCACCATCACAAAAAGCAGTGGCGTCGTAAAAAAACCAAGATTGGATCATGACAGTCGTAAATCGCGAACAAACAACTTTTCAAAAATGCGAGTCACCCGCTGACCTTCTCGACAAGCTGAAGGACAGTGGTGATCGTGGAGTCCTGCTTCAGCAAGGCCTGGCGCCGGCGACGATCGTGCTGGCGCCCGATGCAGGTGAAACTGTCGTCGTCGATCCGAAGATCGGTACCGTCCTGCAGTTTGCGTTCAGCCTTGCTGAAGCGGATATCAAGCCAACCACCAATGGCATCACGATCGAACTGCCCAATGGCGGCACGGTCATCCTCAAGAATTTGACGCTGCTGGAAGCGGTGCCGGTTGTCGGCGAAGCGGCCGGCACGACGGAACCGCAGCTCTGCTTCAAATCGACCGGCCAGATCGTGCAGGTCGTCGATCGCACTGGTTCCGGCTTCCGCGACGTGCATCAGCCGCAGTCCAGCATGGTCCTGTCGACCCTGATCGCCCATGGCGTGCTCGACGCGACGGCATTGAATTATCACGTCGGCGAATCAAACGTCACCTATCGCGAGCAGTTCGGCAGCCTCGGCGCGGAAAACAGCAACGGCATCATCGCCGGCGACGACTCGCTGGACCTTCTTGAAGATAGCGTGATCACCGGCGGCAACGTCCTTGCCAATGATTTGTCCTCAGGCGGCCCCCTGACGGTCATCCGCGTTAACGGCTCGGAGAGCAATGTCAGCGCCCGCCTGGCCAGCGACCATGGCTGGCTGACGCTCAACCCCGACGGCTCCTATACCTACGAGGTCGACAACAGCGATCCGGACGTGCAAGGCCTCAGCGTCGGCGAAAGCTTCGTCGAGGTCTTCAGCTACACGGTATCCGATGGCGATGGCGGCACCCAGACCGCGACTATCGTCATCACCATCAACGGCACCAATGACGGCCCGGTCGCCAACGCCGACCTGGCTGTTATCGCGGAAGACGCGGTGGCGCCGGTCACCGGCAATGTGCTCACCAATGACGCCGATGTCGACGGCGATACGCTGATCGTCACCACGACCGGCCCGCAGGCCGGCGGCTACGGCACGCTGACGCTGAACATCGATGGCACCTACAGCTATGCGCTCGACAGCAGCAACCCGGTCATACAGGCGCTCGGCGTCGGCGAGAGCCTGACCGAGACCTTTACCTACAGCATTTCCGACAGCAACGGCGGCAGCAGCAGCGCCACCCTCACCATCACCATTAACGGCACCAATGATGGCCCGGTGGCCAATGCCGATGTGGCTGCTATCGCGGAAGACACGGTCGCGCCGATCATTGGCAATGTCCTGGCCAATGACACCGATATCGACGGCGATACGCTGGCGGTTACAACCACCGGTCCGCAGGCCGGCAGCTATGGCTCGCTCACGCTCAATAGCGACGGCAGCTACAGCTACAGCCTGGACAATGCCAACACGGATGTTCAGGGGCTGGGCAATGGCGAGACGCTGACGGAGACATTTACCTACTTCATCTCCGACGGCCAGGGGGGCTCGTCCAGCGCCACGCTGACCATCACCATCACTGGCAGCAATGACGGCCCGGTCGCCAATCCTGATGTGGCGACAGCGACCGAAGACGATGCCGCGGCGGTCACCGGCAATGTGCTCGGCAACGACACGGATCCGGATGGCGACGCGCTGACCGTGACCAGCACGGGCGCGCAGACCGGCACCTACGGTACGGTCACCATCAACGCCGACGGCACATTCAGCTATGTCCTCGACAACGCCAGCCCAGCCGTGCAGGGGCTCGGCAATGGCGAAACGGTGACGGAAGTATTCTCCTACACCATTTCCGACGGCAACGGCGGCACCTCGACCTCGACCCTGACCATCATCATCAGCGGCACCGATGACAGCCCGGTGGCGAACGCGGACATGGCGACAATCGCGGAAGACGCGGTCGCGCCTGTCACCGGCAATGTGCTTGACAACGACACGGACGCGGATGGCGATGCCCTCTCGGTCACCAATTCCGGTGCACAGACCGGGACATACGGCACGCTCACGCTGAATGGCGACGGGACCTACAGCTACAGCCTCGACAACGGCAACCCGGCCGTCCAGGGCCTGGCCGTCGGCGAGACGCTGACAGAAAGCTTCACCTACTTCATTTCCGATGGCCAGGGCGGCACGTCCAGCTCCACCCTGACGATTACCGTCACCGGCACCAATGACGACCCGGTGGCGAGTGCGGACGCGACCACCGTCGCGGAAGACACGGCTACAGCGGTTATCGGCAATGTCCTGACCAACGACACCGATGTGGACGGCGACGCCCTGACGGTCACGACCACCGGCCCGCAGGCCGGCAGCTACGGCTCGGTCAGCATCGATGCCGACGGCGGTTACAGCTACAGCCTGGATAATGCCAACCCGGCGGTTCAGGCGCTGGGCGTCGGCCAGTCGGTCACGGACACCTTCTCCTACAGCATCTCCGACGGCAATGGCGGCACGGCGACTTCGACGCTGACCATCACCATCACCGGCACCAATGACGGCCCGGTGGCGAATGCCGATGTGGCCGATATCGTGGAAGACGCGGCTGTACCGATCACCGGCAACTTGCTCGGCAATGACACGGATCCCGACGGCGACGTCCTGTCGGTCACGACCACGGGCGCGCAGACCGGCAGCTACGGCACGATCTCCATCTTTGGCGACGGCAGCTACAGCTACTTGCTGGATAACTCCAATCCGGCGGTTCAGGCTCTGGGCGTCGGCGAGACGGCCACGGAGACGTTCTCCTACTCCATATCCGACGGCAACGGCGGCACATCCACTTCGACACTGACCATCACCATCACCGGCACCAATGATGCCCCGGTGGCCGATGACGACAGCTATGTCGTCGCGGAAGACGGTTCCGTCACCATCAATGCCGACAATGGCGTGCTCGATGGCGACATCGACGCCGACGGCGACACGCTGACAGTTACCGGCGTTCTCGGCGGACCGGGCAACGGCACGCTGTTGATCAATCCCGACGGCAGCTTCACCTATACGCCGGATCCCGGCTACAACGGCACCGACAGCTTTACCTACGAGGTTTCCGACGGCAATGGCGGCACCGATACCGCCACGGTGACCATCAATGTCGGCGGCGTGAACGACGATCCGGTCGCGAACCCGGACACCAACACGGTGGCCGAGGACGCGATCGCGCCTGTCACGGGCAATGTCCTGGCCAACGATAGCGATGTCGACGGCGATATCCTGACGGTGTCGAACCCCGGCGACCAGACGGGCGGCTTTGGCACGCTGACGCTCAATACGGATGGCACCTACAGCTACGCGCTCGACAACGGCAATGCCACGGTCCAGGCGCTGGGAGTTGGCGAGACGCTGACCGAGACGTTCTCCTATTCCGTGGCGGACGGCCAGGGCGGCACGGCCACCTCGACCCTCACGATCACCATCACCGGCACCAACGACGGTCCCGTGGCCGATGATGACAGCTATGGCGTCGCGGAAGACGGTTCCGTCACCATCAACGCCGCCAGCGGCGTGCTCGATGGCGACACCGACATCGACGGCGATACATTGACGGTCACCGGCGTGCTCAGCGGGCCGAGCAACGGCGCGCTGGTGATGAACGCCGACGGCAGCTTCACCTACACGCCGGATCCCGGCTACAACGGCACCGACAGCTTCGTCTACGAAGTTTCCGATGGCAATGGCGGCACCGATACCGCCACGGTGACCATCAATGTCGGCGGCGTGAATGACGATCCGGTTGCCAATCCGGATGTCGATAGCATTGCCGAGGACACGGTAGCGCCGGCCACCGGCAACGTGCTGACGAACGATTCCGATGTCGACGGCGACATCGTGACGGTATCGAACCCGGGCGATCAGACGGGTGGCTATGGCACGCTGACGCTTGATAGCGACGGCGCCTACAGCTACGCGCTCGACAACGGCAACGCCACAGTGCAGGCGCTCGGCGTCGGTGAGACACTGACCGAGACCTTCACTTACTCGGTGGCGGACGGCCAGGGTGGCACGGCCACCTCGACCCTCACGATCACCATCACCGGCACCAACGATGGTCCGGTGGCGAACGCCGATGCCGCCACCATCGCTGAGGACACGGTCGCGCCGGTCACCGGCAATGTGCTGACCAATGATACGGATGTCGACGGCGACGCCCTGACGGTCACGACCTCCGGCGCACAGGTTGGCCCTTATGGCACGGTCACGATTGCGGCCGACGGCACCTACAGCTTCGCACTGAACAACGGCAATGCCGCGGTCCAGGCCCTAGGCGTCGGCGAGACGCTGACCCAGAACTTCAACTACACGATCGCCGACGGCAATGGCGGCACGTCGACTTCGACGCTGGCCATCACCATCACCGGCACGAACGATGGCCCGGTCGCGAACCCTGACACCAACACTGCGGCTGAGGACACGGTCGCGCCGGTCATTGGCAACGTCCTCACAAATGACACTGATGTCGACGGCGACGCCCTGGTGGTCACCACC
>DATKFM010000179.1:0-5620 GCA_035544395.1 Verrucomicrobiia bacterium
ATGCCACGCTCTTCGACGAAGCTTGGCGCGTCACGCGGGATCGCTTCTACGATCCGAACATGGCGGGCCTCGATTGGCAGGCCATCGCCGACAAGTACCGGCCGCAGGCGGAAGCGGCGACGTCTGCGGGCGAATTTGCCGCGGTCATCAACGCCATGCTGGCGGAGCTTCACGCCTCCCACATGGGTTACTTCACGCCTGATGATCCGGCCTACTACCAGCTTGCTGATATCTTCGGCGGCACCGAGCGGGACGAAGCCAAGCCGTTCTTCGATGGCGACAAGGTCCGCTATCCCGGCATCGGCATTTTCACGCGGGAGATCGACGGCCGGACTTTCGTATCCGGCGTGATGGACGGACTGCCCGCCGCGAAAGCCGGCCTTCGCACCGGCGACGAGATCGTCGGCGTCGCGGGCGGGCCATTCGAGCCCGTGGCCTCCTTCGCCGGCAAGGTCGGGCAGCCGGTGAACATCAACATCCGCCGCAACGCCGACTCCGCGCCGCGGCCGCTGACAGTGACCCCGCAATCGATCCAGCCGAACCAGGCTTTCCTCGACGCGATGCGCGACAGTGCCCGGATCATCGAGTCCGGCGGGCTCAAGATCGGCTATGTGCATGTCTGGTGCTATGCCGGGCGGCAGTACCAAAACCTGCTTGAAGAACTGGTGTCCGAAGGCGTGCTGAAGGACGCGGATGCGCTGATCTGGGACTTGCGGGACGGCTGGGGCGGGGCGCAGCCGGACTATCTCGACATCTTCGCGCCCGGGCCGACGATGACCATGGACGGCCGTCGCGCCAACGACGACCACATCTTCAACGCCAAATGGCGCCGGCCGGCGGTTGCATTGGTGAATGGCGGCACCCGCAGCGGCAAGGAAGTGCTGACCTATGGCTTCAAGAAATACGGCTATGGCGAGGTCGTGGGCACGCGAACCGCGGGCGCGCTGCTGGCCGGCCGCACCTTCTATCTCAGCGACGGCAGCCTGCTGTTGATCGCGGTGTCCGATGTCGCCGTCGATGGCGAGCGGCTGGAGAGCAGGGGTGTCGACCCGACCATCGAGGTCCCGTTCGATCTGCCCTATGCCGCCGGCGCCGATCCGCAGCTCGATCGCGCCGTCGAAGTGCTGACTCAGAAGCTGAGCCAGTAGAGCGGCTTTAGCCGTCGATCGGCGCCTTCGGTCTATAGAGGCGCGTTTCCGTACCTTCCTTCATGTCGGGCCAAGGTTGGTAAGGCGCATGCCGGCAGCTCGGCTCATCGACTAGCTCTACAGCGGTTCCATAGCGGTGGATCACATAGGGGATATCCATTTCGGCAAAGTCGGCGCCGCGGCCAGGGATGGCCTGAATGTAGACACAGCCGAGCCAGGCCCCATACTTCCCATAGTCCCTGAAAGTTTGCGGGTCCCAGTAGTTTTCCGGCCCAATGAACCCCTTGGCCGGCTCCGTGATGTAAATGACCCGGAATTTGCGGGGCTCGGGCCAGCCTTTCTCGATCGCCGCTTTCACCTTGGCCCGATAGTCCTCTGGATATCTGCCGCGGTGGTCCTCATACAGCGATTTGTCATTCGCGCAAGCGGTCAGCATCAAAGCAAGAATAGCGATAGCGATTCCAAACCACGTTTGGTGATTTACAACTCCGCCGAGGCCTTGCTTTGGCATTCGACATCCTACGGACCAAAAGATATGCCGCAGTCAGATACGTCCAACAGGATAACAGCCCGGGATCGCAGGAATAGCAATAGACGGGGCCGGAGCAGGCCGTACCAGATCAGCTGTCGATGATGTCGCCCCCCATCGGGCCGCCGGATGTCGTATTTTCGCCGCAGTTTCGTCCTCCATTGCCGGCGTCGCGGGGGCGCGACGGCTGGCCATTGGAGGTGTCGCTTGATTTCACGCCCGACGGTTTTCATGTTACTCGCGCTGATGATCGCGCTCGCGCCGGCCGCAAGAGCCGAGGGCGAAGCGGACGCGGTGCGCCAGTCCTTTCATGCCCTCAAAGCGGCCTTGCTGCAGAACCAGGGCGATGAGGCGGCGCGGCTGGTGTCACGTTCGACCTTGGCGCTCTCCGACAAGGCCAGGGATCTCGCGCTCTACGGATCGAAGGCGGAGCTGGAAGCGCAGCCGACGGCGATGCTGGCGGCGGCGCTCAGCCTGCGCCAGAGCATCGGCCCGCAGAAGCTCAGTGCCATGCCGGCCCGCGAGCTGGTGGCCTATGTGGTGGACGCCGATCTGACCCGCGACGGGCCGGTTGCCGGCATCGATCTCGGCGGCGTGCGCGTCGACAGGCAGGCGGCGGCGGCCGATGTCCTGTCCGACGGATCTTTTCCGGTATCCCAGCTCCAGTTCTCGAAAGAAGAAGGGCTGTGGAAACTCGACCTCACCGACATTGCCTATGGCAGCACTGCGATCGATCGCCTGGCGCAGATGATGTCGCCGGGCAGCCCGGGCGGGCAGCGGGCGCTGCGGAACGAACTGGTCCTGGCGATGATCGCCGCCAACGCCGGAACCGGTGTCGACGGCTCCCTCTGGCAACCGCCGCTGCGGCGGCCTTGATCCGGTCCTTGTAGGCCAGCAGCATTCATGGGCGAAGAGAAGCAAGTCGATCACGAGGATCTGATTGCCGGTTGGATCGAAATGGCGAAAGCTTTGCATGCTGCGGATAGTTCGGGCGTCGAACTTGATGCAAGCATCGACCTGCCCGGCGACGCCCTCGACGAATTGATTGATGCCAAACCGGATTCCGCCTGGGCGCTAATTCTCGCGATCCTCGCGCGCGATGAAAGCACGCCGACAGTAGAGTTGCTCGCGGCGGGGCCGCTTGAAAATCTTCTATCGAAGCATGGACAGGCCTTCATTGAGCGTGTCGAAGCCGAAACTCGCACCAATCGAAGATTTGCTCGGCTTCTTGGCGGCGTGTGGCGCCATGGCATGACGGATGACGTCTGGCGCCGGGTGCAGGCGGTATGGGACCGGCGTGGCTGGGACGGCATTCCGAAATAGGCCGCTGCAAAGGAATTCCAAAGGCACAGGCAGGGTATTGACCGGCCCTCGGTCGGCGGCAGACGCTGTAGTTGTCAGAGCTACGGGGGACAGTCTTATGAACGCCGCCAAGAAACCTGCCGAAAAGCCGCCGATCACCATGTTCGGCCCGGATTTCCCCTTCGCCTATGACAACTGGGTGAAGCATCCGGCCGGGCTGGGCAAGGTGCCGGCGGAACGCCATGGCACGGAGGTGGCTGTGATCGGCGCCGGCATCGCCGGGCTGCTGAGCGCCTTCGAGCTGATGAAGATGGGGCTGAAGCCGGTGGTCTATGAGGCTGGACGGCTGGGGGGGCGCCTGCGATCGGTGCCGTTCGAGGGCGCAGAAGGCGTGATCGCTGAGCTGGGCGCCATGCGCTTTCCCGTGTCCTCCACCACTTTCTACCACTATCTCGCCATGGCCGGGCTGGAGACCAAGCCGTTCCCCAATCCGATGTCACCGGCCACGCCCTCCACCGTCATCGATCTCGAGGGCGAACCGATATATGTGGAGAAGCCCGAGGACCTGCCGCGGATCTTCAAGGAGGTGGAGGCGGCCTGGAACGAGGCGCTGGAGCATGGCGCGCAGTTCGCCGCCATGCAGGACGCCATGCGCCGCCGCGATGTGGCCAAGGTCAAGGCGATCTGGAACTCCCTGATCCCGATCTGGGACGAGCGCAGCTTCTACGGCTTTGTCGCCACGTCGGATGCCTTCGCGCGCCGCAGCTACCGCCACCGCGAGATCTTCGGCCAGGTGGGCTTCGGCACCGGCGGCTGGGACACCGACTTCCCCAACTCCATGCTGGAGATCCTGCGCGTGGTCTATACCGACCAGGACAGCCATCAGCGGCTGGTGGTGGGCGGCGTGGAGCAGCTGCCGCGCCGGTTGTGGAAGATGGCGCCGGATCACGCCGTGCATTGGCCGTCGGGCACCTCGCTGGATGCGCTCCATGGCGGCGGGCCGCGGCCGGGCGTCGCCCGCATCGCCCGTGACGACGATGACGGCAAATTCCTGATCACCGACCGCTGGGGCGACACCCGCCGCTTTGACGCGGTGGTGTGCACTTGCCAGACTTGGCTGATGTCGACGACCATCGAGACCGAGGAGCGGTTGTTCCCCCAGAAGCTCTGGATGGCGATGGACCGCACCCACTACATGCAGTCCTCCAAGACCTTCGTCATGGTGGACCGGCCGTTCTGGAATTCGCGTGACGCCAAGACCGGCCGCTATGTCATGAGCCAGACCCTGAGCGACCGTCTCACCCGCGGCACCTATCTCTTCGATAACGGTCCGGACAAGCCGGCGGTGATCTGCCTGTCCTACACCTGGATGGGCGATGCGCTGAAGGTGCTGCCCTTCGGCAAGGAAAAGCGTGTGAAGCTGATGCTGGACGCGCTGCAGAAGGTCTATCCCAAGCTGGACATCGCCAAGCATATCATCGGCGATCCGATCACCGTCTCCTGGGAGGCCGATCCGGATTCGCTCGGCGCCTTCAAGGGCAACTTGCCGGGGCATTACCGTTATCAGCGGCGCATGTTCTGCCACTTCAAGGAGCAGAAGGATCTGGCGCCGGCCCAGCGCGGCCTGTTCTTGGCGGGCGATGATATCTCCTGGACGGCCGCCTGGGTGGAAGGCGCGGTGCAGAGCGCGCTTAACGCCGTGTGGGGCGTGGTGGATTTCCTCGGCGGTGCCGCACCGAAGGAAAATCCGGGACCCGGCGATCTCTATGACGAAATTCAACCTCTGGCGCTGCCGGACTAGCTTGTTTCCTGACTTGCGCCACCTACGTTGAGAAACGCAGTGCTGGGCCGGTAGCATCGGCATTGCGCTTACCGCAAGGTTACTTGGAGTGGGGCGGGATACATGGACAGCAGTGCGACGATCGCCGCGGGTACCGTGACGGGAACGCTGAATTATCTCACGCCATCGCCGGAACGGCCTTACGTCTACATGTACGATCCACCGCCGGGCTTGCCGCAGCGGTTCGGCGATTATCGCGGTCATGCCGTGGCGATCGGCGATGCGCGGCCACTGGTGGATCGGCTGTCGCTCGACGAGCAGGGCTTCATACTGCGACAGCAGAGGACCGCTGTCCGCGACTTCTACGACCAGGCCGAGATTCGGGCGGTCTATTATCCGGAGATGGAACGTCTCGTGCGCGATCTCACAGGTGCGTCGCGCGCCCTGATGTTCGATCACACGCTGCGCAGCGCGCAAGCGAACGCCGGCGGCGAGCTGCGGGAGCCGGTCCGGGCGGTTCACAATGACTACACCTTCGCCTCCGGTCCGCAACGCTTGCGCGACCTGCTGCCGGCGGAAGCAACAAGGAAGCAGCGGTTCGCCATTTACAACACCTGGCGGCCGATCAAAGGCACCGTCTACGACACGCCACTCGCGCTCTGCGATGCGCGCACGATTGCGCCAGGCGATCTCATCGCGACGGAAATGCGCTATCGCGACCGGATCGGCGAGACCTTCGCTCTGTCATTCAATCCCGATCATCGATGGCACTACGCGCCGCGGATGCAGCGCGACGAGATCTTCCTGTTCAAATGCTTCGACTCCGCGCCGAACGGCGGTCCGCCCTTCACCGCGCACACG
>DATKFM010000180.1:0-26355 GCA_035544395.1 Verrucomicrobiia bacterium
CAAGACTCTCGACAAGGCCATTGCCGGCGACAACATTGGCGCGCTCCTGCGCGGCGTCGACAAGAAGGGCATCGAGCGCGGCCAGGTCATCGCCAAGCCCGGCTCGATCACGCCGCATACGAAGTTCGACGCCAACATTTACGTCCTCTCGAAGGACGAGGGCGGCCGGCACACGCCGTTCTTCTCGGGCTACAAGCCGCAGTTCTACTTCCGGACCACGGACGTGACCGGCTCGATCAAGCTACCCGAGGGCGTGGAGATGGTGATGCCCGGCGACAACATCACCATGGACGTGGAGCTGCACACGCCGATCGCGTGCGAGCAGGGCCTCCGTTTCGCCATCCGCGAAGGCGGCCGCACCGTCGGCGCCGGCGTCGTCGCCAAGATCATCGAGTAGTCGTTGGATATCGTGAATCGGCTTTTGTCGGCAGAGCAGCAGAACGGACGTTGACCATGGAGAGCCAGAATATCCGGATACGCCTGAAGGCGTTCGATCATCGCGTGCTCGACCAGTCGACGAGCGAGATCGTGAACACGGCCAAGCGCACGGGAGCGCAGGTCCGCGGGCCAATTCCGCTGCCGACGCGAATCGAGAAGTTTACCGTCAACCGGTCACCACACGTCGACAAGAAGAGCCGCGAGCAGTTCGAGATCCGCACCCACAAGCGGCTGCTGGATATCGTCGATCCCACGCCGCAGACGGTCGATGCCCTGATGAAGCTCGACTTGGCGGCCGGTGTCGATGTCGAGATCAAGTTGAAGAATTAGTCGCGCGGAATTTGAGTTGGAGCAGCGCCAATGCGCACGGGATTGATCGCACAAAAGCTGGGCATGAGCCGCGTCTTCGATGAAGGCGGCGCACATGTCCCAGTGACAGTGCTCAAGATTGACAATTGTCAGGTCGTCGGTGTCCGCACCGCCGAGAAGAACGGCTATACGGCCGTGCAGCTCGGCGTCGGCTCGGTGAAGGTGAAAAATCTCTCCAAGGCCGAGCGCGGCCACTTCGCCAAGGTGAAGGTGGAGCCGAAGCGCAAGCTGGCGGAGTTCCGTGTCAGCAAGGATGCGCTGCTGGAAGTCGGCGTCGAGCTGGGGGCCAATCATTTCGTGCCCGGCCAGTTCGTCGATGTCACGGGGACGACCATCGGCAAGGGCTTCGCCGGTGCCATGAAGCGCTGGAACTTCGGTGGTTTGCGCGCCACCCACGGCGTGTCGGTCTCGCACCGCAGCCATGGTTCGACCGGTAACCGCCAGGATCCGGGCCGCACCTTCCCGAACAAGAAGATGGCCGGCCATCTCGGCGTCGAGCGCGTGACCACGCCGAATCTGAAGGTCGTCTCGGCCGACGCGGAGCGGGGCATCCTCTTGGTCCGCGGCGCCGTGCCGGGGTCGGAGGGCGGCTTCGTCCTGATCCGCGACGCCGTGAAGCGGAAGCTGCCGAAGGACGTGCCGTTCCCGGCCGCCATTCGCGCCGCCGGCGATAGCGCCGCTGCGGAAAAGAAGGAATAGCGGGTCATGAAGTGTCAGGTGACCAGTCTCGACAATAAGAATGTCGGCGAAATCGATCTCGCTGATGAGATCTTCGGTCTGCCGGTGCGCAAGGACATACTGGCGCGCGCGGTGAACTGGCAGCTCAACAAGCGCCGGTCAGGCAACCACAAGACCAAGGGCATCAGCGATATCCAGGGCACGACCAAGAAGCCATGGAATCAGAAGGGCACCGGCCATGCCCGTCAGGGCAGCCTGCGTTCGCCGCAATTCCGTGGCGGCGCCCGCATCTTCGGTCCGGTGGTGCGCAGTCACGAGACCGGCCTGCCGAAGAAGGTTCGCAAGCTGGCGCTGAAGACGGCGCTGTCGAGCAAGCAGGCCGACGGCCGCCTGATCGTCATCGACCAGGTGAGCGCGGGCAAGGCGAAGACGGCGGACTTGGTCAAGAAGCTCGGCAAGCTCGGCTGGCAGTCGGTGCTGATCATCGGCGGCGCGGTCATCGATGAGAATTTCAAGCGCGCGGCCTCGAACATCCCGAATGTGGATGTGCTGCCGCAGCAGGGCGCCAATGTGTATGACATCCTGCGGCGCGAGACGCTGGTGCTGACCAAGGACGCGGTCGAGCATCTGCAGTCGCGGCTGAAGTAGGCGGAGACAGGCAATGGCGAAAGCAGCAGTGAAAGTGAGCCAGGCGAGGATGTATCACATCGTCCGCTCGCCGGTGATCACCGAAAAGGCGACGATGGGCTCGCAGCATAGCCAGGTCACGTTCCGTGTGCCGCTGGATGCATCGAAGCCGGAAATCAAGGCCGCGGTCGAGAAGCTGTTCAATGTCAAGGTGACGGCGGTGAATACCCTGCGCACCATGGGCAAGACCAAGCGCTTCCGCGGTTTCATCGGCAAGCGTCCGGACACGAAGAAGGCGTACATCACGCTGGCCGAAGGCCACGCGATCGATGTGACGACGGGAGTTTCCTGAGATGGCGTTGAAGACATTCAAGCCGACCTCCCCCTCGCGGCGCCAGCTGGTCATCGTCGACCGGTCTGAGCTGCACAAGGGCAAGCCGATCAAGGCGCTGACCGAAGGCAAGCGCCGGTCCGGCGGCCGTAACAATCACGGCCACCTGACTTCGTTCCGCAAGGGCGGCGGTCACAAGCAGCGCTATCGCATCGTCGATTTCAAGCGGCGCAAGTTCGATGTGCCGGCGACGGTGGAGCGGCTGGAGTATGATCCGAACCGCACGGCTTTCATTGCCCTGATCCGGTATGAAGATGGCGAGCTCAGCTACATCCTGGCGCCGCAGCGCCTGCGCGTCGGCGACAAGGTGATCTCAGGCGAACGCTCGGATATCAAGCCGGGCAATGCCCTGCCGCTGAAGAACATTCCCGTCGGCACCATCATCCACAATGTGGAGATGAAGCCGGAGGCGGGAGGCAAGCTGGCCCGTGCTGCGGGGACCTTTGTTCAACTCGTCGGCCGCGACACCGACTATGCGCTGCTGCGTCTCGGCTCCGGCGAAGTCCGCCGTGTGCATCTCGAATGCCTGGCGACGATCGGCGCCGTGTCCAACCCGGACCAGCAGAACATCGTCATCGGCAAGGCGGGCCGCAGCCGTTGGCTCGGCATCCGCCCGGTGACCCGCGGCATCGCCATGAACCCGGTCGACCATCCCCATGGCGGCCGCACCAACGGCGGCATGCATTGGGTTACGCCTTGGGGCGTGTCCACCAAGGGCAAGAAGACACGTCGCAACAAGCGGACGGACGGCATGATTCTGCGCCGCCGCCACGCGGCCAAGAAAGCGTAGAGGAGGGCAGCCAATCCATGGCCCGTTCTGTTTGGAAAGGTCCGTTCGTCGATGGTTTTCTGCTGAAGAAGGCGGAAGTCACGCGTTCGTCCGGCCGCAACGAGGTGATCCGCACCTGGTCGCGCCGTTCGACGATCCTGCCGCAGTTCGTCGGACTGACCTTCGGCGTCTATAACGGCAGGAAATTCCTGCCGGTCTTCGTGACGGAGAACATGATCGGACACAAGTTCGGCGAGTTCTCGCCGACCCGTCAGTTCCAGAGCCATACCGCGGCCGATAAGAAGGCCGTGGTGCGCAAGGAGTAGCGCGATGACCAAGAAAGCCCTGCCGCGCCAGCTGGCGGACACCGAGGCGAAGGCTATCGCCAGTGTCCTGCGCACCAGCCCGCGCAAGCTGAACCTGGTGGCGCAGTCGATTCGCGGCAAGCCGGCGAACGTCGCGTTGTCGGAGCTGACGTTTTCCAAGCGCCGCATCGCCAATTCGGTGAAGCGCGTGTTGCAGGCGGCGATCGCCAATGCGGAAAACAACCATCAGCTCGATGTCGACCGGCTCTATGTCGCGGAAGCGACGGTCGGCCGCAGTTTCGTGATGAAGCGCTTCCATGCCCGCGCCCGCGGGCGGGCGGGACGGATCGAGAAGCCGTTCAGCAATATCACCTTGATCGTGCGCGAGCGCGAGGAGACGAAGTAATGGGTCAGAAGGTCAACCCGATCGGCCTGCGCGTCGGCATCAACCGGACCTGGGATTCCCGCTGGTTCGCCGACAAGGAATATGGCGCGTTGCTGCATTCGGACCTGCGGCTGCGCAAGTTCCTGCATGACCGTCTCTCCCAGGCCGGCGTGTCCAAGATCGTCATCGAGCGCCCGGCGAAGAAGGCGCGCGTGACCATCCATTCCGCGCGGCCCGGCGTCGTCATCGGCAAGAAGGGCGCCGACATCGAGAAGCTGCGCTCCGAACTCTCGAAGATGACCGGCAGCGAGGTGCTGCTGAACATCCTGGAAATCCGCAAGCCGGAAATCGATGCCCGCCTGGTGGCCGAAAATATCGCCCAGCAGTTGGAGCGTCGCGTGTCGTTCCGCCGCGCCATGAAGCGCGCCGTTCAGTCGGCGATGCGCCTGGGCGCCCAGGGCATCCGCATCAACTGCGCCGGCCGTTTGGGCGGCGCCGAGATCGCCCGTGTGGAGTGGTACCGCGAAGGCCGCGTGCCGCTGCATACGCTGCGCGCCGATATCGACTACGGCGTGGCAACGGCGATGACGACCTACGGCACCTGCGGCGTGAAAGTGTGGGTGTTCAAGGGCGAGATCTTGGCCCATGACCCGATGGCGCAGGACAAGCGCGCCCAGGAGCAGCAGGTCGCGCGCTGATTGAGCGCGTCACCGGCAGGGAAACAGAGCAATGCTTCAACCGAGCAGAACCAAGTACCGCAAGGCCCACAAAGGCCGCATCCATGGCGCCGCCAAGGGTGGCTTCTCGCTGAATTTCGGCGCCTTCGGCCTGAAGGCCGTGGAGCCGGGCCGCGTCACCGCGCGCCAGCTGGAAGCCGCGCGTCGCGCCGTGACCCGCCATCTGAAGCGCGTCGGCCGCGTGTGGATCCGCGTATTCCCGGACGTGCCGATCTCGCGCAAGCCTGCCGAAGTCCGCATGGGCAGCGGCAAGGGCAATCCGGAGTATTGGGTGTGCCGCGTGCATCCCGGCCGCGTGATGTTCGAGATCGACGGCGTGCCGCGCGCGCTGGCGCAGGAGGCCTTCGACCTCGCCTCCGCCAAGCTGCCGATCAAGACCCGTTTCGTCGCCCGCTTGGGTGAGGGGAGCTAAGCCATGAAAGCCGCGGACCTCCGCACCAAAACCAGCGATCAGTTGAAGACCGAGCTCACGACGCTGCGGAAAGAGGCGTTCAACCTGCGCTTCCGCAAGGCGAGCGGCCAGCTTGAGAATACGGCGCGGGTGCGCCAGGTGCGCCGCGATATCGCGCGCATCAAGACCATGCTCAATGATTCGGCGCGCGCCGGCTCGTAGGAGATCGAGAATGCCCAAAAGAGTTCTGGAAGGCGTCGTCGTCAGCGACAAGATGCAGAAAACCATCGTCGTCCGCGTCGAGCGCCGCGTCATGGATCCGGTTTACGGCAAGTATGTGCGCCGTTCCAAGAAGTATTCCGCCCATGACGAAGCGAATGTCTACAAGATCGGCGATCTCGTGCAGATCCGCGAGTGCCGTCCGATCTCCAAAAGCAAGCGCTGGGAAGTGATTTCCGGCGGTCGCACGGTCAAGGCCGGCTGAGCGGCATAGGGACGGGAGTATAAACCATGATCCAGATGCAGACGAACCTGGAAGTCGCCGACAACTCGGGAGCGCGCAGGGTGCAGTGCATCAAGGTGCTGGGCGGATCCAAGCGCAAATTTGCGCAGGTGGGCGATATCATCGTCGTCTCCGTGAAGGAGGCGATTCCCCGCGGCCGCGTGAAGAAGGGTGACGTGCACCAGGCGGTCATCGTCCGGACGGCCTTTCCGATCCGCCGTACCGACGGCAGCCTGATCCGCTTCGACCGCAACGCGGCGGTGCTGATCAGCAAGCAGGGCGAGCCGATTGGCACCCGTATCTTTGGCCCGGTGACGCGCGAACTAAGGGCCAAGAATTTCATGAAGATCATCTCTCTGGCGCCGGAAGTGCTGTGAGCGACGGACAGATGACGGAGACAGTCTGAACATGGCAACGAAATTCAAGATCAAAAAGGGCGACCGCGTCGTCGTCATCACCGGCCGCGACAAGGGCAAGACCGGCGAGGTTCTGCGCGTGATCCGCGAGGAAAGCCGCGTCGTCGTCCAGGGCGTCAATATCGTGAAGCGGCATACCAAGCCGTCGGCGGCGTCGACGGGCGGTGTCGTGGAAAAGGAAGCGGCGCTGCACATTTCCAATGTGGCGCATGTTGATCCGAAGACAAGCAAGCCTACCCGCATTGGGTACAAGGTGCTCGATGGCGGCCGCAAAGTGCGGGTGGCGCGCAAGTCGGGCGAGACGATCGATCTCTGAGGGCAGCGACAATGACACGGTTGCATGAACATTATGAGAAAGTGGTGAAACCCGCGCTGATGCGCGAGTTCAGCTACAAGAACGCCATGGAAGTGCCGCAGCTCGACAAGATCGTGGTCAACATGGGTGTCGGCGAAGCTGTGGCCGACGGCAAGAAGATCAACACCGCGGTCAACGAGATGACGGCGATCACCGGTCAGAAGCCGGTGATCACCAAGTCGCGCAAGTCGATCGCGAACTTCAAGCTGCGAGAGAACCAGAATATCGGCTGCAAGGTCACGCTGCGCCGCGAGCGCATGTACGAGTTCCTCGACCGGTTGATCAACGTCGCGCTGCCGCGCGTTCGCGATTTCCGCGGCGTGTCGCCGAAGAGCTTTGACGGGCGGGGGAATTACGCCCTCGGTCTCAAGGAGCAGATTGTGTTTCCGGAGATCGACTACGACAAAATCGAATCGGTCCGCGGCATGGACATCATCATCGTCACGACGGCGAAGTCCGATGCCGAGGCCAGGGCCTTGCTGAAGGCTTTTGACATGCCGTTCACGAGCTGAACGGATCGCTGGAGGAATTTATGGCGAAGACCAGCATGATTGAGCGTAACAAGAAGCGCATCCGCTTGGCGAAGAAGTTCGCCGGACGGCGGGAGCGGCTGAAGACGATTGCCAATGACGATGCGTTGCCCATGGAGCAGCGTTTCGCGGCCCGCCTGAAGTTGGCGGAAATTCCGCGCAACGCCGCGCCGGTGCGGCAGCACAACCGTTGCGAGCTGACCGGACGTCCGCGCAGCTACTACCGAAAATTCAGGGTTTCGCGCATTGCCTTGCGGCAGCTGGCCTCCACCGGCCAGATCCCGGGCATGGTCAAGTCGAGCTGGTAAGGGAGGCCGAGGAATATGTCGTTTTCCGATCCAGTGGGCGACTTGCTGACGCGCATCAGGAATGCGCAGAAGGCGCGTTTGTCCAGCGTTCAAACCCCGGCGTCAAAGCTGCGCGGCAATGTGCTCGACGTGCTGAAGCGCGAGGGCTACATCCGCGACTACTCGCGCAGCGAGCAGCAGGCCGGCATGGCCGAGTTCAAGGTCGAGCTGAAATATCACGATGGCGAACCGGTCATCCGCGAAATCAGCCGCATCTCCAAGCCCGGCCGGCGTGTCTATTCCAAGATCGCCGATCTGCCGCGCATCTATAACGGGCTGGGTATTTCCATCCTGTCGACGCCGCGCGGCGTGATGTCGGACACCGAAGCCCGCGCCGCCAATGTCGGCGGCGAAGTACTCTGCCGGGTATACTAAGGAGCCGATGAGATGTCTCGCGTAGGCAAGAACCCCGTGGCCGTGCCGAGCGGCGTCACTGTAGCGGTCGATGGCCGCCTGGTGACCGCAAAGGGCAAGCTGGGCGAACTGAAGCTGAACCTGGGCGACCAGGTGACCGCGAAGCTTCAGGACGGCAAGCTCGTCTGTGCGCCTGTCAACGACTCCAAGAAGGCGCGGATGCAGTGGGGAACCACCCGCAACCTCATGCGCAACATGGTTCAGGGCGTCTCCCAGGGTTTCAAGAGAAACCTGGAGATCAACGGCGTCGGCTATCGCGCGGCGGTGCAGGGCAAGATGCTGCAACTGCAGCTCGGCTATAGCCACGACATCAACTATCCGATCCCCGAGGGGATCCAGATCAAGTGCGAGAAGCCAACCGCCATCTCCATCACCGGCTTTGACAAACAGAAGGTCGGACAGGTTGCGGCGGAAATTCGCTCCTACCGCGGTCCCGAGCCCTACAAGGGCAAGGGCATCAAGTACGAGGGCGAGACGATCCTGCGTAAGGAAGGTAAGAAGAAGTAAGCCATGTCGAAGCCGAAACAACTCTTCGCGCGGCGCTCAGAGCGCACGCGCGTGCAAATCCGGCGCAAGGCGATTGGCCGCGCGCGGCTCTCCGTGTTCCGGTCGAGCAAGCACATCTATGCCCAGATCATCGATGATGTGAAGGGCACGACGCTCGCGGCCGCCTCCAGCGTCGACAAGGACCTGAAGGCGAAGCTGAAGTCCGGCGCGAACATCGATGCCGCGAAGGAAGTCGGCAAGCTGGTCGCCGAGCGCGCGGTGAAGGCCGGGGTCAAGGACGTCGTCTTTGATCGCGGCGGCTATCTGTATCATGGCCGGGTGAAAGCCCTGGCCGAAGGCGCCCGCGAAGGCGGGCTCTCGTTCTAGAGGTTAGGGAAGCATGGCCAAGGGACCCAGAGGTGAACGCCGCGACCGTGACCGTGATCGCGAGCGTCCGCGGGATCGTGACGAAGCGGAGCTGATCGAGAAGCTGGTCAGCATCAATCGCGTCGCCAAAGTCGTGAAGGGCGGCCGGCGCTTCGGATTCGCGGCGCTGGTGGTCGTCGGCGACGGCCGCGGCCGTGTCGGCCATGGCGCCGGCAAGGCCCGCGAAGTGCCGGAGGCGATCCGCAAGGCAACCGAGCAGGCAAAGCGGTCGATGATCCGCGTACCGCTGCGCGAAGGCCGTACGCTGCATCATGATGTCCGCGGCCATTTCGGCGCCGGCAAGGTCGTGTTCCGCGTCGCCGAGCAGGGTACTGGCATCATCGCCGGCGGCCCGATCCGCGCCGTGTTCGAGGCCTTGGGCGTCCATGACGTGGTCGCCAAGTCGATCGGCACGTCCAACCCCCACAACATGGTCAAGGCGGCATTTTCGGCTTTGACCAGCAGCAGCTCGCCTCGTTCTGTCGCGGCTCGCCGCGGCCGCAAGGTCAGCGACATTCTCGGCCGCCGCAGTGACGGCGCCGAGGCGACGGAGTAAGGATCATGGCGGCAACGAAAAAAGGCCGGGTGAAGGTCACCCAGGTCGGCAGCCCGATCGGCCGCGAAGGCAGCCAGCGGGACACCTTGCGCGGCCTGGGGCTGAACAAGCTCAACCGGTCCCGGGAGCTCGAGGATACACCGTCTGTGCGGGGCATGATCGACAAGGTCAGGCACCTGCTGCGGGTGGAATCTGTCGGCTGACTACCTATTTAGATTAAGGACGACCGGCGCCAGGCCGGGAAGGAAGCAGGGTATGAAACTCAATCAGCTCTCCGACAATGCCGGATCCCGCAAATCGCGGATCCGCGTTGGCCGCGGCATCGGCTCCACCAAGGGCAAGACTGCGGGGCGCGGCGGCAAGGGCCAGACGGCCCGTACCGGCGTCCGCATCAAGGGCTTCGAAGGCGGCCAGATGCCCCTTCACATGCGCATGCCCAAGCGCGGCTTCAACAACGTCTTCCGCCTGGACCTGGTGGAAGTGAATATCGGCCGCCTGCAGACGGCGATCGATGCCGGCAAGCTCGCCACGGGCGAAAAGATCGACGGCGCCGCCCTGGTGAAGGCCGGTGTGCTGCGCCGTGCGCGCGATGGCGTTCGCCTGCTGGGTAATGGTGAGCTGAAGGCCAAGATTCAGATCGAAGTCGCCGGCGCCTCCAAATCCGCGATCGCGGCGGTGGAGAAGGCGGGCGGTCAGGTCATCGTCAATAAGCCGGCGGTCGAAGAACCCGCCAAGGCGTAACCTAGGAAAGCGCCCATGGCGTCAGCAGCCGAGCAACTTGCCGCCACTATCAATTTCGGCGCCATCGGCAAGGCGACCGAGCTGCGCAAGCGCATCCTGTTCACGCTGGGATGCCTGATCGTTTTCCGGCTCGGCACTTTCCTGCCGCTGCCCGGCGTCGACGTCGCGCAGATTGAAGCGATCTTCAAGCAGGCCGCCGGCGGCATTCTCGGCATGCTCAACATGTTTGCGGGCGGTGCGGTCGGCCGCATGTCGATTTTCGCTCTCAGCATCATGCCCTACATCTCGGCATCGATCATCGTCCAGCTGATGTCCGGTATTTCGCCGTCGCTCGAGGCCTTGAAGAAAGAGGGCCAGGCGGGACGGCAGAAGCTGAACCAGTATACCCGCTATCTCACCGTGTTCCTCGCGGTGTTCCAGTCGTTCGGCGTGGCGCGCGGCCTGGAGGGCATGGGCGTCGTGCTCAGCGACCCCTTCTGGTTCCACATCAGTACGATCGTCATCCTGACCGCCGGTACGGTGTTCCTGATGTGGCTCGGTGAGCAGATCACGGCCCGCGGCATCGGCAACGGAATCTCGCTGATCATCTTTTCGGGCATCGTGGCGAACCTGCCGATTTCGGCTGTGCATACGCTCAATATGGGCGCCACCGGCTCGCTTGAGATGATCTGGATCATCGGCATCATCATCATGATCGTGGTCGTCATCACCACGATCGTTTTCTTCGAGCGCGCCCAGCGCCGCCTGCTGGTGCAGTATCCGAAGCGCCAGGTCGGCCTGAAGATGTTTGGCGGCGAGAGTTCGCACCTGCCGTTGAAGCTCAACAGCTCCGGCGTTATTCCGCCGATCTTCGCCAGCTCGCTGCTGCTGCTGCCGCTGACCGTTGTCGGTTTCAGCGGACAGACCGGTCCGGGCTGGCTGCAGACGATCTCGCTGTACCTGTCACACGGCAAGCCGCTCTACATGCTGCTCTATGCCGGCTTGATCATTTTCTTCGCGTTCTTCTACACGGCGGTGGTGTTCAACCCGGTGGAGACCGCCGACAACCTGAAGAAGTATGGCGGTTTCATTCCCGGCTACCGGCCTGGCAAGCATACGGCGGATTATCTCGACTATGTGCTGACCCGGCTGACCATGGTGGGCGCGCTGTATCTCGCTGGCGTGTGTCTGATCCCCGAGTTCCTGATTTCCTACAAGTCGCTGCCGTTCTATTTCGGCGGTACCAGCTTGCTGATCGTTGTGTCCGTGACCATGGATACGGTTGCGCAGATTCATTCCCATCTGATTGCGCACCAGTACGAAGGCCTGATCAAGAAAGCCAAGCTCAAAGGCCGCCGCGGATGAAGCTGATACTGCTGGGGCCGCCGGGCGCCGGGAAGGGCACCCAGGCGAAGCGGTTGGAGGAATTGCGCGGCCTACGTCAGCTGTCCACGGGGGACATGTTGCGGGCCGCGGTTCAGTCCGGCAGCGATGTCGGTAGGGAAGCCGACCAGCTGATGAAAGCCGGCCAGCTCGTTCCCGATGGCATTGTGATCAGGATGATTGCCGATCGGGTCGACGGCCAAGACTGCGCGAAGGGGGTTATCCTGGACGGCTTTCCCCGCACCGTTGCCCAGGCGCAGGCGCTGGACGCCATGCTGGCCGAGCGCGGGACGGGCCTGGATGCCGTCATTGAGATGGCCGTGGACGACAAGGCTCTGGTGGACCGAATCTCCGGCCGGTTCACCTGCGCCAAATGCGGTGCCGTCTATAACGATTCCTTCAAGCGAACGAAGAAATCCGGGGTTTGCGACGTCTGCGGCGGCACCGAGTTCAAGCGCCGCGCTGATGACAACGCGGCGACGGTCGCGGCGCGTCTTAAAGAATATCATGAGAAAACGGCGCCTATCCTGCCGTATTATAAGGGAAAAAGCATACTTCGACAGGTTGATGGCATGGCCTCGGTCGAAGAAGTCGCACGGCAGATCGATGCCGTGCTGGAGAGGGTCTAAATGGTTGACTCGACAAGGAGCCTACCTATAATCCGGCGCCTTGGTCCGGTCGCGAGTCCGGGCCTTTTCAGCATGCCTTCATCGAGAAATTAGAGGAGCTTACGGCGTGGCTCGTATAGCTGGCGTCAATATTCCCACGCAGAAGCGCGTTTTGATCGCGCTCACTTACATCCATGGCATTGGCCGGGCGAAGGCGGGGGAGATCTGCACCAAGGTCGGCATTCCGTCCGAGCGGCGGGTATCTCAGCTGACCGACGATGAGGTCGTGCGCATCCGCGAGTGCATCGACCGCGATTACCGGGTCGAAGGCGATCTGCGCCGCATCGTCGCGATGAATATCAAGCGCCTGATGGACCTCGGCTGCTATCGCGGCTTGCGGCACCGCAAGGGAATGCCGGTGCGCGGCCAGCGGACGCGGACCAATGCGCGCACGCGCAAAGGTCCGGTAAAGACCATTGCCGGCAAGAAAAAGACAGTCTGACGCGAATTAGCAGGACAGGATCATGGGAAAACCAGCAACTGCGCGCCCCCGCCGCAAAGAGCGCAAGAACATCACTTCCGGCGTTGCGCATGTGAACGCCAGCTTCAACAACACCGTGGTGACCATCACCGATGCCCAGGGCAATACGATCGCCTGGTCGTCGTCGGGCAGCCAGGGCTTCAAGGGCTCGCGCAAATCGACGCCCTACGCGGCCCAGGTCGCGGCCGACAACGCCGCCCGCAAGGCGATGGAACATGGCGTGAAGACGCTGGAAGTGGAAGTGAAGGGTCCGGGCTCCGGCCGCGAGTCCGCGCTCCGGGCGCTGCAGGCCGCCGGCTTCACGATTACGTCGATCCGCGACGTGACGCCAATTCCGCACAATGGCTGCCGTCCGCCGAAGCGGCGGCGCGTCTAAAGGTTTCGCCCGCCGCCCCGTGACCGGCGGCAGAGGCGTTGAAGGCCGGTGCGATGCCCCAATGGTCGGCGGTGCGCCGGATAAGAAATGACCAGCATGGAACCGGGGTCCGCCCGTTCCCGTAGGTGATGAGGTCGAAGTCGTGATTCAGAAAAATTGGACCGAGTTGATCAAGCCGAACAAGCTGAACGTCGAAAGCGGCGCCGACCCGAAGCGGTTCGCGACGATCGTCGCCGAGCCGCTGGAACGCGGTTTCGGCTTGACGCTCGGCAATGCCATCCGGCGCGTGCTGATGTCGTCGCTGCAGGGTGCGGCGATCACGTCCGTGCATATCGACGGCGTGCTGCATGAATTCTCGTCGATCTCCGGGGTGCGCGAGGATGTGACCGACATCATCCTCAACATCAAGGCGATCGCGCTGCGCATGGGCGGCGAAGGCCCGAAGCGCATGCGGCTCCGTGCCGAAGGCCCTGGCGAAGTGACCGCCGGCCGCATCGAGACCGGCCACGACATCGAGATCCTCAATCCGGAACTCGTGCTCTGCACCCTGGACAAGGGCGCGAAGCTCAACATGGAATTCACGGTCACCAACGGCAAAGGCTATGTCCCGGCGTCGCAGAACCGTCCTGACGATGCGCCGATCGGGCTGATCCCGGTCGACTCCCTGTACAGCCCGGTGCGCCGCGTCTCCTACAAGGTGGACAACAGCCGCGTCGGTCAGGTGACCGACTATGACAAGCTGTCGATGCAGGTCGAAACCAACGGCGCCGTGACGCCGGAGGACGCGGTGGCGCTCGCCGCCCGCATCCTCCAGGACCAGCTGCAACTCTTCATCAATTTCGAAGAGCCCAAACAGGTTTCCGCCGAGGACAAGGGCGCGGACCTGCCGTTCAACAAGAACCTGCTGCGCAAGGTCGACGAACTCGAGCTCTCGGTCCGCTCGGCGAACTGCCTCAAGAACGACAACATCGTCTATATCGGCGATCTCGTGCAGAAGACCGAGGCGGAGATGCTGCGGACTCCGAACTTCGGCCGTAAGTCGCTCAATGAGATCAAGGAAGTCCTGGCGCAGATGGGGCTCCATCTCGGCATGGAAATCCCCGGCTGGCCGCCGGAGAACATCGAAGACCTGGCGAAGCGGCTCGACGAGCCCTATTGATCGCCTGAAGTTGGACTATCGGGCATGACGCCCGGCCCCGGCGTTCCCCAGACCCTCGCGGTCGCGGCGGCGGGATGTGCAATCGGCTTCGCGCGCGAAGCCCGGAGAAGAGGAGACGGTCACCATGCGACATGGTCTACGCGGTCGTAAATTCAGCCGGACGAGGGCCCATCGCCGCGCCCTGTTCGCCAATCTGGCGGCATCGCTGATCACCTACGAGCAGATCAAGACCACGCTGCCGAAGGCGAAGGACCTGCGGCCGATCGTCGAGAAACTCATCACTCTGGGCAAGCGCGGCGATCTCCATGCCCGCCGCCAGGCTCATGCGGTGCTGCGCAACGACGAAGTCGTGAAGAAGCTCTTCGATGCGATCGCCAAGCGTTACGCCTCGCGCCAGGGCGGCTACACCCGCGTCCTCAAGGCCGGTTACCGTTATGGCGACATGGCGCCGATGGGCGTGATTGAGTTGATCGACCGCGACCCGGCCGCCAAGCCGAAGCTCGCGAAGTCGGACGAAGCCGAGGGCGAAGGCGCCGCGGCCTGACACTTTGATGGCGGTACGAACTTCAGAAAGGGCGGTCCTATGGACCGCCCTTTCTTGTTTCGGGCCCCCGGGCCCAGGCGCTAGGATCATGCGGGAATCGCTGTTAAGGAGCCGACGGAGCAGACCATGATCGTCGCAGGGAGCAGCCGGAGGTTGAAGCTGGCTTTGGCGGCGCTCATTGTTTTGGCGGCGGCAGCCACCGCGGATTCGTCCTCTGCGGATGAAACGGTGGTTCCGGACTCCACCGAACAAATCCGCCTGTCCTTCGCGCCCATCGTCAAGAAGGTCGCACCTGCGGTCGTGAATATCTACAGCCGCCGGGTGGTGAAGACGCGGTCGGCCTCGCCAATGTTTGACGATCCCTTCTTCAAGCAGTTCTTCGGCGATGATTCCGCCCTCGGCGGGTCGCGGGAGCGGGAGCAGACTTCCCTTGGCTCCGGCGTGATCGTCAGCGCCGATGGTCTGCTCGTGACCAACGAGCATGTGGTGGAGGGGGCCGAAGACATCACTGTCGTGCTCGGCGACCGGCGCGAATTCGATGCCACAGTCGTTACCCATGACGAGCGGACCGATCTCTCGGTGCTGCGTATCGATCCCAAGGGCGAACAGCTTCCCACGCTGGCCTTCGCGGATTCCGAGGAGATCGAGGTCGGCGACCTCGTGCTCGCCATCGGCAACCCGTTCGGCGTCGGCCAGACGGTCACCAGTGGTATTGTCTCCGCGGTTGCCCGCACTCAGGTGGGCATCTCCGATCTCGGCTTCTTCATCCAGACCGATGCCGCGATCAATCCCGGCAATTCAGGCGGCGCGCTCGTGGATATGAATGGCGACCTCCTGGGCATCAACACAGCGATCTTCTCCCGCAGCGGCGGCTCGATCGGCATCGGCTTTGCCATCCCCGCCAACATGGTGGCCACGG
The DNA here is from genome assembly GCA_035544395.1 of Verrucomicrobiia bacterium. GTDB lineage: Bacteria > Pseudomonadota > Alphaproteobacteria > Dongiales > Dongiaceae > DATKFM01. The sequence goes on from DATKFM010000180.1 coordinate 15,373, forward strand.
TGGTGGCCGCGGCCGGGCAGGGCGGGCGGCCCGTGCGCCCCTGGATGGGCGTGACCGGACAACCGCTGACTCGTGACCTGGCTCAAGGTTTCGGCGTCGACCGGCCCGGCGGCGTCGTGCTCAACCAGGTGCATCCGAAGAGCCCGGCGGCGGCGGCCGGCCTGGAACTTGGCGACGTCATTCTCACCTTCAATAACCACGAAGTGCTGGATCCCGCGGGTCTTCGGTTCCGCGTCGCGACCGCAAAGATCGGCAGCCAGGCGAGTTTGCGGGTGTTGCGCGACGGGAAGCCCGAGGACATCACCATCACGCTGGTGGCGGCGCCGGAAGATCCGCCCCGCGAGGAGACGCTGCTCGACGGCGACAATCCGTTGTCCGGCGCCTCGATCGTGAATCTTTCGCCGGCCGTAGCGGAGGAATTGGGCATCGATGACGCGTGGGAAGGTGTCATGGTCGTCTCGGTGGCGCGGGGCAGCGCCGCCCGTCGTATCGGCCTCAGGCCGGGCGATCTGTTGCTCGAAGTCGCGGGTGAAGAGGTCAAGTCGGTGTCGGAGGTCAAGGCGGCGATCGAGCATCCCGCCGAGAGCTGGCGCCTCAGTATCCGCCGTGGCGGCCAGACCCACACAATCGTCCTCTCATAGGCGCAGGATATGCCGACCATGCGTCGCGACAGCAGTGCATCCAGCGGCCTGTTCGAGTCTTTGGCGCCGCGGCCATTGGCCGACCGGCTGCGGCCGAAGTCGGTGGACGAAGTCGTCGGCCAGGATCATCTGCTGTCGAAGCAAGGCCCCATTGGCCGCATGATCGCCTCGGGGCGCCTGACCTCGATGATCCTCTGGGGCCCGCCGGGATGCGGCAAGACCACGCTGGCACGTCTGCTGGCGGAGCATACGAAGCTGCATTTCGAACCGCTGTCGGCTGTGTTCTCCGGCGTCGCCGATCTGCGCAAGGTGTTCGAGGCTTCGCGCGCCCGCCGCGCCGCCGGCCAGGGAACGCTGCTGTTCATCGACGAGATCCACCGCTTCAACCGCGCCCAGCAGGATGGCTTCCTGCCCTTTGTCGAGGACGGAACGGTGATCCTGGTGGGCGCTACGACGGAGAATCCATCCTTTGAGTTGAACGCCGCGCTGCTATCGCGGACACAGGTCTTCGTCCTCAACCGCCTTGATGACGCGGCGCTAGAGAGTCTGATGGTTCGCGCCGAGCAGACCGAGAGCCGCAAGCTGCCGCTCGACGCGGAAGCCCGGCAGGCGTTGCGCGCCATGGCCGATGGCGATGGCCGTTACCTCCTGAATATGGCGGAGGAACTGCTCGCGCTCCCGGCCGCGGCGCCGCCACTGGACACCAAGGCCCTGATGGCCGCCGTGCAGCGCCGAATGCCCCTCTACGACAAGGCACAGGAGGCGCACTACAATCTCATCAGTGCCCTGCACAAATCGCTGCGCGGCTCCGATACCGATGCGGCGCTGTACTGGTTTGCCCGCATGCTGGCGGGCGGCGAAGATCCGCGCTACATCGCCCGGCGTCTGGTGCGCTTTGCCGTCGAGGATGTGGGCCTGGCAGATCCCCAGGCGCTGCCCCAGGCCATCGCGGCTTGGGAGGCCTATGAGCGCCTCGGCTCGCCGGAAGGCGAGCTGGCGCTCGTGCAATGCATCGTCTTTCTGGGCACCGCACCGAAATCAAATGCGCTCTATCGCGCCTATGGCGCCGCGCGGGAGGCCGCGAAAGATACGGGGTCGCTGACGCCGCCGATGCATATCCTGAATGCGCCGACGCGGCTAATGAAGGATCTCGGCTACGGCAAGGGATATGAATACGACCACGATGCCGCCGAAGGGTTCTCCGGTCAGAACTATTTCCCGCCGGGCATGAACAGGCGGAATCTCTATGAGCCCGTCGACCGCGGGTTCGAGCGGGAGATCCGCAAGCGGCTCGAATATTGGGATCGGCTTCGCCGCGAGCGGAACTCGGAGAGCGAAGGCAAATCATGAGGATCATCCTGGCGGTTGCGTTCGGCGGCGCGGTCGGTGCCACGGCGCGATATCTGATGGCCGGTCAAATCGGCCGTTGGTTCGGCACCAATTTCCCCTGGGGCACGCTGGTTGTGAATGTCCTGGGCTGCCTGGTCATGGGGCTGCTGGTGGAGTTGATGGCGCTGAAATGGTCGGTGACGCCGGGCATCCGCGCCTTCCTCACCGTCGGCGTTCTCGGCGGCTTTACCACCTTCTCGAGTTTTGCCCTCGATACCGCGACCCTGGCCGTGCGCCATGACACGATGGCGACCGGGTTCTATGTCGCGGGATCGGTCGCCCTCTCGATCCTCGGCTTCTACGCCGGCATGATCCTGGTTCGTCACCTCATTCCATGAGCGGTGTCCAGACCTTGACCGTCGCCGCCGACGAGGCGGACCTGCGGCTCGATCGCTGGTTCAAGCGGCATTTTCCGACTTTGACTCATGGCCGACTCGAAAAGCTTTTGCGCACCGGTCAGATTCGAGTCGATGGCAAGCGGGCCGCTTCCAACCTTCGGCTCATCGCCGGCGCCGCCGTTCGCGTGCCGCCCTTGCCGCAGCAGCCGGCGCCGCCCGCCACGGAACCGCGGCCCGTCAGCGCAAGTGAGGCCCGCGACCTGCAAGCCTCCGTGCTCTACAAGGACGACGATATGCTGGCGATCGACAAGCCGGCGGGTCTGGCGGTGCAGGGCGGTTCGAACCTCGACCGGCATCTCGACGCCATGCTCGATGTCCTGAGTTTCGGCGCGGCGGAGCGCCCCCGCCTGGTGCACCGGCTGGACCGGGACACCAGCGGCGTGCTGCTGCTGGCCCGCAACGTCCGCGCTGCGGCGGCGCTGGCCGAGGCGTTCCGGGACAAGACCTGCCAGAAGACCTACTGGGCGATTGTGGTAGGCGTGCCGAAGATCCGCCAAGGCCGCATCGATCTGCCGCTGGCGAAGCTGCCTGGCCGGGCCGGCGAGCGCGTGGTGCCGGACGAGGCGGGCAAATCGGCGGTCACCGAGTATCGCGTCCTGGATCATGCCGGGCAGAAGGCTGCGTGGCTCGAAATGTGGCCGCTGACCGGCCGCACGCACCAGCTCCGCGCCCATTGTGCGGCCCTGGAGACGCCGATCCTCGGCGACGGCAAGTATGGCGGCGCCAAGGCTCACCTCAACATAGGGACCACCGGCAAGCACCTGATGCTGCTGGCGCGGTCGATCGCCATCCGGTCGCCAGGTGGGCGGGAGGTAACGATTACCGCGCCCGTCCCCGCCCACATGGCGGCGGCCTTCGAAGCACTGGGATTCCAGTCCGGAAAACGCCAGGGAAGCAGCCGTTAACCAATTGCCGCCAAGATGACTGGCGTCCCCTCCCGGGGATTTGTCCATACAATCCATAACTTGACGGGCCCTGCTCGCCGCCCGTCTGTCGCTCCCTTTACGGTCATTTCACCATTATTGTTGATAGTCAGACGCGAGCCTGGGCCCGGTGCGGGCGGCGTTTGGAGTTTAGACAACGATGCGCGTCCTCGCCTTTGCCTCCCAGAAGGCCGGCGCCGGCAAGACCACGCTGGCGGGCCATATCGCCGTACAGGCGCAGAAGAGCGGCAGCGTCGCCGTCATCGACGTCGATCCCGAGGCCCATCTGGCCGACTGGTGCGCCAAGCGGGCGGACCAGCCGCTGCGCCACATCCACGCCACCCAAGCGGAACTCCTTGAAAAAATCGAAGCGCTACGCGGCGAAGGCATTGATCTAGCTGTTATCGACACGCCGCCAGCCCTTAGCCATTCGATAGAATCCGTGCTCCTGGCCGCCGATCTCGTGGCCATTCCGACGCGGCCCTACGGACATGATCTGAATGCCGCCAACGCAACGGCGGAACTGGCGCGCCAGGCCGGGAAGCCGTTCGTGTTCATCGTCAACGGCGCCCCGGCGGATGCCGAACTTCCCGCGGACCTGGTCATGACACTGGCGCAGTTCGGTCCGGTCGCCACCACGTCGATCCCGCGCAGCCTGGCCTTTGTCGATGCGATGATCGAAGGGCGCACCGTCACGGATTCCGGCGCGGAAGAAGCGGCTGCTGGCACCATCGCCCAGCTCTGGAAATATCTGGCGAAGAAACTGCCCAAGACCGGGAAAGCCGGCCGGTCAAAAAGCCTCACCACCGATGCCGCCGCCGCCGTGGCGCCGTCGCTGTTCACGCCCAAGGCCCCGACCCGCAAAGCTGAAACCATGCCGCAGGCGGACAAAGCGTCTGTGGCCAAGGCTGCCGATGACTCGGCCGACGAAGCGGGCGAGCCCGAAGCCGCGGCGCCGGTTCTTTCGGTACCCCCAAAGCGTTCCGCGCCGCCGAAGCAGGGACAGGTCAGCGAACCGGTCATAATAAAGGCTGCGTCAATTCCGCTGCCGCCTCAGGCCGGCCGCCGCAAATCCCGCTGGCGCCTTGTGAAGATCGGACTGGCCGCCGCCGCCAGCTTGGTGCTGCTGGCCGGTGTCGCTGCGATCATCGCCGTCATGAACATCGATCCCCGGACCTACGCCGGACTGGTCACGGCGGCGGTTGAAGAAGCGACCGGCCGAAAGCTGGTGATCAATGGCAAAATCGACATTGCCCTCGGACTGACGCCCGGCGTCGTCATCGAGGACATCACTCTCTCAAATGCCAAATGGTCGCAGCAGCCGCTGATGGCATCGGCGAAACGGCTCGAGGTGGAGATCCGCCTGCTGCCGCTGCTGTTTGGCGATGTGAAGATCAGGCGCATCATTCTGTCCGGCGCCCAGGTAAATCTGGAACGCGCCGCTGACGGCAATGACAACTGGACCTTCGCCACGAACGCGGGGCCGGCCGCGATTGCGCCGGCGGATGCAACCGCCGAGAGCAGCTTGCCCGAGATCCATCAGATCCGCATCGAGGACTCCAAGCTCGTCTTTGACGATCGGGGCGCCAAGGAGCATCGCGAGGCCGAGATCAAGCTGCTCAAGCTGACAGCCGATGGGCTGGATCAGACGCTGGAATTCGATCTGGCGGGCGCGATCGATGGCCAGCCGCTGAAAGCCGATGGCGAAATCGACAGCCTAGGGGCGCTGATGACCGGCGGCGACCTCGCGATTGATGTCAAGTTGCAAGCCGGCGAAAGCCGGCTTGCCGCCGAAGGTGGCGTCGAAGCGCCTTACTTTGCGGGCGATATGGATCTGAATGTCGAAGGCAGTGGCCCGACTCTGGCAGAGATCGGCCGCCCTTTCGGCATCGTGCTGGCAGAGCGAGGCCCATTCAAGATCAGCGGTGCACTCAGCGGCGGAGCCAGGCAGTACAATATCGATGCACTCGACGCGACCGTGGCGCAGAGCGATCTTAAGGGCAATGCGGCCTTGGATTTCCGCGGAGCGCGGCCGAATTTCACCGGCACGCTACAGAGCAACCATCTGGATCTGTCCGATATCCTCGCCGACGAGCCGGAAGCCGAAACCGCGCCGGCGGAGCCTGATGATGGCCGGATCTTCTCCGATGACCGGATTCCATTCGAAGCGATCAAGGCCGTCGACGGCGATCTGACTTTTGACGCCAAATCCTTTGTCAGCAATTCGGTCGAGTTGAAGGATGTCACCGGCCGTCTTGTCCTCGCCGATGGTATCGCGACCTTGTCGCCGTTCCACGCGGGTATCAGCGGCGGTCAGCTGGTCCTGAGTTCGGTAGTCAATGCCACGGGCAAGACTCCGGCCGTCACGCTGCGCACCAATGCCGACGGCATCAGCGGCAACGACCTGCTAGGCTTGCTCGGCCTCGATGGCGTGCTCGGCGGCGGCAGCGCGAATCTGGCGCTGGATCTCAACGGCCAGGGCGACTCCCTGCGCGATCTCATGGGAACGCTCGGCGGCGCGGCCCAGCTCCACATGGCAGGCGGCTACATCAACAACGAATTCGCCCGCTTTCTGCTGGCCGACATGACGCAGATGATTGCGACCGGAGGTCAGGGCGGCGCCGGCGTGAGCTGCCTCGTGACCTCGTTCGACGTGAAGAACGGCATTGCCACCAGCAAGAAAACGGTAATCGATGCGCCCGGTGCCGCTATCGTCGGCAGCGGCAAGATCAATCTCCGCAAGGAAACGATCGGCATGCGCTTTGATCCGGTCGCCAAGCAGATCGGCCTGTCGCAGTTTGCCGTGCCTGTCGATGTGGTGGGTGCCCTGGGTTCGCCCAGCGTCCAGCCCGATGCCGTTGCAGGCGCGACCAAGGTCGTGGGCACAACGGCGGCGCTGGCCACGGACAATGTGCTGGGGGCGATCGGCAGCGCCACGGGCCTGAGCACGGGGCAGACCTCGACGCGGAGCATTCCGTCCTGCGGCGCCCCGGCGCCGATGCCGGCGACTGCCGTCGTCACGCCCGAAGTGCAGCTTGCGCCGGCCGAGGAAGCTGCCCTGCCGGAAGCCGCAATAGTCGAACCCGCGCCGGCGACCGACAAGGAACCGGCCGTCGCGCAACCGACAGCCACGCAACCTGCCGCGACGCCTGCAACGACAGCGGCCACGACGAAGCCGAAGAAGAAAGCCACGGCGTCCAGCAGCGACGAGGGCACATTGGACAAGGCCGGGAAGATCCTGGGCAATGTCGGCAACAGCATCGATGGTTTCTTCGAAGGCAGCACCAGCACCGACACGTCGAACGCCACCAAGGGCAAGTGACGCGCCTCTCGCTCGGCCAAGCTGGACAAGGTTCCTTTGCCATGACATGACCTCCGCCGGCCGCCGAATTGGCGGGCGTTCGTCATTTGTCGAGGGCGAGGGCTTGAAACGCGTCTACAAGAAAGTCGCCGTCGAAGCCGTTGATGGCGGCTATTGCGTCACCCTTGATGGCAAGCCGCTTCTTACGCCGGCGCGAGCGCCGCTGGTCCTGCCACGGCGGGCGCTGATTGAGGCAATTGCCGCCGAATGGGACTCTCAGACCGAAGAAATTCGGCCGGCAACCATGCCGGTCATGCAATTCGTCTCGACGGCGATCGATCGGGTCAAGGCCCAGCGGGATCGCATCGCCGCCGACACTGCCGGATATGCCGCGACGGACCTGGTCTGCTATCGCGCCGAATTGCCGGCGGAGCTGGTGGCACGCCAGCACAGGACCTGGCAGCCGCTGGTGGATTGGGTGCGGCACGAGTTCGATGCGCCGCTGACGGTGACCGCGGGTGTGATGCCGCGGCCGCAACCTGTTGAAGCGCTTCAAGCGTTGCGCAGCGCCATCGACGGTCTCGATGATCTGGAGCTGACGGCGCTACAGGCACTCACGGGCGTTTGCGGATCCCTGGTGATCGCTTTGGCGCTTCGCGGCGGCTTCATCGACGCCGATCAGGCCTGGGCGGCGTCGCAACTCGACGAGACCTTCCAGATCGAAAAATGGGGCGAGGATGCGGAGGCGGCGAAACGCCGCCAGGCGCTTCTGACCGATATCCGCAACACGGCGCGTTTCCTGGAGATGCTGCGCCAATAGTGCGTTCAAACGGCGATCGGGTTGATCTTCTCCAGCACCGCGTCGGCTATACGATCGCTGATCGGCGACGGTTCGGGGATCGCAATGTCCACCCCGGCCGCGCGCAGCTCCGCCGCATGGGCATCGTCATAGGCACGGGCGACGACCAAGAGCTCCGGCAGGATATAATGCACCAGCGCCGCCAGTTGCAGCGCCGCTTTCGGGCTGTCGACGGCGATGACCAGGGCCTGCGCCTCCGCGAGGCCGACGGATTCCAGGATCTCGATCCGGTCGGCGCCGCCGAAGAATACCGGCCGTCCCTCGCGGCGTTCCCGGGCAACGCGATAGGGGTCGTTGTCGATGGCAATCCAGGGGATGTCCTGGGCATCGAGGCGTGCGGCCACGGTCCGCCCGACGCGGCCATAGCCGGCCAGGATCACATGCTGGGACATGGTTGGCGCCGCTGTCGCCAAGTCGGACTTTTCCAGCTCCGAGCGCTTGCCGATCTTCGGAACCACCTTGTCCGCCAGCCAGGCCAGCGCCGGCGTCAGCATCATCGAAATAGTCACGGAGATGACCAGGATATGCTGCAGGTCCCCCGGCAGCAGATTGAATTTCAACGCTTCGCCGAACAGAACCAGCGCAAACTCTCCGCCCTGGGCCAGCACCAACGCCAGCCTGAGTGCCGGCCCTGGCGACAGCAGCAGCCAGCGCGTCAGCGGAAACAGGATCGCCGCCTTGAGGAGGATCAGGCAAGGCACGAGCAGGCCGATCTCCAGCCAGTGCGCCCTGATCTGCTCGGTCTGCAGCAGCATGCCGATGGTCATGAAGAAGAGACCCAGCAGCAAACCGCGGAACGGCTCGATTTCGGCCGCCACCTGATGCCGGAAGGCGGAGTCGGCGAGCAGGATGCCAGCCAGCAGGGCTCCCAGCGCCATCGACAGGCCAGCCCAATGGGTTGCGAGCGCTGCCATGATGACGATCAGCAGCGTCAGGGCGGCGAAGATTTCACGCACCCGCGTCGCGGCGATGATGTTCATCAGCGGGCGCAGCGCCAGCCGGCCGACCCCGAGGATCAGCACTGCGGCGATCACGGCCTTGAGCAGGCTCCCGCCCAATGCCGTCGTGATGTCCTCGGCATCGCCCCGCAGGCTGGGCAAGACCACCAGCAGCGGGCCGACGGCGAGATCCTGCAGCATCAGGATGCCGAAAATGCCGCGGCCGAAGCGGCTGCTGAGCTCCCGGCGCTCCACCAGCAGCGGCAGCACGATGGCGGTGGATGACAGCGATAGCGCCAGTCCGACGACAATCGCGATCCGCACCTCAAGGCCCAGCAGGATCGCCACCAGGCCGATCACCGTACCGGTCAACGCGATCTGTGCGATTCCCAGCACATAGACGGCCTGCGGCATGACGCGCAGGCGCGCCAGCGGCAATTCGAGGCCGACCGTGAACAGAAGGAACGCCACGCCCAGTTCCGCCAGGCCGCGCGCCGTCTCGACATTGGACAGCAGGTTCAATCCGGCCGGGCCGACGATCAGGCCGGTGGCGAGATATCCGAAGATCGGGCCGAGGCGGAGGCGATGGGCAAGGGCGACGCCGATGATTGCGGCGAGCAGGATGACGATGACGTCGACGAGGTAATGGGTGGATGGCTCCAGGCTGAAATCCTTTGGTTTTCGGCGGCAATAGACGGGCTGGGCAGGCAATGGAATCAAGTCGGAGGCTGGCATAACAGGCCCGCCGTTACTATGCGGACTATCGATTGGCGATCGGCATAAAACTGTAACAGCCGGTGATGGCTTGCAAGCAATTCTTCGGCGAGGAAACAAGCCGCAATTCATTGATCTAGTTATCCGATGCGCCATCGCCCCGCTGGGAATGCCGCAGCGTAGCCCGAATCGCGCTAGGCCAAAACCGACAGCGATCACCTGCAGGATCTGCTCCGCGTGGTCCGCGTCTGTGCCCAGCAACACTCAGCGGCATCTCACAGCTGTAGAGCGTTCAAGCGGACCTTTCAGCGGCAGACGGCAAAGCATCTCGCCTGCATCTCACTGTGAGACGCCTCGCCTCACATTGATTGCGCCGGCCCGTTTGCTAATTCATCCAACAGTTGAAGGTTGGTCGCGAACGAACAGTAATCGAAAGTCTTAATGAAGTGTTAACGGCGCACTATCTTCCCTGGCGGCGTAGCCTAAGCGGCCACGCCGCACCTCTGGATCACGCTTGTCGGACTCTACAACGTCGGTTTGCTCTTCTTCTGGGTCTGACGCAGCCGCAGCAAGCATGGCTGCCGCTGCGGCAAGCGATCGTTGAAACGTTTGACTGAAACGGTATCGCGCTGGGGCCGTGTTTCAACTCCGGCGCTTATTCGAAAGGACGACTGAATCTTGCGCTACACAATTTCCATTCTTGCGATGCTTATTGCCGCTCCGGCCGTTGCCGGGGAGGAATGTGAATACCTCTGCGGCACGGACCAGGGCAGCTCAGCGGCGAGCCATGGCCAAGTCGCTAAAAACACCAATCCGAACCAGGGCGATTCTACGTCCCCCGACCAGGGCGGCGACGAAGGCGATGCAACCGGAACGCCCGATGACAACGACCAGGGCGGGGATGAAGGCGCCAGCGGTGAAGGCGATACCGGCGACAACGGTGGCGACACCGGCGACATCGGCGGTGACACCGGGGATAATGGCGGCGACACCGGCGACAACGGTGGCGACACCGGGGACAATGGCGGCGACACCGGCGACAACGGCGGTGACACCGGAGACAACGGCGGCGACACCGGAGACAATGGCGGCGATACCGGCGACAACGGTGGTGACACCGGCGACAACGGTGGTGACACCGGGGACAATGGCGGCGATACCGGCGACAACGGTGGTGACACCGGGGACAATGGCGGCGACACCGGCGACAACGGTGGTGACACCGGGGACAACGGCGGCGATACCGGGGACAATGGCGGTGACACCGGCGACAACGGTGGTGACACCGGCGATACCGGGGACAATGGCGGTGACACCAGCGACAACGGCGGTGACACCGGCAACGGTCAGGGTGGTGACGGCAACAACGGTCACGGTAATGACCCCGATCACAACGATGACAGCAACCCCGGCAACGGCTCCGGCGGTAGTAACGGCGGTCAGGGCAATGACTCAGACCATAACAACGGTCACGGCAACGATGCCGACCATGACGACGACAGCAACCCCGGCAACGGCGGCGGCAATCACGGCACGGGCGGCAACGGCAAGCCGGGCAAGGGCAAGCCGTAATTGATCGAGGCACAGTGGCGCAATGCTTGCGCCACTGTGCTGCTCTCACTCTGGAACAACTTCAAGCAGTGGCTTGTGACTGGCGGGCTACCTGGTGGGCGAAGGCGAAAAAATTCCCCTTCAGCGGCGTCTTGCTGCAGCACCAAACTTCGAGTGGTCTGCCCGTGTCTTCCATGTCGGGTTCGAACGTCGCGCCGGAAGTTGCGCGGTTGAAGGGCGCTATAAACGCAGTGTCTGAGACGCAGACC
>DATKFM010000181.1:0-8833 GCA_035544395.1 Verrucomicrobiia bacterium
AGATTAGCGCGCCCTTGGGCCGTCCTCCAGCCGCAGTTCGGAACGCGTTTGCCGGCAAGCGGAAAAGAAGGCAATTTTGTTATCGGCTCGATTGTGTATTTTATCACAGCAAAGCCGGTGCCGCCGTGGTCGCCTCTGTCGCGGGGATGGCCTTGGGTGGCGCCCCGGAACTTGCAGACCGATTGCAGTATGCGTATCCGTACCTAGGACATTTTTCTGAAGACCGGTTTCCGGCATCCCCCTTTGTCGTGAGGTCGCAGACATGAACTACCAAAAGTCGGGCCGCTACATCGTCGGCATGGGCTTCTGCGCGAGTGTCCTGATCGTCGCCGTGTACGGCTTCTCCCTCCCAGTCCTCATGCTGGCCATCGCGTGTTTCGCCGTCGCGATCTGGCTGCCCTGGCAACTCGGCCTGGATCCGGCTGATGACACTTTGACGGACTATCAGCTCCGCCTCATCGCGCGCCTGGACGATCCCGATCAGCAAACCCATCACCAGGCCGAAAACGAGCGCGAATTGCTGGAGTGGCGGAAGGGGCAATAACCCGGCCGCAGTGCGGCACGGCCCCCAGTGGGACAAAACCGCCGCCGGGAGCGAACCTGCCCCGGCGGCGGCTGCATTTTCAGGGTGGGACGGCGCGGAACCATCCGCGCCCCCCAAGCGTTCCCTTTGGGCACTGGCTCCCGCAGGGGCCCTAATCCCAATGCTTGAGAACATGAGGCACAACAATGGCTGACATTGAGTCTGAAAGATCATCCACGGGCCTGGCTTTCATCGTCGGTGGGCTGGTGGTAGCCGTATTGTTGATCGGCTATTTCCTGCTGAGCGGTAACACGACCAGCACGCGCGACGTCGATGTGGACGTGACCGTTCCGGCCCCGGCCGTGCCGGCTGAGCCCGCACCACCGGCGAATGCCACCCCACCGGCTTCAGGGAGCACCACGCAGTAGATTGCTTCCGGGTCGTACGGCCCGGAATGAACACGAGTAGCAATGCAGAGTTCGGACGATCCGACTAGAGCAGGCGTCCCGGGCACAGTGCCGAAATGTCCGTCGGCATGGCGCCCGGGATTCCTTGTTGCCTTCAGTATCTGTCTGCTTTTTGTATTCCTCGTCACGACGGCTGACAGCCAGGCGCAAACTCCCTCGCCGCTGGCGAGTTGGCAGTATTCGGCCGGTGAGGTCCTGGTAAAGCTGGGTGATGATCCGCTGCCCGAATGGCGTGTTACGCTAGGCCTGACCGGCACCGTGATGCCAAAGTATGAAGGCGCCGACAGCTATGAGGTGATGCCCGGCGGCATAGTCGACATCCGTTTCCGTGATATTGCCTTCTTCTCGGTCGGCGAGGGGCTGGGAGTCAATCTGCTGCGCGGTGACACCTACCGTGCCGGCGTCGCGGTTTCCTACGACCTGGGTCGCAACGACAATGACGACCCTCGCATCCGAGGGCTGGGCGACATCGACCCGGCTCCGGAGGCAAAGCTGTTCGGGCAGGTTTTCATATTGCCGGTCGTCCTCTCATTCGATGTCAGGCGCGGCATCGGTGGTCATGATGGCTGGATCGGCGATCTCAGCGCCTACATGCCCCTCAGCGCCAGCAAGAAATTCGTCGCCTTCGCAGGTCCGTCGGTGACGCTCGCCGATCAGGATTACATGGATTCCTATTTCAGCGTCAGTCCGGGCCAGGCCGCAAACTCCAGACTGCCCGCGTTCAAGGCCGATCCCGGCATCAAGAATGCCAATTTCGGTGTCACGGCTATTTACTTCATCACCGACAATTGGCTGATCGTCGCAGATGCCGCGGTCGAACAGTTGCTTGGTGATGCTGCCCGCAGCCCGATCACCCAGAGCCGCACCCAGTTCACCTTCGACCTCAGCATCGCTTACACCTTCTGATCGCTAGGCTTTTGCCGCTGGCCGAGGCGCTGCCGATAGCGAAATTGCCGCCGCTGCGCCGGCCCGCCGGTTTGACTTCTGCCGGCCAAAATGGTCCTCTCCGGGTGAGATCGCGGCCAGCGTCTCGTTTGTCACTGGGGCTCGCTTTAGTCCCGCCGGACGCCGCCCCGCGCAACACCTGTACCCGCGACGGCTGCCCCTGAAAGACCGCAATCGCGGGTCATGGCTTTTCCTGGAATGCACAACGCATGGCTTGGCGGCTGCAGCGCCGCTGGGCGGCGTCTTGCCCGAACAAACCACTGGCCCGATCGCGGGTCAGCCCGGCACCGGGCGAACATTGCGGCGGCCCGCGAGGCCGCCTGAAGGAGCAACGATGACGGATCACAAATACCGGCTGGGCCAGGTGGTCGAAGCGCGCTCGGGACTGAATGCGCAGACGCCGCCGGGTCCCTACGAAGTCACCCGCCTCATGCCGCCCACGGGCATGAGCAACCAGTACCGGCTGAAATCCCTGAAGAGCGGCCATGAGTGGGTGGTCCGCGAGGAAGACATCCTGCGCACCGACAATTGATTGGCTGTGTCTCGCACCCTCTGCCTTCAGTTTACTTCCGCCAACAACAGCCGAGGATCAGGATCATGAGCAAAGCTCCCCAGCACACCGTGGCGTCGCGCAAGGTCGTCGAAAGCGAGAGCGCCAAGATGGCCCGCCTGCGCGAGCAACGGCTGGCGAGCGACGCCGCCAAGCGCGCGGCCGGCACCTTCGGCGACATGTCCGTCATCGAGATCCAGCATGAGCAGACCGGCGAAGTGTTCGTGCTCTCCTGGAAGGGCGCCAAGGCGCCGGAGCTGGCGCGCCTCGGGCGCATCCGCGCGCCCGGGCTTTCCTTCGACGAGCATGAGCGGCTGCAGGCCTGGCTGCTGGACCAGCCCGAGGATTTCCTCAAGCAGACCCTGATCGCCTGGAGTCTCAGCGCTGCCGAAGCCAAGCGCCTCAAGGACGCCCGCATCGCCGAACGCAAGGCCGGCGGCGGCCGCGTGGTCAACGACGCGCCTGCAGAGAACGCGCCGGCGGTCGCTGCGGGAGCCGCGGGCGGCTAGGCCGTTCGCGCAAAGTTAGTCCTCCTCCCGCCATGTCGGAGCGCTGGCCTGCGCCGACCAGGAGGGCGTTCGCTGGATCCTGCGTTGCATCCTGGCGATGGGCAGTCGCCAAATGAGCCGGCGCAATTTCAAAATCATCCTTGGCAGCGTGGCCGCGATTCTGTCGATGTAATTATGTTGGGCGCCTCGAGTGATTTTCTTGCCGAGCTATCCAAGCACTTCGCCCACTTCCCCTGCGGCTGAAACCGAGACACAGAAATCCACCACCGGCATGGCCTTTATCGTCGGCGGGCTGGTGGTCGCTGTTCTGGTGCTAGGCTACTTCTTCATGGGCGGCCAGCTTCCCGGCCAGCATGACAACGACGTCGATATCAAGATAACCCTGCCCAAGGTGGAGGTACCGTCGAACTAGTCGGCGCCGCCCACAGCATTGGAGCCAGGGCCTTCGTCAGGGTTTCATGACGACTCCTGCGGCCCGGGATCAAGTTCCCTGCCATGGCCGCTCTGTGAGCGGCGTTGAAGGCCGCCACATCCTGGTTCAAGCTTCGCCGTAGTATTCCCGGACACGGGATCGCAACGGAGCTTGCCGACAAATGCCGCCAGAAAAATCCCTGCCGCCGAAGCCGATCTCATCGTCTGACGTCCCCTGGACGGAATGGACCGACGTCCCGCGCTTCAGCATCCGCTATCGCCACCTGACCCGCGCCGTTGTCGGCGACAACTACCATGTGGGCGTCGCCATCGAGGAACTGCCGCCAGGCATGCAAAGCTCGCCCGCCCACTACCACATCTTCGAGGAAGAGCATGTCTACATCCTCGAGGGCGCGCTCACCCTGCGCCTCGGTGCTGGCACCCATGAGATGAAGGCGGGCGACTATGCCTGCTTTCCCGCCGGGCAGAAGGCCGGTCATTGCCTCATCAACAACAGCGGCGCCGTCTGCCGCTATGTGATCGCGGGCGAGCGCCATCCGAACGAAGTCGGCGTCTACACCGACACCGGCAAAGTGCTGGTGCGCGCGCTCGGCCGGCGCGCGATGTTCGATCTCGCGGAGACCCGCGGCTATTGGAACGGTGAGAACACCGGCCTCCCGGCGGGCGAGCTGCCACCCTCGGATGCCGCCGGCGAAGCCCCCGAAGCGCCCGCCATGCCGAAGCCGCCGATCTCGGCCAGCAACGTGGCCTGGACTGAGGAGGGCCCCGGCAAGGGCACGCAATTCGGCGGCCGCTCGAAGCATCTCACCTTCGCCGCCGCCGGCGCGGACTACCATGTCGGCCTTCTGATCGAATCGCCCGCGCCCGGCCGGCGCCTGTGCCCCACGCACTATCACATGCTCGAGGAGGAACAGGCGCTGATCCTCGAAGGGCAGGTGACGCTTGTCCTTGGCGAAGCGCGGTACGACATGAAACCAGGCGACTATGTCTGCTTTCCCGCCGGCCGAAAGATCGGCCACTCCTTCATGAACAGCGGCCCGGGCCCCTGCAGCTACCTGATGATTGGCGAGCGCAACCCGAACGAGGTCTGCGTCTACCCCGACTCGAACAAGGTGGCCGTCAGGGCCCTGCGTACGCGGGACGACATTTTCGACATGTCGGGGGTGAGGAATTATTGGGATGGGGAGGAGGCGGGGTGACCCGCCTCGCCGGGGATCGCGACCCCAGCGCACGCCAAATAGCGCCGAACTGAGCGTTTTGCGCTCATGAGGTCAATGTCTTAGCACAATCTTAAACATTGGGCCCTAAGCGTTAAGGAATCGCCGCTTGCGCTAACCGGGGACCTCTATGCGGCATTGGGGAATTAGCCGTACCGCCCGCCGGGTCATACTCGGCGATTGGACGCCGACCGTTATTACGTTGGCGTGCGGCATCGCCATCTCCCTCAGCGGATTTGCCACGACGCGGCAGTACTATCACGGCGTCGAAGAGCGCGAATTCGCGGCGGAGACCGCACGCCAGGCCGACGCGCTGAACGAGGGCATCAAGCGCTATACCGATGCCGTCAACGCGGTCGCCACTTTCGTCACGGCCTCTGACCGGATCGATCGCTGGGAATTCTTGAGATTCGCCGATCTGACCCTGGCAAGGTACTCCGGTTTTTCCGCCCTCGCCTGGGTGCCGCGGGTTTCGCAATTGGAGCGGCCCGCCTTCGAGGCCGCGATACAACGCGACGGACTCTTCGGCCTGACCATCCGGGAAAGCGGCGCCGACGGGGCACTGACAACGGCCGGCGAGCGGCTCGAATACCTGCCGATTGCCTACCTGGTTCCGTTCGAAGGCAACGAGCAGGCGCTGAGCTACGACCTGGGAACCGAACCCCGCTTTCGGAATGCCCTGGAGTCCGCCGGCGATCTTGGCCAGCTCCAGGCGACCGGACTGTTGCCGCTGCCCACGGTGCGTCAAACGGGTCCGGCTCTGTGGCTAATCCTGCCGCTCTACATGCGCAACAGCGCGCCTGCTGATATCCTCGAGCGCCGCAAGTCCCTGGCCGGTTTCGCCATCGGCGTGCTCCGGCTCGACGACTTCGTGGCCGATGTCCTGGGCGCCGGCAGCACAGAGAATACGCAACTGTCGCTCTTCGACGTGACGGATGGGAGCCGGGACCTGCTTTTCGGCGCAAGCTCGGCATCCGGGGACACAACCGAGGCGTCAGGCACCCACGACATCATCAGGGATTTCCAGGTCGCTGGACGCCGCTGGTCGCTGACGGCCGCGTTCAATGCGGAACGCGGCTGGAATTCCGGCGACGTTCTGCCCTTCGGCCTCGCGCTTGTGGGCGCGTTGCTGACCGGCCTCCTGGCGCAGCACCAGATCAACCTGGTCGTGCAGCGGCGAACCGTCGAGCGCGTGGTGCGCCAGCGGACCGCCGAGCTGTCGGACCGGAACGAGGCGCTGCGGAGCGAAGTCGCGCAGCGGCAGCGCACCGAAGTCGAGTTGCGCGGCGCCAAGGAAAAGGCCGACTCGGCCAACCGGGCCAAATCGGAATTCCTGGCCATGGTCAGCCATGAATTGCGCACGCCGCTCAACGCCATCATCGGCTTCTCGGCGATCATGGCCGGCGAGATCAAAATGAAATTGAGCCCGGAGAATATTCTCGACTATGGCAAGGACATCCATCGCAGCGGCACGCATCTGCTGTCGCTGATCAACGACATCCTCGACCTGTCGAAGGCCGAGGTCGGCAAGGTGGAGATGAATGAATCCGTCGTCGACCTCCACGACGTCGTCTTGAACAGCGTGGGCATGGTCCATGGCCGCGCCGAAGAGGCCGGGGTCAAGCTGGAATTCGATGTGCCCGCCGATGCGCCGCTCCTGCGGGCCGATGACCGCAAGCTGAACCAGGTGCTGCTGAACCTGCTGTCCAACGCCATCAAGTTCACGCCCGCGGGCGGCACCGTCGCCGTTCGCGTTTCCTCGGAGAAGGACGGCGACGTGGTCATCAGGGTATCCGACACCGGCATCGGCATCGCAAAGCATGAGATCGAACGGGTGTTCGAGCCCTTCGTTCAGCTCGATTCATCCCTGGCCCGCAAATATGAAGGCACCGGCCTGGGCCTCCCGCTGTCTCGGCGCTGGATCGAATTTCATGGCGGGACCCTGGTGCTCGAGAGCGACCTCGGGATGGGAACCGTTGCCGAAATCCGCTTGCCCCGGGAGCGGGTCCATTCCACTGCCACGGCCGCGCCAAAGTCCGGCCCGGGCAAACGACCAACGCAGGTGGCCTGATGACATTTCCTCAAAGCCTCGATGTCTCTGATGCCTCAGGAAGGCGGACCGGATTCTTGAACCGGCAGCGCGGCAGTCTGCTGATTGCCATCGCCATGCTCGTGGTCTTCCTGACGGCCTGTTCCAATCAGCCGCAGACATCGACAACCACGCCGTCCGAACCCGCACCGGCGACGCCTCCAACAAAGCCGCGCCCGCCTGCGGATCCGCAAGTCCTCGCGGCCCAGAAGGCGCTTGCCGAGCTCGGCTACTATCGGGGTGCCATTGACGGAATTTCCGGCCCCAAGACGCGGCGGGCGGTGTCCGACTATCAACAGGATGTCGGCCTCACGCCCGACGGCAGCGTCACGCGCGATCTCGTCGCCCGGCTCGCCGAGCCTTCGGCGCCTGCGGCTCCACGCGCGGACCATTCCGTGGAACGTCCTCTCTACGAAACTGGCGATGTCTACGTCTACACCGATGGCAGCGTCGAAACGGTCGTATCGGCCGACCAGCAGGTTGTGGCGTGGCGGAACGCCGCCGGTTCGCGCTGGGCGGCGCCTTTCGATTTCACGCTGGCAACCGGCCTGCAGAGCGGAATCACGGTGCAGCAGCCGCTGTCCTGGCCGCTGACCGTCGGCGCTGTCAGCAACTATGCGATAGATTCCGGCGCCGGTTCGGCCGATGCCTGGCAATGCGCCGTCGAACAGCGGCAGAAGATCTCCGTCGCCGCCGGCACCTTCGATACCTACAAGATTCTTTGCCGCCCGGACGGCGACTCGTCGGGCACCGGACAATCGCGCGTCTGGTACTACGCGCCGGTCCTGCGCCACTATGTGCGATATGTGGACAGCGCCGCAGGTCCCCTGAACGATGTCAGCGGCACACGTTCCCGCGACCTTGTCGCGATATCCCCCGGCGCCGTCGGCTGGCCGTCGGAAGCGCGGACCGGTTTCGCCTGGGCGCGGTCCCATGCCCTGGAGTCCGAAGCCGAGGGCGACCGCATCCCCTGGGAGAGCACCGCCATCGCCGACCGCTTCATCATCGTCCCCGGCCCCTCGATCGCCAGCGGCAGCGCGCAACACTGCCGCCGCGTGACGCAGGAAAGAATCGAAAGCGACGGCACGACACGGCTTTTCCCCGGCGTCGCCTGCCGGAGCGCGGACGGGCAGTGGCAGCTTC
Source organism: Verrucomicrobiia bacterium (assembly GCA_035544395.1). Classification (GTDB taxonomy): domain Bacteria; phylum Pseudomonadota; class Alphaproteobacteria; order Dongiales; family Dongiaceae; genus DATKFM01. Next base: position 7,876 of record DATKFM010000181.1, read on the forward strand.
TTGGCCTGGACGGCAATCCGGTGTCGATCGTGGCGGCGGCGGTGCCATGAGATTTTATTGCGGCGGAGACGGGGTGACTAAGGCTGCGCGTATCATGTCCGCCTAATCTGTCCCCTCTCCCACTTGGCGACGATCGCTACGCGATCGCGCCGGGGGAGAGGAGACAAGCTAAGGAGAACTTCGCGGCTCCGCGGCTTCGCGTGAAACCTGCAATGTCGATGCAGGGCTCGGTGGCTTCGTGGGCTTTGTGGTGAAACGTCTAAAGGGCGGGTTTCGATCCTCGGGTCAAGCCCGAGGACGCCCCTACAGGGTGGCGGCACTCTGCCACGCGAGGTCCCGGGTCAAGCCCGGGACGCCCTACTGGCGCTCCGGCAGCCGGTTGTCCCGCACCAGGTTGTCGAACTTCGTCACCTCGCCGTCGAAGAACAGCTGCACCGCGCCGACCGGGCCGTGGCGCTGTTTGGCGATGATCACTTCGGCCACGTTGTGAACCTCGTTTCCGTGCGCCTGCCAGCGCTCCATGCGGTCATTGAACTTCTCGTCGGTCTCGTCTTCGCGCCGGCGCGGCTCGGCGCGCTCGTGGTAGTACTGCTCGCGGAAGATGAACATCACCACGTCGGAATCCTGCTCGATCGAGCCGGACTCCCGCAGGTCGGCGAGCTGCGGCCGCTTGTCCTCCCGCTGCTCGACGGCGCGGGAGAGCTGCGACAGGGCGATGACGGGCACGCCCAGCTCCTTGGCCACCATCTTCAGGCCGCGGGTGATCTCCGACACCTCCTGCACCCGGTTGTCGCTGCGGCCGCCGGCGGTGGGCCGAATGAGCTGCAGGTAGTCGACGACGATGAGGCCGAGGCCGTGCTGGCGCATCAGCCGGCGGGCCCGGGTCCGCAGCGCCGGCACGGTGATGCCCGGCGTGTCGTCGATGAAGAAGGGCAGGCGCGACAGCTCCTGCGCCGCC
>DATKFM010000182.1:0-23765 GCA_035544395.1 Verrucomicrobiia bacterium
TTCTTCACCACCGACACTGCCGCCGCCTTGCGCGCTTCGGAGATGGGCTGCGACGTGCTGTTGAAAGGTACCAAGGTGGACGGTGTCTACAGCGCCGACCCGCGGAAGGATCCGAAGGCGGATCGCTATGATCAGCTAACCTATCTCGAAGTGCTGGCGCGCGATCTGAAGGTGATGGATGCGGCGGCGATCTCGCTGGCGCGCGAAAACAATATCCCCATCCTGGTGTTTGCCATCACCCAGGCCGGCGCCTTCAGCGAGGCGATCTGCGGCAAGGGGAAGTTCACGATAATCACGGAATAGGGAAGACCATGGCTATCGAAGCTGACAAAAATGAACTGAAGCGGCGCATGGATGGCGCCATCGACGCGCTGAAGCGGGAGTTCGCTGGACTGCGCACCGGCCGCGCCTCGCCGCACTTGCTGGATACAGTCATCGTGAAAGCCTATGGCAGCGACCTGCCGATCGCCCAGGTGGGCACCGTCGGCGTGCCTGAGCCGCGCATGATCACTGTGCAGGTATGGGACCGTGGCCTGGTCTCGGCGGTGGAGAAGGCGATCCGCGACGCCGGCCTCGGCCTCAATCCCTCGTCGGATGGTCAGTTGGTGCGCGTGCCGCTGCCGCAGCTCAGTCAGGAGCGCCGGCAGGAACTGTCGAAGGTGGCGCACAAGTACACCGAGTCTGCTCGAGTCGCCGTGCGCAATATCCGCCGCGACGGCATGGAAGCGCTGAAGAAAATGGAGAAAGACCACAAGATCTCCGAAGACGAGCACCGCACCCGGTCCGACGAGGTGCAGAAAATGACCGACCAGCACATCAAGCTGGTGGACGAAATGCTGGTGCAAAAAGAAAAAGAAATTATGCAGGTCTAGCTTGGCAGAAGCTCTCGCAACATCCGGTGGCGCGGCGCCGCCGGTACATGTCGCCATCATCATGGACGGAAATGGCCGCTGGGCCCGATCCCGCGGCCTGCCGCGCACGGTTGGCCATCAGCGCGGCGCGGAAGCCGTGCGGCGCACGGTTGTCGGCGCCGCGGAGCTCGGCATTTCCTACCTGACGCTGTTCGGTTTCTCGTCGGAGAACTGGAAGCGGCCGCTGAGCGAGATCGACGATCTGATGGCGCTGCTGCGACTTTACATCCGCAGCGAGATCGATGGGCTCGACCGCAATGGCGTGCGCATCCGCGTGATCGGCGACCGGAAGAAGTTGGCGCCCGATATAGTGGACCTGATCGAGGGGGCTGAAGCGCGCACCCGCGGCAACCGGCGGCTCAATCTGACGGTGGCCCTGAGCTATGGCGGACGCGCCGAAATCACCCAGGCCGCCGCACGCATCGCCGAGGATGTGAAGGCCGGCAAGCTGCAGCCTGCTGACGTGAACGAGGCGACGTTCAGCCGCTATCTGTTGACTACCGAGCTGCCAGATCCAGATTTCATTATCCGTACCAGCGGCGAAAAGCGGATCAGCAATTTCCTGCTCTGGCAGTCGGCCTATACGGAACTGATCTTCCTCGAGCGGCTATGGCCGGATTTCACCAAGGACGATTTGTCGGCGGCCATCCAGGAATATCAACAGCGTGACCGGCGGTATGGCGGTACAGCCTAGTAAAGGCCCGGCGCTGCTCAAACGCCTCGTTTCCGCGCTCGTCCTGATCCCCGTCGCTCTCGCGGCGATCTGGTTTAGCGGGCCGGAATACCCCTGGCTCGGGCTTGAGTATTCCTGGCTTTGGCGAGCACCGTTGATCCTGTTGGTCGCGATTGTCGGGTGTGTGCTCGCGTGGGAATGGGCACGGCTCTGCAATCGCGGACATCTCAGCTTTGCTGGGGCGCTCTTGATCGTCCTGGTGCTGCTAGCAATGGCGCTGGCCGCCTTCATGCGCGACATAAATGGGATCTGGGCGCTAGTCTCCAGTGCCGCCTTGGTCGCAGCCCTAGCCAGATTGGAACATGACGCCCGGCCCTACTGGCTCGGCTTTGGCGCTCTCTATGTCGGATTGCCCTGCCTGGCCATTTTGTGGCTGCGCGTGCAGCCGCACGGGGGCTTGGCCACGCTCCTGTGGCTGTTCGCCTTGGTCTGGGCGACGGATACGGGCGCATATGCCGCAGGCCGCCTGATCGGCGGACCGAAACTGGCGCCGACCATTTCGCCCAACAAGACCTGGGCCGGCCTGATCGGCGGTGCCGTTGCGGCGGCGGCCATCGGATTTGCGGTATTTTCGCTGCTGCCCGAGGGCAATAGCCTGTGGCTGGTACCGGTGAGTGCTGCCCTGGCCCTGGTGGAACAGGGCGGAGATCTGTTCGAATCCGCGGCCAAACGGCAGGCTGGGGTCAAGGACAGCGGCAATCTGATCCCGGGCCATGGCGGCGCCCTGGACCGGCTGGATGGGCTGCTCGCTGTTTCCGTCGCCGTCGCGGCGCTATGCGTCATTCTTGGCCGCCCGCTGGTGGCCGGTCTCTGATCGCGCATCCGTGAGTATGGTGGCCTTATCAAAGGCCCCGAATCCGCCTATCTCTGGGTATGGGCATGCCCCCGGTAACTATGGTAATTGTCCCGCCCGCCCAAGGCCTTGTTGGAATAGGCAGCTGGAGTTAGCAACTGAATGGACTTACTGCTCGGCGCTCCTCACTACATAATCGCGACCCTCGTCCTGCTGACCATCGTCGTCTTTTTCCACGAGCTCGGTCATTTCTGGGTGGCGCGGCGCTGCGGCGTCCATGTCGATGTGTTTTCCATCGGCTTCGGCCGCGAGCTTTTCGGCTTCACGGACCGCAAGGGCACCCGCTGGAAGTTCAGCGCCATCCCCCTGGGCGGCTACGTCAAAATGAAGGGGCAGTCGGACACCGAAGGTGTCGAGGCGCAGGACGCGGCCTTGGTCAGCGCCGAAGATCGGGCGACATCGTTCCTTTACAAACCGCTCTGGCAGAAGGCGGCAATCGTGTTCGCCGGGCCTGCGGCCAATTATGTGCTGGCGGTGATCATCCTGGCAGTCATCTTCGCCACCTTGGGAAAGCAATTTTTCCCGCCGGTGGTTGGCGTCGTCGAGCCGGGCGGTGCGGCGGAAAAAGCCGACCTTCGGACAGGCGATCGGGTTTTGTCTGTCGCCGGCTACAATGTCGATGAGTACAACCAAATCATGTTTGCGCTGCAGGTCGATGTTGGCGAGTTCGTCGATATCGTCATCAACCGCGGCGGGCAGACCCTGACGCTCCAGGCCAAACCGGATTTGGTCAGCGAGACTGGCTGGCTGGGCAACGTCGACACCTATCGTGACCTGAAGTTTACCCCGTTCATTGCGCCGGTCATCGGTGACGTCAATAAGGACAGCGCCGCTGAAAATGCCGGTCTCAAGTCCGGCGACCGCATCGTCAGCCTGGCCGGAAAACCCATCAGCGATTTTGCGCAGGTCTCCAAGATTGTTCAGGAAAGCAAGGGCGCGCCGCTGGACATCGTGATCGAGCGTGGCGGCCAGCAGATGACAATCACCGCTGCGCCGAAGGTTGAAGGCGCAACCGCCGCAGGCGCCAAGGAGCCGCGCCTCATACTGGGCATCGGACCGGCGGATTCATGGGAGTCCCATCGCCTGGGTCCACTGACCGCCATATGGGTCGCCGTCCAAGATACGGCCCGGACCACGGGGGTCATCCTGACCACCGTCGGTCAGATGATTACGGGGAAGCGTTCCTCAGATGAAATCGGGGGTGTCTTGCGGATCGGCAAGATCGCGGGCGATACCGCGCAGGGCACAATGCGGGAATTTCTGATGCTCGTGGCGATGATCTCGATCAACCTCGGCCTAATCAATCTGTTCCCAATTCCGCTCCTGGATGGTGGCCACCTTGCTTTCTTCGCGGTCGAGGCGGTTCGTGGCAAGCCGCTGAGTCAGCGCGTTCAGGATTTCGCGCTGAAGGTCGGTCTGGCCGCCGTGTTGAGCCTGATGCTGTTTGCGATGTGGAATGACCTCAAATATCTGCGGGTAATCGAGTTCTTCAAGAATCTGGTCAGCTGACCCAAAAAAATTCGCCTGGGGGAGTAGCGTGAAAGTAGTGATCGTGCGTCTGATGCTGGGGCTTTTCCTTTGCCTGCTGTCGGCGGGACCTCTGCCCCTTCTGGCGCAGGAGCCGATGACGAGCGACACCATCAGCGAGATCAGGATCGAGGGAAACCAGCGCATTGAGCCTTCGACCATCATTTCCTACATGCAGTTGAGCCCCGGCGAGAGTTTCGATCCCCTCAAGGTCGATCAGGCGTTGAAGAACCTGTTCGGCACCGGCCTGTTTGCCGACGTGAATTTCCGCCGCGAAGGCAGTGTCCTCATTGTCCGCGTGGCGGAGAATCCGATCATCAACCGGCTGGCGTTCGAAGGTAACCGGCGCATCGACGACGAAACCCTGCAGGCGGAAGTCCAGTTGCGCCCGCGCGTGGTCTATACCGCGACCAAAGTCCAGAGCGACGCCAAGCGAATTCTCGATATCTACCGGCGCAGCGGCCGATTTGCCGCGACGGTGGAACCCAAGGTCATCCCGCTGGATCAGAACCGCGTCGACCTCGTCTTCGAAATCAACGAAGGCGACGTCACGGAGGTCCGGCGCATCGATTTCGTCGGCAACGACAACTACAGCGACGGAACTCTGCGTGGCGAGATCCTGACGACCGAAAGCGCCTGGTATCGGTTCTTTGCCACCAATGACACCTATGATCCCGATCGGATGACCGTGGATCGCGAGGCGTTGCGGAACTTCTATCTAGATGAAGGTTTCGTGGATTTTCGCGTTGTCTCATCGGTTGCCGAACTGTCTCCGAACCGCGACGCTTTCTTCATCACCTTCACCGTAGACGAGGGGGAGCGCTACCGCTTCGGCAAGATCGACATCAGTTCGTCGCTCAAGGACCTTGATCCAGAATCGCTTGACAGCGAGTTGGAAACCGACGCCGGCGATTGGTACGACCAAAGCAAGGTCGATGAGACGGTTACCGCGCTGACGGAGCAAGTCAGCGAACTCGGTTATGCCTTCGTTCAAGTGGAGCCGGTCGCGGATAAAGATGCGGTAAATCGAACCGTCGGCGTCACCTATGTCATTCGCGAGGGCCCGCGCGTCTACGTCGAGCGCATCGACATCCACGGCAATGTTCGTACATTGGACGAGGTGATCCGCCGTGAGTTCCGGCTGGTTGAAGGCGATGCGTTCAACAGCTCGAAGCTCCGCCGCACCCGACAGCGCATTCAGAATCTCGGCTTCTTCAATAAGGTCGATATGGAAACGCTGCAGGGCAGCGCGCCAGACCGGACGGTCGTCGACGTCACGATTGAAGAGCAGTCAACGGGCGAACTCTCATTCGGCGCCGGATTTTCAACGGGTGAAGGCCCGCTCGGCGACATCAGCATCCGCGAACGAAATCTTCTCGGCCGCGGCCAAGACCTCAAATTGGCTTTTACGATTTCCGGCCGACGCCAGCAGCTCGATTTCAGTTTCACCGAACCTTACTTCCTGGATCGCGACCTCTCCGCCGGCGTTGACGCCTATAGTACGCGTGTCGAGCGTGACGAAAGCTCGTTCAGCGAAAAGAGTCTGGGCGGTGCGGTTCGCTTCGGTTGGGAATGGGCAGAGTTTCTGCGGCAAACCGTCAGGTACAACCTGAGCCAGGACGATATCTTCGACGTTGAGACCAACGCCTCTCCCGGCATCAAACAGCAGGAAGGCACAACCGTTTCATCGGTGGTCGGCCAGGAAATTTCATACGACCGGCGCGACAATCGATTGAATCCGAGCGAGGGTTATGTCGTCCGGCTTCGCAATGACGTCGCGGGACTTGGTGGCGATCTGCACTACCTGCGGACCAGGCTGTCGGCGGCCTACTACTATCCGATTACCGATAGCGTTACGCTCGGTGTGGACGGCGAGGCCGGTTACATTTTTGGTTTCGGAGGCGAGGATATCCGCATCACTGATGCCTTCTTCCTTGGCGGCTCCACCCTGCGCGGTTTCCGGACCGCGGGCGTCGGGCCGCGCGACGTATCGACCAAGGACTCCCTTGGCGGCAACAAGTATGCCCGCGGCACGATTGAAGTGCAGTTCCCTGTCGGTCTGCCTGAGGAGTATGGTATTAAGGGCCGGGTGTTCACCGACTTCGGAACCGTATTTGACACGGACTTGACCACGGCAACCGTTCCATTCTTGGTGGACAAGCACTCGATACGGGCCTCGGCAGGATTTGGCCTCACTTGGGCATCACCTTTCGGCCCGCTGGCTGTCGATTTCGCCCTGCCATATCTCGCGGAAGATTTCGACCGCGAAGAGTTTTTCAGATTCAGCGTAGGAACGAGATTCTAGGATATGAAACAAATCAGACTGAACGTTAAGATGGTTATTCTGGCAATGGCGATAGCTGTTGCCGGATGGCATGTTCCCGCAGCGGCTGTTCATGCGCAGGAAGCCTCCGCCTTGAAGGTCGGCGTCCTTGATTTCGAGTACATCTTCAAGAAATCCAAGGCTGGAGCGGGCCTGTTGGCCACCGTCAAAGCAAGCCAGAAGAAGCTTGACGACGAGGCGGCGGCAACGGGCAAGAAGTTCCGCGAGACTCAAGCGCAAATCCAAAAGGAATGTCAGAAGTTGTCGGCGGAGGAGTGCAAGGCCAAGCAGGACAAGTTCCTGGGCGACATGAAATCTGCCGAAGATGCGCTGAACGACAAACGCAAGTCGCTTGAAAAGCGGCTTGTCGACGGCAAGGACAAGATCACGAAGACCCTGGAGCCGATCGTCCAGAAGATCATCGATGAACAGAAGCTGACGCTCGTCATCGATCGCACCATGGTGGTTTTCCGCGATCCGAGCTACGATATCACCATAGAAGCACTCAAGGGCTTAGACGCCAAACTGGCGAGCCTCTAACAAGCGGGCGGTGAAATAGGACGGCTCCGGCTTGCCGGGCCGCACTCAGATGGGTACATCGCAGATATGCCGGGTCTGATGGAGAGCAGCAGCGTTGCGGGCGACCAGCCCCTGACATTCGATATCGAGCGGATCATGCAGATGATCCCGCATCGCTATCCGTTCCTGATGATTGACCGCATTGTCGGCGCTGTCGCCGACAAGTCGGCCACCGGCATCAAGAATGTGTCGATCAACGAGCATTTCTTTCAGGGGCATTTTCCGCGCCAGGCGGTCATGCCCGGCGTGCTGCTGATCGAGGCGATGGCTCAAACGGCGGCCGTACTGGTCGTGCATACCCTCGGCAAAGCCTTCGAGGGCAAGCTTGTCTATTTCATGTCGGTCGATCACTGCAGGTTCCGCCGTCCGGTCGTGCCCGGCGACCAGCTCCACGTTCATGTGATCAAGGACCGCAACCGCGGCATGATCTGGAAGTTCAACGGCGAGATCAAGGTTGACGGCAATGTCGTTGCCGACGCAACGTTCGCCGCCATGATCCGCGACGCTTGATAGCGCACGGTCAGCGTCTGCCGCATCAGACCAATGTCAATCACGGAAGGGCCGCTCTCCATGAACGTTCAGGCAAAGCCCGCAAAATCTGATAGCACCGGCGCGGGTTTCCGCATGCTTCACACCATGATCCGGGTGTTCGATCTCGAGAAGTCGATCGATTTCTATACCCGGTTGCTGGGCATGAAACTGCTGCGGCGTAAGGACTATCCGAGCGGCGAGTTCACCCTGGCCTTCGTCGGCTATGGCGACGAGGAGTCCGAGTCAGTGATCGAACTGACTCATAATTGGGGGCAGAAAACGCCCTATGAGATCGGCAGCGGCTTCGGCCATCTGGCCATCGGCGTGCCCGACATCTACGGCACCTGTGATGCGCTGGCGAAGGAAGGTGTCAAGATTCCGCGTCCGCCCGGCCCAATGAAACATGGTGGTAGCGTGATCGCCTTCGTCGAGGATCCCGACGGCTATAAGATCGAGCTGATCAACCGGACCTAATGCAAAAGGGGCCCCGACGGGCCCCTTTTCTTGACGGCATTCACGGTGCTCTATTTGCGCTGATCCAGCGGCACATAGCGGCGTTGCGGCGAGCCGGTATAGAGCTGCCGCGGCCGGCCGATGCGCTGGGACGGGTCCTCGATCATTTCCTTCCACTGCGCGACCCAGCCCACGGTGCGGGCGAGGGCGAACAGGGCGGTGAACATCGAGGTCGGGAAGCCGATCGCCTGCAGGATGATGCCGGAATAGAAATCGACATTCGGGTACAGCTTGCGCTCGACGAAATACTCGTCCTCGAGGGCAACGCGTTCCAGCTCCATCGCCAGATCCAGCAGCGGCTCATTGCGCTTGCCGAGTGCGTCCAGCACTTCATTGCAAGTACGGCGCATGATCTGGGCCCGCGGATCGTAGTTCTTGTAGACACGGTGGCCGAAGCCCATCAGCCGGACTTCGCGATTCTTCGCCCGCTGGATGAAGTCGGCAACCTTATCCTTGGACCCGATTTCCCGCAGCATGGTCAGCACCGCTTCATTGGCGCCGCCATGGGCGGGGCCCCAGAGCGAAGCGACGCCGGCGGCGATGCAGGCAAAAGGATTGGCGCCGGACGACCCGGCGATGCGCACGGTCGAGGTCGACGCATTCTGCTCGTGGTCGGCATGCAGGATGAAGATGCGGTCGATGGCCCGCGCCACCACGGGATCGATATTGTAGTCCTCCGCCGGCACGGCGAAGGTCATGTTGAGGAAGTTTTCCGAGTAGTTGAATTTGTTGCGCGGATAGATGAAGGGCTGGCCGACCGAGTACTTGTATGCGTAGGCCGTGATGGTCGGGATTTTCGCGATCAGCCGGTGCGAGGCGATCATGCGCTGATATGGATCGCCGATATCCGTGCTGTCGTGATAGAAGGCCGACATCGCGCCGACGACGCCGATGACCACGGCCATTGGATGGGCGTCGCGGCGGAACGCGCGATACACGTTGAGCAACTGCTCGTGCAGCATCGTGTGGTGGGTGATGTCGTGCACGAACTTCTTCTTCTGTTCGGCACTTGGCAGTTCGCCTTCGAGCAGGAGGTAGCAGACCTCCATGAAGTCGCTATTCTCGGCCAGTTCCTGAATCGGATAGCCGCGGTGGAGCAGGATGCCCTGCTCGCCGTCGATATAGGTGATCTTGGATTCGCAGCTGCCGGTCGAAGTGAAGCCCGGGTCATAGGTGAAGAACCCATGATCGGTATAGAGCTTGCGCACATCGATAACTTGCGGGCCCAGGGTGCCGTCCATGATCGGCAGGTCGAAAGATTTGCCGGTGGAGTTGTCGGTCACCGTGACGTTCTGCTCGGCGGCCGCGGCCTTTTTGGCTGTCGACGTGGTCATGTCTCTAACCCTTTGAAATTACATTAATTGTCGCCTGCTGCGGTGCAATAACAGGATGACAATAGTCCCGATAGTGCCAGCTTTCAATTAATCCTGGGTGACGGTGATTTCAGCGGTTAAGCAGGGATTCCGGCGTCCCGGAGGCGGGCCAGGGTCTCTTCCTTCCCCAGGATCTCCATAACCTCATATATGGGCGGCGAGGTGGTGCTGCCAGTCAGGGCGGCGCGTTTCGGCTGGGCCAATTGCCCCAGCTTGATGGCATGCTGTTCGGCATATTGCCGGTCCACCTGCTCCAGCGCCGGCGCCCGCCACTCCGCCAGGTCCTGCAGGATTTTCACTGTTCCCGACAGCGTTCCCTTGGCCTCCGGCGTCAATATGGCAGCCGCCTTTGCGTCCATCGCCAGCGGCCGGGGGCGGACATAGAGCAGGGCGCTCTCCCCGAGATCGACCAACGATTTCGCCCGGGCCTTCAGGCCGTCCATGCCGCGCAGCAGGCGCGACTTGCCGGCGGCGTCAATCGCCGCACCGAGCACCGTCTCCAGTTGGGGCGCGACCAGCTCCACCAATCGCTCGTTCGGCGAGCTGCGCAGATAGTGGCCGTTCAGATTCTCCAGCTTTGCGAAATCGAAACGCGCGGGCGAACGGCCAATCGATTCAAGATTGAACCACTCGATTGCCTGCTCGGTGCTGATGATCTCGTCATCGCCATGGGACCAGCCGAGGCGCAGCAGGTAGTTCCGCAGCGCCTCCGGCAAATAGCCCATGTCGCGGTAAGCACCGATGCCGACCGCGCCATGCCGCTTTGACATCTTCGCGCCGTCAGGACCGTGGATGAGCGGGATATGGGCGAACTCCGGGATCGGCCAGCCCATCGCCGCGTAGATCTGGTATTGGCGGAAGGTGTTGGTCATGTGGTCGCTGCCGCGGATGACGTGGCTGATGTCCATGTCATGGTCATCGACCACCACCGCCAGCATGTAGGTCGGCGTGCCGTCGCCGCGGAGCAGGACCATGTCGTCCAGCTCCATGTTGCCGACGCGAATTTCACCGAGGACGCGGTCCTGAACGACCGTCTCACCGGTCTGGGGCATGCGCAGGCGGATCACCGGCTTCACGCCAGGGGGCGCGTCCTTTGGATCTCGGTCGCGCCATGCGCCGTCATAGCGCTGCGGCAGGTTCTTGGCCTTCTGCTCCTCGCGCATCTTCGCGAGTTCTTCCGGCGTGCAATAGCAGAGATAGGCCTTGCCTTCGGCCAGCATCTGGCGGGCGACCTCGGCATGGCGGGCGGCGCGAGCGAACTGGAAGACGATATCGCCGTCCCAGTCGAGGCCAAGCCATTTCATCCCGTCGATGATGGCGTCGATGGCGGCCTGCGTGGAGCGTTGCCGGTCGGTATCTTCGATCCGCAACTTGAAGACGCCCTTGTGGTGCCGGGCGAACAGCCAGTTGAACAGGGCCGTCCGGCCGCCCCCGATATGGAGGAAACCAGTGGGCGAGGGGGCAAAGCGTACGGTGACGCTCATGTGTGTTCTGATCCCATAATACAAACCGCGGCGCTGTGTAGCATGCCGACCGCGTTGCCGGCCAGAGTCACGAATATGCCGTGATTTTGCTGTTGTTTTCTCGCCTGCGATATGCGGCAAAGCATTTATCGTGACCACGACAGCCGAACTGACAACTAACGGAACGGGCCGGCGCGCCGGAGTGGCGTCGCTGATCGCCGCCAGCTTCTTGCTGGAAGCGGAACGGTGGATGTTGTGGTTCCCGGTGTTCCTGGCGTCGGGGATCGGCCTCTACTTCGCGCTGCCGGCAGAGCCGCCGCTTTGGCTGGGGTCTACAATATTCGGACTGTCGGTCGCGGCCATTTTCGCCGGCCGATCCCTGCCGATTCTCAAGTGGCTTCTGGCATTCGTCATTGCCGCATCCCTGGGCTTTGCCGCCGCACAATGGCGCACGGTGCTCGTAGCGGCGCCGGTGCTAGCGAAGGAACAGTGGGCAGATGTCAGCGGACAGGTGCTTGATGTCGAGGTGGATCCGCCGGGCTCGCGAGTTACGCTGGATCATGTGACGATCGCCGGCCTCGACAGTACGGGCACGCCAGCGCGCATCCGCGTCCGCCTTCCAGCCTCGGTCGAGATGCCGTCGCCCGGGGAATGGCTCGCTCTCCGGGCAAAGCTCGGTCCGCCGTCGCGGCCCGTATTGCCCGGCGGATTCGATTTCCAGCGGCTCGACTTCTTCCGGCAGGTTGGCGCTGTCGGCATCGCCACACGGGATGTCAGGCACATCGATGCGCAGGATGGTGCCAGGCCGAGCACGGCCGGCGAGCTCTGGGCATCGGCCTGGCGCGAGATTTCGGCCATTCGCGTGGCGATCGCGCAGCGGATCCTCGCGGTGCTTTCAGGCGATACCGGCACCATCGGCGTCGCGCTGATCGCCGGCGATCAATATGGCATCTCCGATGCAACCATGGACGATATGCGCGACTCCGGCCTCGCGCATCTGCTGTCGATCTCCGGCCTGCATATCCTGCTGGTCACGACAATTCTGTTCGGCGGTTTCCGGCTACTCCTCGCGGCGCTTGAGCGGGTCGCACTCTATTGGCCGATCAAGAAATGGGCCGCCGGGCTGGCCCTCATCGGCGCGGCATTCTATGTGCTGCTGGCCGGCGCGCCGGTGCCGACCTTGCGGTCGTTCATTATGGCGGGAATCTTCCTGCTGGGCATCATGTTCGACCGCGACGCGATATCCATGCGTACCGTCGCCATCGCCGCCGTGATTGTGCTGCTGATCGGCCCCGAAGGCCTGACCGGCGCCAGCCTGCAGATGTCGTTCGCGGCCGTCATCGCCTTGATCGCGCTGTACGAGGTCGTGGCGGAGCGGCAGGCGAACCGCACTCGCGATCCCTCATGGACGTCGCGCATTCTCCGCTACATCGCCATGACGATCCTGGCCAGCCTGGTGGCGTCGCTGGCGACGGCGCCCTTTGCGCTCTACCACTTCAACAGGCCGGCCTTGTATGGCGTGGCGGCCAACCTGGCGGCGGTGCCACTGACGTCGATCTGGATCATGCCGTGGGCCGTCGCCGCAGTGCTGCTGATGCCGTTCGGGCTCGAGGGCTTGGCGCTGGTACCCATGGGCTGGGGGATCGACGGGATCATGCTCATCGCCGGCACCGTGGCCGGCTGGCCGGGTGCAGCGCAGCCGATGCCGGGGATGCCGATGGCCGGACTGGTTATCGTGGTGATCGGCGGCCTCTGGCTTTGCCTTTGGCGGCGGCGCTGGCGATGGTTAGGCGTGCCGGTGATGTTGCTGGGGCTGCTCAGTACCCTGCTGGTCCGGCAGCCGGAAATCCTGGTTTCCGAGGACGGCGATCTGATGGCCGTCCGCGACAGCAGCGGCGGTTATCTTTTCTCGTCTCTCACGCGGAGCAAGTTCGAGCGCGAAATATGGCTCCGCCGCGCCGGGCTGGAGAACGGCGTCGCCTGGCCGGCAGAGGGCTACAGCGTCGATGGGAGTCTCGCCTGCGACAGCCAGGGCTGCATCCACCGCATCCACGGCTTGACGGTGGCCATGGCGCTGGAACCGGCGGCGTTGCCAGAGGATTGCCGCCGCGCCGACATCGTCATCAGCGTGGACAGCATCCGCGTGGATTGCGTTGCGCCGCTCCGCATCGACTGGCGCGACCGCCAACGCAATGGCGCCTATGCGCTATGGATCAGCGAAGATGGAGTCGTGGAGATGGTTGCCGTCGACGATCTCCGCGGCAGGCGGCCCTGGGTGGCGGGCACCGGCATGCTAGCGGCGCCGGACAATCCGCCGGCCCTCGAGATAGAGCACATCCAGTGATGAGCCGGCAAAGAAGCGGATCGCGTCCATCGGACTTTCGACAATGGGCTCGCCCGGCCCGTTAAACGAGGTATTCAGCACCATCGGCACGCCGGTGCGGCCATGGAACTCCCGCAACAGATCGTGGAAGGCGCCGGCAGTGGCATCGACTGTCTGGATGCGCGCTGACTTGTCGGTATGGGTGATCGCCGGCACGTCGTCCGATTTCACCTGGGCGGTGTAGAGCATATGGGGCGAGGGCAGGGGGATGCCGTCGAACCAATCGCGCGCATGTTCGGCGAGCACGGCGGGCGCGAACGGGCGCCAGGTCTCCCGCTGCTTGATCTCGTTGACGCGTTGCCAATTCTCCGCCTTGCGGGGATCGGCGAGGATCGACCGGTGGCCGAGGGCGCGGGGACCGATTTCGCTGCGGCCCTCAAACCAGCCGATGACTTTGTCGTCGGCAAGATCCTGCGCCGCCAGGGCTGCCCAGTCGCTGTGCACTTCGCTGACGATGCGATCGGCGAAGACTGACAGCGCCTTCTCGAGCTGATCCTCGCGGACCGTGGCGCCCAGATATGCGTCCACGTCCTTGCGCGGCCGGGCATCGTCACGCACCGGCATATCCAGCACGTTGTGATACAGCGCCAATGCGGCCCCCAGGGAGAGGCCGCTATCGTCACACCAGGGCGGAATATGCAGGGAGGCGAAACCGGGACGTCGCGCCATCAGGCTGTTGGCCGGGCAGTTGAGCGCCGTACCCCCGGCATAGCAGAGCGGCAAGCCGTCGCGGCCCAGCGTGCTGAGCATGCGCTGGAACGTCTCCAGGGCGGCAACCATGGTGACTTCGAACAGCCGCTGGGTGCTGGCAGCGACGTCGACATTCACCCGGTCGGTCATTCGCGCCTTGTCGCGGAAAGTCCCGAGATCATAGCCCTGCTGCTTGGCGGATTGCAGGCAATAGCCGATCCAGTTCCGTCCCGGATGGGTGATGCCGGCCTTCGCCAGATCGTTGTGATTGCCGACAAACAGCGGCGACGCGAAATAGGCATGGCCGTAAGGTGCCAGGCCCATGAGTTTCCCGGCCGGGCCGATGAGACCCATGTTGAGCGCGATGGCGGCCTGCTCATAGATGTGCCCGATGATCAGATGGTGGGGCGCGAGCGGGAAAATCTTATGCCCGTCACCCAGGTAGTACATGCCGCTGTGATAATGCTTGCCGCTGCCGAAGCCGTCATGGGTCAGGATGGCGGCGCTTTGCAGGCCGAGCGGATAATATATCGACGCCGCATGGGCCATGTGGTGGCTAATGAAATACGCGGGAACGGCGCGTCCGTTGAGCTTCAGCGTGGCCGGATAGTGAAACCCATGCCGGACCGCGTCGGTCTCCAGCAATCGCCGATAGTCGGTTGCCGCGATGTCGGCCAGGCGCTTGTCGCCGGACCAGAGATCGACCGACAGATAGGTATCGAGCCAGCCGAGCGTGAAAAGATCCGTCTCGGGAACCGAGCGGAATTCGGGAAAGTAGGATGGCGCCGCATGGGCCGACAGATCCGCATTCGGGCTGTGATACAGCAGCGGCAGGATCTCTCCGTGCAGGAGGCTTGCAACATCGAGATTGCCGCGCTTTACGACCTCGGCAAAGGTGCAGGGCGCGCTGTGTTTTTCATGCGGATCGAGGGTGACCGAAAATCGTTTGGGATCGCGGGCGATCAGCTCGGTCTTCTGCGTCGACGTTATCGCCACGTAGTCGATATCGGATTCACCGATGCCGGCTTCATTCAACGCCAGCTCGATCGTGGCCAGGTCCAGCGACATTGCGTGCTTGATGCGGCTGTGGCGCTCGCGCAGGACGAAGGAGGCAACGCGCCCATCGCGCACCACGGCGGCACCGGCGTCGTGGCCGAATTGAAGTCCGAGAACATTCATCGCCGGCAGCTACCCCTGGGAATCGCCGCCGCGGCGCGGCGGGCGGCGCACCATAATGGAGGCGATGGGGCCTGTCAGCCCTGGAGGTATGGGAAGGTTAGAACCGCCGCATCAGCGCAACGAGACGGCCCTGGATGGCGACACGGTCGGGACCGAAAATGCGCGTTTCATAGGCCGGATTCGCCGGCTCCAGCGCGATCGAGTCGCCCTTGCGCCGGAGACGCTTAAGGGTCACTTCGTTGCTGTCCACCAGCGCTACCACGATTGAGCCGTTGTCGGCTGTTTCGCAGCGTTCGATGATCACGGTATCGCCGTCCATGATGCCGGCATTGACCATCGAATCGCCATCGACTTCGAGGGCATAATGTTCGCCGCGGCCGAGCAGGCTTCCGGGCACATCGACGCTATGGCTGTGGTCGCGCAATGCCTCGATCGGTGTGCCGGCTGCGATGCGCCCATAGAGCGGCAGTTGCACGGCGGAAACCGTTGTAGCGACCTGCGCGCCAGAGAGATTCGTGCCAAAGTTCCCCTGGATGACGTTCGGCGTGAAACGCGGCGCGCCTTCCCGTTCGGTGCGGGGTCGCCCGATGCCCTGATCTTCCGGCAATCGAAGCACCTCAAGCGCTCTCGCCTTATGCGGCAGGCGGCGGATGAAACCGCGTTCCTCCAAGCCGGTAATCAGGCGATGGATGCCTGACTTGGACTTGAGGTTGAGCGCTTCCTTCATCTCATCGAAGGACGGCGAAACGCCCCGCTCCTGGAGATGCGTGTTGATGTAGTTCAGGAGCTCGTATTGCTTGCGCGTGAGCATGCTGGCCACCAGATTTAGAACAAAACCAAAACACCGGCACATGTTCTAGTTTAGTTCTGCAATGGCGTCAAGCCGCAAATGCGGCGCCTCGGGTCTGCTGGCAAGCCGGGTCAAGAGCCTCCTCCAGTGTAAGGGGCAAAGCTCTTGGTAGCTTGACCGGCGGGAACGAATTGGGATCGCATGAAGCTGTGGTTTCGCTTTCAGGTGAAACCCAGGGATTTCCGCGCCGTTTGGGCGAGCGGTTAAGAGTTTGGCAACCATAATCGTCAACAAATCTGGAGCTTAAGACCCGCGCCTTGCCTTTGGATCTGACCACTCCGGCAGCTCGACAATTCGCTGGATGCTTTTTCGATCGGAGCCGCGGAACCAGGTGATTCCATTGCTATCTGGAATGCCGACATGTTTCGCATGATGGATCGCGCGCCGGACCTCGGTACTCGCGATCAAGCGTTTCAACAACCCTTCTGGATAACGGCCAGCGTTCTCGCGCTCGCGGTGGGCGCTGGCGCGGCCGCATTCTTCATCGCCGATGCGTCGTCGATTTGGCGTGTGCCTGCATTTGTCCTGCAAAGCGCCGCAGTCGGCTGTCTCGGCATTCTCGCGTTGCGGCGGCAGGCAGCATTGCGTTCCGACCGGGGACCGGCTCGCGGACAGGTTACCGATTCGCCACTTCTGCCGCCCCGCGCCGGCAAACGGCCGGACGTGCCGGATCAGCCCCCGGCGGAACCCAGACGGGCGTCGCGCGCGGCGGAAGGCACTGCGGTCTTTCTCTGGGCGGAAGATGCCCAAGGACGCACGGCGTTCGTCAACAAGGCACTCTGCGACTACCGGGGCGTTACCGCCGCCGAGGCGCTGAAGCATCACTGGGATGAAGGCGTACATCCGGAGGACCTCGCGGCAAATCGCGCGACCTGCGAAGCAGCCATTGCCCGGCGCGAGCCCTGGCGGATGGAGTACCGCTATCGCCGCCATGACGGAGTGTATCGCTGGCTCCTCGAAGTCGGGCAGCCGCAATTTGCCGCCGATGGTTCCTATGCGGGTGTCGTCGGTAGCTGCGTTGACATCTCGGAGCATCGGGAAATCGAGGCGACGCTTCGGGCGACGGAAGCGGAGTTGCGGCAAGCGCGCCAGCAGCTTGTCGACGGAATCGAGGGACTGACCGACGGCTTTGCGCTCTATGACAAGGAAGATCGCCTGGTGGCCTGGAATAGCCGCTATGCCGAACTGTCCGGCACCGATGCAGTATTGCTGAAGCGCGGCGTGCGGTTCGAGGACATCCTGCGCGCCCATGTGAAGGCCCGGCGCGAACCCACGGCAATCGGCCGAGAGGAGGAGTGGATCGCCACTCGGCTGGCGCAGCATCGCGACCCCAAGGGTTCATTCGAGCGTTTCATCAACGGCCGTTGGTATCGCTTCAGCGACCGGCCGACCACCGAAGGCGGTATCGTCACGATCTTTGCGCAGATCGACGAGCTGAAACAACGCGAAGACCGGTTGCGCGAAAGTCAAACGATCCTGCAGAGCATCATCGACAACATTCCGGTCACCGTCAGCATCACCGACCGTGATCGCCGGGTCGTCTTGTTGAATCGCAAAATCGAGGAACTCTATGGCGTCAAGCTTGAGGATGTGGTTGGCCGCCCAGTTGCCGAAGTGCGACCCCGGAGATACGCGTCCGATACGGCGCTGCAGGACCATCAACAGGTTGTCGCTTCAGGCGTTCCCATTCAAGGGCGGGAAGACAAGTACGTCGTCGAAGGCGGCGAGGAGACCTGGATCACGAGCGTCGTGCCGATCAAGGATGACAGTGGCACAGTCAAATTCGTGCTGCGAACTACCATCGAAGTTCCTCAGCTTGCCCAGGCCTACAAGAAGCTGGAGGACAACCAGGCGTTCCTGATCGAGGCTGAAAAGCAAGCTCGGATCGCCTGCTGGTACCAAAGCGTGGAGATGGGTGATCGTGTCTTCTGGTCGGAGAGTGTCGCGGACGTTCTCGGTTATCCGGCCGATCAGATTGGCACTACCACAGACTACCTGAAGATACTGCACCCTGACGATCTCGAGCGAAGTATCGCGCATCTGGCAGAGCTCCGCGATAATCCACAGCCGTATGACGTCGAGTATAGAGTCATACGCCCCGACGGGAATGCGATCTGGCTTCGTAGCATCAGCAAGGCCGACTTCGATGGCGCCGGGAGATTCGTCCGGTATATCGGCTTGATCCAGGATATCACGGTGCAAAAGGCGGTCGAAGGCGCCTTGCGCGAAAGCCAGGAAGCTCTTCTTACCGCCGAACGGCGCGCAAAAATCGCCTGTTGGACTGAAGTGTTGACTGAAAGGGGCGGCTTCCTTGCTTCCGAACTGGCAGCCGAAGTGCTGGGCATTCCCGTCCAGAACATGGCAAAGAACGACGAAGAATATGTCCGGATGATCCATCCCGAGGATCAGGAGCGCGCGAAGGAAGCCTATCGGCGCGCCCATGCGCAACACGAACCCTACGCCGTCGAATACAGATTCCGGCGCAAGGATGGTACCTACGCATGGATTCGCGATCTGGCCGAGTTCGAGCATGGCGCAGAGGGCGAGCCCATCCGCATGATCGGCACGATCCAGGACATAACGGACCAGAAGCGAATCGAAGAAGCCCTGCGCACCAGCGAGGCTCGCTTGCAGGCATTCATCAACAATGCTCCGGTGCTGATCTCAATCAAGGATCCGCAAGGCCGCTTCCTGATGCTCAATCCCAAGATCGCGCAGAGCTTCGGGCTTAGCGTCGACGAAATCGTCGGCAAGACGACCAAGGAAGTGTTTCCGTTTGCGGGCGCCGACCAGATCTATGGCATGGAACAGAAAGTCGTCGCGACCGGCCAGCCGGTCTCAGGCGAAGTGTATCTGCCGACGCGGCTTGATCTGCCTTGGACCCATGAGGTCAAGTTCCCGATCTTCGATGCGGAGGGCAGGGTCGCGGCGGTTGGCGGCGTCGCCATCGATATCAGCGCCCGCAAGACGGCGGAGCTGGCACTCGCGGAAAGCGAGGCGCGCTTTCACAGCTTCATGGAGCACGCTCCGTTCGACATGTATGTGAAAGATCTCGATGGCCGCTACCTGCTGATAAATCGCGGTGCCGAGCGTTCATGGGGCCGCCGCCGGGATGAAATCCTCGGCCGGACCGTGCGCGATCTTTCGCAAAGCAAGGGCGTGGAAGAGGTCGAGGCGATCGAGCACGAAGTGCTGACGACAGGCGAAGCCGTGGTGCGCGAGGTACATTTCACCGACCTCGGTGCCGAATGGACTCACGAAATCAAATTTCCGATCCGCGATGCAGCCGGCCACGTGACGCATGTCGGCGGCATTGCTGTCGATATCAGCGACCGCAAGAAAGCCGAATTGGCGCTCAGCGAAAGCGAAGGACGGCTCCTGCGTGCCCAAAGGCAGGCGCGGCTGGGCTATTGGTCGGAGGAGATGGAGAGCCAGGAGATCCAGTGGTCGAAAGGGTCCGGGTGGGTCTTTGGGCGGCCCGATACTGATCTGCCGGCCATCGAGGCAGCATTCTTTGAGTACGTGCATCCAGACGATCGCGAGCGCATCAAACGGAATTACGATCGCGTCAGAAGCGGGTTGGACAACTACAGCATTGAATATCGGCTGCTCCACCCCGATAGCGGCATCATATGGGTTCAGGAGCTGGGCAAGGTAGAGCGGGATTCTTCCGGACGCCGCAGTACCTTCGTTGGAACTTTGCAGGACGTCACCGAACGCCGCGCGCTCGAAGAGCAATTGCAGCAGGCGCAGAAGATGGAGGCGATCGGCCAGCTGACCGGCGGCATCGCCCACGACTTCAACAATCTGCTGGCCATCATCCTCGGCAACCTCGATCTGCTCAACGAGCAGAAGGAGCTGGCCTTCTCGATGCGGCGCAAGATCGAGACCGCGATCAAGGCCGGCATGCGCGCCGCGGACCTGACCCACCGCCTGCTGGCTTTTGCCCGGCGCCAGGCCCTGATGCCGAAACTGACGGAGATCAACGAACTCATCCGATCGATGGTGCCGCTGTTGCAGCGCCCGCTGGGTCCGAAGATCGCCACGACGTTCATGCTCGACCCTAATACCTGGGCGGCGGAGATCGATCAGTCGCAATTGGAAATGGCGCTGCTGAACCTTACCCTGAACGCCAGGGACGCGATGCCCGACGGCGGCTCGCTGACCATCGGCACCGGCAACGCGACGACGGCGCAAATGCTGGCATTGACGGGCAACGGACAGCCCACCGGCGACTATGTCGTGATATCAGTGACCGACACCGGTACGGGCATGCCCGACGACGTCAAAGCGCGCGCCTTCGATCCGTTCTTCACGACCAAGGGTGTCGGGAAAGGGACGGGGCTTGGCCTGAGCATGGTCTATGGCTTCGTCAAGCAGTCGGGCGGACATGTGCAGATCGAGTCCCGGCTCGGCGAGGGGACCACGGTATCTCTCTACCTGGCCCGGGCCACAGCCGCAGCGGTGGCAGAGGAAGCGAAAGACGACCAGCCACTTTCATCGGCCCAGCAGGAGATCGTGCTTCTGGTGGAAGATGAAGCCGATGTCCGAGTTCTGGCCGAGGCCTATCTCGAGTCCTTCGGCTATACGGTCATCTCCGCAGCCGATGGCGCAACGGCGATGGCTGCCTTGGCGGCCAATCCGCGGATCGATCTCTTGCTGTCAGACATCATCCTGCCCGGCACCATGGATGGCATTGCCATTGCCGCCCAGGTCCGTGCGTCTCGGCCGGAGATCAAGATCGTGTATATGTCTGGTTATGCGCCGGACCCTGAGATGCTGCTGCCGGGGACCGAGCTGATCAAGAAGCCATTCCTTCGCGCCGATCTGTCGCGTGTAGTCCGGGCCGCCTTGGATAGGCAGCGCGCCGCATAGGCCCGGTCTCAACCTTGCGACGCCCGCCCGGCAGGCCCGGCAGCCGGCAGTAAGTCCTCAATGGCCTTCAGCAGGTCTTTCGGCGAGAACGGCTTGTACAGCGCCACATCGGCGCCGAGCTTCACCGCGGGCTTTAGATAATCAAATCCGGCCAGCGAGTGCATTCCGGAGATCGCGATGACCTTGGCGTCGGGCATGGTGCGGCGGATTTCACGAATGGCATAGAGGCCATCCTGCTCCGGCATGATCAAGTCGACGATCAGGATGTCTGGCTTGAACTCGCCAAATGCGGCGATGGCCTCATCGCCATTGGCGCCTTCCTTGACCTCATGACCAGCGATTTCCAGCACGTCCCGCAGAAAAGTGCGCACGAGGCTTTCATCGTCGATGACAAGGATGCGAGCCATTTTGATCGGGTCCGATGGTCTTCCGTCGTTGCACTACGTATCGCCCGCTACAACTGCGTCCGATATCCGGTCTGTCTCAATAGAGTTATCCGTATGTCTGGAGTCATACAGAAGCTTTATTGCCTATCAGAGTTTCAAGAGAGTTGCCGGTGTTGCCGTCCGCCAACGCCCGAGAAAAACAAGCGCCGAGTCGTGAAGGAAGTTCCGACACCAGTTGGGCTAAAGCTGTGAAAAGCATTCACAAATTCTCGATTGTTAACTTTTGCCCAGAGGTGGCGCGGCTAATCGTTTTAGATCGAGAGAGCGCCGCCAGCTAGGAACACAATCGGCACGGTCGCCCCGGCCTTGATCGCGGGCGCCCGGATCGGCCGGACGACCAGGCAGTCCGCTCGGGCCATCAGGGAGAGCATGGAGCTGTCCTGTTTCGGAAATGGCGTGGCGACCAGGCGCCCTGCGGAATCGTAGGACGCCTCGGCCCGCAGATAGTCCTCACGGTTGTCATTCTCCGGCAGGTCGCGGCCGAGGATGGCGGTCGCGCCTGGCGCCGCCGATGCCGTCAAGCCGAGCATCCTGTCGATCGCCGGGCGCAGAAACAGCGTCGACCCCACCATGGCCGATACCGGATTTCCCGGCAGTCCGAGAACCGGCGTGGCCCCGAGGCGGCCAAACAGCAATGGTTTGCCGGGCCGCATGGCGATCTTCCAGAAATCCAATTCCATGCCCGCAGCGCCGAGGGCCTTCTGCACGAGATCATGTTCGCCCACGGAGGCGCCGCCGCTGGTTACCAGCAGATCGGCGCCCGCGGCCGCCGCGGCCATCTGTTGCAATACGCCCAGGTCATCGGGCGCGATGCCCAGATGAATTGCCTCGGCGCCGCAGGCCGTGACGAAAGCGGAGAGGGACAGGCTGTTCGAGCTGACGATCTGGGTTGGCCCGATCGGCTCGCCGGGCATGACGACTTCGTCGCCGGTGGCGAGAACAGCGATGCGTGGCCGCCGCGTGACTCGCAGCCAGGGTGCATTCATTGCCGCGGCGATGCCGATGTCCCGCGCCGTCAGCCGACGGCCTTTTTTCAGGAGGACGTCGCCCTTATTGAAATCCGTTCCCGCGGTGCGCACATGGCGGCCCGCAACTACGGCCTCGCGGACTTCCACATGATCGCCGCTGGCAGTCGTGTCTTCCTGAATGACCACCGCATCGGCACCCGGCGGCAATGCGGCCCCGGTAAAAATCCGGGCTGCTTCCCCGGCTTGCAGCTTGCCGGCAAGGGCATGGCCCGCCTGTGCGTATCCGGTCACGCGGAGTTGCACGGGGACCTTCATAACGTCAGCGGCCCGCACGGCATAGCCGTCCATTGCGGAGACGGCTGATGGCGGCTGCGTGACGCGGGCGACGATATCCTCCGCCAGGACGCGGCCAAGGCCATCGGTAAGGGCAACCTGCTCGGCCGCAAGCGGCGCGAAGGCGGCGAGAATGCGCGCCCGAGCTTCCTCGACCGTGATCATCAATCGGCCTCGAACGTACCGGACTTGCCGCCGCTCTTGTGCACCAGGCGGATATCGGCGATGCGCATGCCCCTGTCGGCGGATTTGCACATGTCGTAGACGGTCAGGGCCGCGACCGCGACGGCCGTCAGCGCCTCCATCTCGACGCCGGTTTGGCCCTTCAACTTGCAGGTGGCGGTGATATCGACGGCATTGCGGGCTGCATCGACGAAAAGATCGACGGCGACAGATGTAAGGGCCAGGGGATGACAGAGTGGTATCAGATCCGGCGTGCGCTTGGCGCCCATGATGCCGGCAAGCCGAGCCACAGAGAGCACGTCGCCCTTCTTGACGCCGCCGCCGGTGATCAAGGCGATCGTCTCCGGTTGCATGTAGACGGAACCCTTGGCCGTCGCGGCGCGCTCGGTAACTTCTTTGGCGCCGACATCCACCATGGCGGCTTTGCCTTGGGCATCGAAATGGGTGAGGCGCGCCATCGCGGGTTCTATGCGCTGAGCAAGGCGCCGGCGGGACGGGCGAGGAGGGCACGGGTCGCCGCCGCCACGTCGGCCTGCCGCATGAGGGACTCGCC
The DNA here is from genome assembly GCA_035544395.1 of Verrucomicrobiia bacterium. Taxonomy (GTDB): domain Bacteria; phylum Pseudomonadota; class Alphaproteobacteria; order Dongiales; family Dongiaceae; genus DATKFM01. Next base: position 23,267 of record DATKFM010000182.1, read on the forward strand.
GACCAGGAAGATACTGGCGCCCACCTTGTGCATGCGCGCGAGGTCGGCGGGAGCATAGAGGCCGCTCTCCGCCACGAGCAGTCGGTCCGCCGGCACCATGGGCGCAAGTAGTTCGGTGATCCCCAGATCGACCGCAAGGGTTTTCAGGTTGCGGTTGTTCACGCCGATCAGCCGTGATTTCAGATTCAGAGCGCGCTCCATCTCCGGTGCATCATGCACCTCCACCAGCACATCCATGCCGAAGCCAATTGCAACTGCCTCGAGCTCAGCCGCCTGTGCATCGCTCAGGGCGGCCATGATCAGGAGGATGCAATCGGCGCCAAGGGCGCGGGCTTCGATAATCTGGTAGGGATCGAGCATGAAGTCCTTGCGCAGTGCCGGCAGATCCGCCGCATCGCGCGCGGTGGTGACAGACTCGTCGCGGCCCTGGAAGTAGGGCTCATCGGTCAGGACCGACAGGCAGGTGGCGCCGCCGGTCTTGTAGGCTTTTGCCAGGGCG
>DATKFM010000183.1:0-11735 GCA_035544395.1 Verrucomicrobiia bacterium
GACTTCGGCGATGCCGAGCTGTCGCGCCACCGCCTCGGCCGTGGTGCGGTGATCGCCGGTCAGCATGACCAGTCGCACGCCTTCGGCGGTCAGTGCGCGGATGGCGGCGGCGGCCGATGGCTTGATCGGATCGGCGACGGCGATGAGACCGGCAAAGGCGCCGTCGATTGCGATGTAGACCACGGAGGCACCGCGCGCCCGCAGCTCCTCGGCTTTGGCCGCGGCCGGCGCGATGTCGGCCCCGACCTTCCGCATCAGCATGGCGTTACCGATGGCCACCGGCCGGCCGCCGGCGCGGCCGGTGACGCCCTGCCCGGTGAGCGCGCTGAAGTCGGTGGCCACGGCGCGCGGCAGTTTGCGCGCCTTGGCTTCGGCGATGACGGCGGCGGCCAGCGGATGCTCGCTGCCCTGCTCCAAGGCCGCGGCGAAGCGCAGCAGCGTGGCATCATCGGTGCCGGGCTGGGTGGCGATTTCGATTACCCGCGGGCGGCCTTCGGTCAGGGTGCCGGTCTTGTCGACCACCAGCGTGGTCACCCGTTCCAGCCGCTCCAGCGCCTCGGCGCTGCGCACCAGCACGCCGGCCTGGGCGCCACGGCCGACGCCGACCATGATCGACATCGGCGTGGCCAGACCGAGCGCGCAGGGACAGGCGATGATCAGCACGCTGACGGCGGCGATCAGCCCATAGGCCAGGCGCGGCTCCGGCCCGACCGCGAACCAGACGAGGAAGGCGGCAATGGCTACGGCGATGACGGCGGGGACGAACCAGGCCGAGACTCTGTCGGCCAGCCCCTGAATCGGCGCCCGGCTGCGCTGGGCCTCGCTCACCATCTGCACGATGCGCGCCAGCAGCGTGTCGCTGCCGACCTTCTCCGCGCGCAAGATCAGCGTGCCGCTGCCGTTGAGGGTGCCGCCGATCACCTGGTCGCCGACGCCCTTGGCGACGGGCACGGATTCGCCGGTGACCATGGATTCGTCGATGAGCCCCTGGCCTTCGAGGACCAGCGCGTCCACCGGAACCTTCTCGCCCGGGCGGAGGCGCAGGCGGTCGCCGACAATGACGGACGCCAACGGGATGTCGGTTTCCAGTCCGTCGGCGCCGATCCGGCGTGCCTGCTTCGGCGCCAGATCGAGCAGGGCGCGGATGGCGCTGCCGGTGCGGGCGCGAGCGCGCAGCTCCAGCACCTGGCCGAGCAGCACCAACACGACGATCACGGCGGCGGCTTCGAAATAGACGCCAACCGCGCCATCATGGCCGCGCATCGCCGGCGGAAACAGGCTGGGCGCGGCGGTGGCGGCCAGGCTGTAGAGAAAAGCCGCGCCGGTGCCGACGGCTATCAGCGTGAACATGTTGAGATTGCGGCTGCGCAGCGATTGCCAGCCGCGCTCGAAGAACGGCCAGCCAGCCCAGAGCACGACGGGCGCCGACAGCAGAAGCTGCAGCCAGTTGGAGATCTGCGGCGCCACCAGCTCGTGGGACGGAAAGCCGAAGAAATGCGGCCCCATCGCCAGGATCAGCAGCGGCAGGGTCAGCAAGCCACCGATCCAGAAGCGCCGGGTCATGTCCGCCAGTTCAGGATTGGGTGCGTCGGCAGCGGTGATATTGGCGGGTTCCAGCGCCATGCCGCAGATCGGGCAGCTACCCGGCCCGACCTGGCGGATCTCCGGATGCATGGGGCAGGTATAGATCGCATCGGCGGCGGAACTCGCTTTGGAAGCTCGGTGAGCAACATGGCCGTGGCCGGCGGCAGCGGGCTTCGCGCCAAGGAATTTCCCGGGATCCGCGCTGAAGCGCTTCAGACAGGAAGCGCTGCAGAAATAATAGTCCTGGCCTTCATGGTGATGCCGATTCAGCGCGGTCGCGGGGTCCACGGTCATGCCGCACACGGGATCGATGGCCGCTGCCGGTTCGGGGGACTGCTGAAGACTCATGGGATTCCTGAATTGCAGATTGCCGGCGCCGTCGCGCCGTCAATTTCGGGATGCTGGCAAGGCTTGACATATATACCCTACGGGGGTATAGTTGCAAGATGAAAGCGAAGACCCAGACAGCTTGCCGCAGCCGCCTGAACCGCATCGAGGGCCAGGTGCGCGGCATCAACAGGATGATCGAGGACAACCGCTACTGCATCGACGTGCTGACGCAGATCCAGGCGGTGCGGGCGGCACTGCGCAAGGTGGAGGACGAGATCCTGCGCGACCACGTGCAACATTGCGTCCATGGCGCGATCGAGAGTGGCAATCGCGACGCGCAAGTCGAGAAAGTCGATGAATTGCTGCGGGTGCTTGAAAAGCGCACGCCCTAGCGGCCCGATCGCGCGTGCCGGGCTCGCCTACTCGGTGAGAATGTCGTCGAGACCCTTATAGCCGTTTTTGACGGCAAGCTTTGACCACTTGTCGGCCTTTGCGGCGTCTTTCTTGACCCCGCGCCCCTGCTGATACATCTCCGAAAGCAACCACATGGCGCGGGCATTTCCTCGATCCGCCGCCCGCATGAGATATTTGACCGCCTTGGTGTCGTCGGCCTTCACGCCGAAGCCGTCGCGATACATCAAGCCGAGACGCAGGCTTGCGATCTTGCTGCCTTGATCGTCGGCTTGCTGAAACCACGCAAGCGCCTTGCCATAGTCTTTCGATCCACCGCCATCGCCGCTATAGAATTCGCCGAGCAAGAGTTGCGCATCGCGTTGACCATCCTTGCCGGCAAGTTCAAGGAACGTCAGCGCCTTGCCGGGATCCTTCGCCCCGCCACGCCCTTCCATCAGCATGCGCGCGTAGTGGTATTGCCCGTTCTTGTTGCCTTGATCGGCCGACACCTTGAACCACTTGAAGGCATCGGCGTCACTCTTTGCCACGCCGATGCCGTCGAGATACAGCCTTCCCAGCCGATGGGCGGCCGCTGCATTGCCGTCATCTGCGGATTTCCGATACCAAGCCGCGGCTTGCTGCTCGTTCCTGGCGACTCCCTGGCCCTTCAGGTAGAGATCACCGAGTTCGTACATGGCATCGCTATTGCCGTTATCGGCGGCGAGCCGCAGCCATTTGCCGCCCTGCTCGATATCCGCCTTCACGCCGCGGCCTTCGACATAGATCTCGCCAAGCTCGGCTTGCGCACGGGCGTATTTCTGCTCACCGGACTTGGTCAGCCAGAATATCGCCTTGGCCTCGTTCTGCGCGGTGCCCTTGCCGTTCAGGTACATCCAGCCGATGCGGTATTGACTGCGCCGATCGCCCCGCTGCGCTTCCGGCAGGAGTTCTTTGAAGGCCTTCTTGTAGTCATTCGCCTCAAAGGCATCGTCGCCCGCCTTCTTGTCGGCGGCCGCCGGAATCGCTTGAAGCAATGCCAGGGTGATCCAAACAGCCGCTAACGCCGCCAAGCGCCGCCCTGCCCAAGGGTACGACATCGGAACTCTTCCATCCCTCTATGGCGGTCTTGTTTAAGTGTGCCGCCGCTACTGTCGGACAGTCTAGCACGGTTACTCGGCGACGGAATATGCCTCGGGGGAAACTCTGTTTCACCGATGAAACGTTTCCTGCCGCCTGGCATGGCGCGGCGCATTAACCATTCCAACCGGCGCGTTTACCGTGCGATAGCGAATCAATTCCCCGCCGGCGACCGGTTCCACAGCAGGGCGCCATTCGCCGGGAGCTGCGACCAGGATTCGCAATCGTCAGCGTGAGCGGCCAGGCGCGGGCAGTCTTCTTGCACGTCGCCCAGGGTCGAGATACCGGCAACACGTGACCGGTACATGCAGATCGCTCCGTCTGGCCCCCAGGCGGCCTCGAACGGCAAGCCGGTTTGCGGCGTCTGAACGCCGGCGCGATCCCACATATCCACCTGGACGCCCGGGCGCGTATGCGGCCTGCCATCGCCGCAGTAATCCGCCCGCATCATCCGCACGCAGGCGGCGAAGTAAGGGCGCAGCGATTCACCGCTCTCCGCCATCGCCCAGGGCCGGTAGCCCAGCATGACGCATTTGCCGCGGGCGCCCGCGGTGCAGGTGAGCGAGAACTCGCCACCGGATGCCGCCGACTCGTCGTCGGTTGGTGTCGCCCCCGGCAGCGGGAATCCGAGGGCGCGGCCATCGGCGCCGGGCTTGCAGAGTGGTGCCCAGTCGCCACTCGCTCCGCGACGCGACAGGCCGTAGAGCTCGATGCCGGCATTCGGTTGGTCCATAAACGGGGTAACCGAGTCGACGCGGATATCGATCGGGTCGCCCTGGCTGTCGCGAAGATGCAACACAAGGCCGACCAATTCGGCGCCCTGCAGGATTCCGCCATCCGCTTTGACAACCCGGAAACGGGCATCGGTCACTTCGATACGGGATCCCGAGGTCGACTCGTCCGCCGATGCCATCAAAGCGCAGGCCATCGCCGAATGCGACACAAGGAAAACGGTCAGCAGATTGAGGAGCCGGCGATTCATGATGCTGATCAACGGATCATCGGCGCGATTGTCCGGAAAAGCAAAAGGAGCCCATGAGGGCTCCTAGTCTAGAAACTCCTGCTGAAGCGCGCCTAGCGCCGCATCACGGCCTGCGTCTGCGGAAGCTCGATCGAGTCGACCGACAGGCCTTCCAGATTTGTCTCGGCTTGCGGCACTTGATTGTTGGCGCCGGTCACGGCCGGACCATTCGCGTCCCAGCCGCCGCGATGGTACAGGCGCGTGCCCCGGTCATCACCCGCCGTGCCCAGCATGTCCGGGCCATTGCCGTCCCAACCGCCGCGCTGCAGGACGACGGTCCGCGTACCGCGATCATCGCCGCCGGGACCGCCGGCACTCGCCGGCAGGCTCAGTGCCGCCACTGCTGCAATCGAGAGAAACAATGCTTTCTTCAACATGATCGCCTCTTTCAGATCCTCTGTCCCCGCTTGCCGGGTCCGATTTTTTGCGGGGTCCGCCGAACTCACGTCCATGGCACCATGAACGGCTTAAGAAATAGTGTCGGGTCGAAGATCGCGGTGTGACGCCGGCATCATTCACAGCGGATTCTTTTCCGTGCCGTGGCTTTCCTGCTGAACTTGGTTTACGCAGACTCGAAGGACGCTCGCGGTCCCGGGAGGGAATGCCGTGTCTTATCAACTTCGAACATGCGCAATCGGGCTTTCCCCGCCGCGCCGTTTGGTTAATTCTACAGGGAACAGAAAAGAACAGGGGTACCATGGACAGTGAGGCCATCAGGCGCGCGGCGCTGACGATCAGGTCCTGCTGGGAAAACCGCCGGCGGCTGACAGCCTTGCCGGAGGATTGCCGCCCGAAGCGGCTGCGCGACGGCTATGAAATCCAGCGCGAGCTCGAGACTCTACAGGGCGCGGCCATCGGCTGGAAAATCGCCGCCACCAGCAAGGCCGGGCAGCAGCATATCGGCGTCGATGCGCCGCTGGCGGGGCGACTCTTCAAGCGTTTCGCTCATGGCGATGGCGCACGGCTGCCGGCCGGGCATCTGCATATGCGCGTGGCTGAAGCCGAGTTCGCTTTCAAGATGTTGCAGGACCTTCCGGCGCGCGGCGAGCCCTACACGCTGGATGAAGTGATGGCGGCAGTCGATACGCTGCATCTCGCCATCGAGGTGCCGGATTCCCGCTACGAGGATTTCGCCACCATCGGCGCGCCGAGCCTGGTCGCCGACGATAGCTGTGCGGCCTACTTCATTCTCGGGCCGGAAGCCAAAGTGTGGCGCCTGGCCGATCTGCCGACCCACAAGGTCGCGGCGCGCAAGAATGGCGAGATCGTTGCCGAAGGGTCCGGCGCCAATGTGCTGGGCGATCCCCGGGAAGCGCTGGCCTGGATCGCCAATGACCTGCAGGGCCGGGGCGATTTCCTGCGCGCCGGAGAAGTGATCACGACCGGCACCTGCGTCAAGCCGGTGACGATAGCCCCCGGCGATTCCATCGTCATGGACTTCGGCGAACTCGGCAGCGTCAAGGCATCATTCATCGAGTGACGCCCGATCGGTTTAGTGACCGCCGCTATCTCCGCTTTGACTTCGCCTTGCCGGTTACCGGCACCACAAGCTTGTCGGAGTAGGTCCGGTAATCGCCGTGCTTGCGATAGGCGGCGTGGTACTTCGCCACCTTGTCCTCGTCGACCTCGACGCCCAGGCCGGGCTTTTCGATGCGGCCCCAGCGTGGCTTATCCATGATGGGGATGCGCTCGATGAGGATGTCGTCCGCCATCATCTGCGCCGTCTGCTGGTGCCCCATGCAGGCATTGGGAATGGTCAGCATGATGTGTTGGCCCGCCGCGGCGGCGAGGCCGAACTCGCCGTGGGTGTGCTTGCAGACCAGCCAGCCTTCCTGATGGGCGGCATGGCAAAGCATGTGCCAGCGCGCCAGAGAGCCGACCCAGTATTGCGAGAAGCAGAGATAGTGGCCGCAGCGCGACTTGATGATCCTCCAGGCATCGGCCTCCCGCCACAGGCCCTCATTGACGCAGATCGGCACGTCGAGAATTTTCATCAGCTCCAGATTATTCTCGATGGGATCGATGCGCACCGGCGCTTCGGCGAAATCGATGGTGAACTTCTCATGCCAGCGCTTGAGCAGCCGTAACGCGGTCGGCCGGTCCCAGGCCTGGTTCACATCGATGCGGATGTGGCCTTCGGGGCCGATGCCGTCGCGCAGCGCTTCAAGCATCGCCTCCTCGCGCTTCTCGTCGACGCCGGCCTTTATGTAGAAACAGCTATAGCCGCGCTTGCGGCCGTCGCGGCCCTGGCGCGCCACCTCGGCCGGCGTGCCCCACTCCATGTAGTAGAAATAATCGACCTCTTCGCGCGCGGCGCCACCGAACAGGCGATAGAGCGGCTGCTTCGCCGCTTTGCCGCAGACGTCCCAGAGCGCCATGTCGATGCCCGCATAGGCGAAGTTTCCGGTCATGGGCTGGAATGCCCAGAGGGCGGGGATGGCGAGATCCCTGTGGATCTGCTCCTTGTCCCAGGCGCTGCGGCCCACCACCAGCGGCGCCATGACATTCACCGCACTCTCGATCCCCGCGGTATCGGCGGCGCGGGTGCATTCGCCCCAGCCCACCAGGCCGTCCTCGGTCGTCACCTTGACCAGGACATCGCAGACGCCGCTGCGGGCGATGAGCGAGGAGGCCTCCACTCGCTTATAGGGAATGCGGACGGGGATGGCTTCCAGCTTGACGATCTTCATGTTTTTCCTTCTCGGGTCTCAGTTCTATCGCCCATGACTCATGCGGATCTCCATGAATCGGGCCGCAATCGACAGCGGATAGCTCATGACGAAATAGATCGCCGCCGCCAGTACGAAGATCGCCATCGGCTGATACTCCGCGAAGGCGATGCTCTTTGCGCCGTTCATCAATTCATTGGCGCCGATCAGCGAGCAAAGCGCCGTATCCTTGAGCAGTCCGGATGCATAGTTCGTCACCGGCGGCAGCACCACCCGCAACGCCTGCGGCAGGATGATGTACGTCATCGCCTTTGCCGGAGTCATGCCGAGGGCAATTGCCGCTTCGCGCTGGCCCTTGTGCAGGGCCTCGATGCCCGAGCGGAATACCTCCGCCAATATGGCGCCGCCATGCACGCCCAATCCGATGACGGCGCCGAAGTATGTGCTGAACCACTTCCAGTCGCCCGGCCACATCTGCGGCGGCACGAAGTAGACAATGTAGAGGACGACCACGATCGGAAGTCCGCGCGCGATCTCGATGTAGATGCCGGCGGCGGCCCGCAGCAAGCGATTGCGCGATGTCCGCAGGACGGCAAAGAACAGGCCTATCGCTATTGCCAATAGAAATGCCGCCCACGCGATATGCAATGTCAGGCGGGCATAGGTGAGCAGCTCCGGCAGCCACCGATGAATGTTCTCGGCATAGAGTGCGGGAAGCTGAAGCATCAGCAGCGCCCTTGCCGTGTCATTGCCAGGCCCGCTTCGCGTGCTCGAGACGTGCCGCCAGCCGTGACATCGGTATGGTCATGCAGAGATAGATGAACCCAGCCATTGGATAAATGATGCCGCTCTGCAGGGTTTCGGTGACGAGTTGGCGCGATATCGCCATGATTTCGAGAATGCCGACCGTGAACACGAGGGCCGTATCCTTGAGCAGGACAATCGCGAAATTCGTCAGCGGCGGCAGCATGGTCCGCAGGGCCTGCGGCAGGATGATATAGCGCATGGCGCGCGCGGGCGTCATGCCGAGCGACAGCGCCGCCTCCATCTGTCCCCTGTGAATGGACTCGATACCGGCGCGGTAGACTTCGGAAATGTAGGCCGCCCCATTGAGTCCAAGGCCAACGATCGCCGCTTGGAATGGCGACGGCTGAAATCCGAGATCCGGCAAGCCGAAATAGATGACGAATAACTGCACCAGCGCCGGCGTGCCGCGAAAGGCCTCGACATAGATGATCGCCGGCCAACGCAAGAGCCGCCAGCGCGCCAGCCTGAACAGCGCGACGATGAGGCCGAAAATGAGCGCAAAGATCAGGGCGGCGATAGCTACCTTGACGGTTTCCGGCAACCCGACGAGAAGCCGGATGAAGTAGGACCACCCCTTAAGCAAGAAGACGTCGAAAAGGCTCATCCCGGCGTCGGCCCCCTACCGGTCCTGAAGATGCTTGAGGAACTCGCGGGTGCGGGGCTGTTGCGGGTTCAACAGCACGTCGCGTGGCGGTCCCTGCTCGACGATCTTGCCCTGGTCCATGAACACGACGCGGTCGGAGACTTCACCCGCGAATTGGATCTCGTGGGTGACGATGACCATGGTGCGGCCTTCATCGGCGAGCTGCCGCATGACGCGCAATACCTCGCCGATCAGCTCGGGATCGAGCGCCGAGGTCGCCTCGTCGAACAGCATCAGCTTGGGCTGCATGGCCAGCACGCGGGCGATGGCCACGCGCTGTTGCTGGCCGCCGGACAGGCGCTCGGGATATTCGTTGAACTTGTGGCCGAGGCCGACCTTTTCCAGCATCTCGCGGCCCCGACGCTCCGCCTCGTCCTTCGACAGGCCGAGCACTTTCTGCGGCGCGATCGTCACATTGCCCAGGGCGGTCAGGTGGGGAAACAGGTTGAAGCGCTGGAAGACGAAGCCAATTTCCTGCCGCTCCTTGGCCAGCTCGCGGTCGCTCAGGTGGACATAGCCGCCATTGGTCTGTTTCTCACCAATGAGATTGCCGTCGATGTAGATGTGGCCGGAGGTCGGCTTCTCCAGATAGTTGATGCAGCGGAGCAAGGTCGTCTTGCCGGAGCCGCTGGGGCCAATGATCGAAACCTTCTCGCCCCGCGCCACATCCAGATCGACCCCCGACAGCACCTCGAGGCTGGCGAAGCTCTTATGAAGCCCGGCGATACGAAGTAGCGGATTCATGGGAGACGAGGATAGATGTGGGGGCGGGTTCATCGCCCGCCCCCACGGTTACCTACCCACACTGCTAACGCCGGTCAGGTGAAGCAATGCGCCGCTGTCGGCGATTTGTATTCGGCCGGGCGGTCGACGCCCGCGCGCGGATTGACATCGGGCGGAATGAACCAGGATTTGTCGCCCATGCCATACTGCGCCATGGTCTTCACATTGATGCAGTTCGGCCAGATGTCCTCGGTGATGACCTTGCTCATCGCCTCTTCGAGCGCCTTCTCTTCCTTGGTGACGCCGAAGATGACGTTATATTTCGTGGACATGATCGGATACTTGTCCACCTCCGCCTTCAACTCGACCTGCTTGATGTCCCATTCCGGATGCTGGACGATGCCCCACTGCACCAGCGGCGGATCCAGGATCGCCATGTCCAGGCGGCCGGCGACGAGATCCTGCAGCACGCCATCCGACGTATCGTAGAGCTTCACCTCGCCGATGCCTTCGACGCCTTTCAGCTCGGGCACCAAGGTAAAGCCGGTGACGGTGCCGACCGAACGGCCCGCCATATCGGCAAAGGTGCTGAAATTGTTGGCCGACTTCTGCGCCAACAGGGTGCCGAAATAGTAGATCGCCTCGCTGAGGTTCATGATCTTGGTGCGCGGCTCGATCCAGCCCATGGCGCCATGCATCACGTCGACCTTGCCCTGCTTGGTGGCTTCGATCAGTGCCGCCCAATCCATCTGCACGATCTTGGGCTCGAGACCCAGCTTTTCGGCGACATAGATCATGAGTTCGCCGTCGGTGCCGCTCAGCTTGCCGTCCTTGATCTGCGTCATCGGCATATCGCCGTTCATGCCGATGGTCAGCTTGCCCGCCTCAATCGTCTTGATTTCCTGCGCGGAACCGCGCCGGGAATGCACGCCAATGATCGTGGCCGCGGCGACGCCGCCGGCCAGAAACTTGCGCCGCGAGGGCCGCCAGAGCGTTGTCCCGCGGATTGTGCTCTTCGTCATTTGCCTCTCCCTATGTCACTGCCCGATTCTGATCTGGTTGTACGTGACTGGACAGCCCGGCAACTGTTGGGCATTTGTAGAGGGGAGTCAAGAAAGCCTGAAAAGACGCGGCTATGCACGGCGGGGCCCGTAGGAATGTAGCCAGCGTCTCGCAAATGCGAACAACAGAGGGGCGAACCAATGCGCGAACCAGTGAAGACACATCTGCCGGCAGTCAGCTCGCCGCTTGAATGGGCAACCATGGCTGACGGCATCCTCTATACCGCTCAGATTCCGAACCGGGAGGATGGCTCGATCGAGCAAGGCGACATCACCGCCCAGGCTGAACTCACGCTCAGCAACCTGCGGCGCACGGTGCAAGCGGCGGGCGGGACGATGAACGACGTGACGCAGGTCATCGTATATCTGCCCGATCCCGCTGATTTTCAGGGCATGAACGCGGTCTATGCCCGGTCCTTCAGCAAGCCTTACCCGAACCGCGCCACGATCATCGCGCAACTGATGGTGCCGGGCGCCCGCATCGAGATCCTCGCCTACGCCCATATCGGCCGGCGGACGGCTGCAAAGAAGGCAGCCGCCAAGACGAAGAAATCGCCACCGAAGGCCAAGGCCCGCAAGAAGACGGCTGCCAAGCGTTCCCGCCGCCGCTAAACCGGTCCCATGCGCATCGTCATCCTGGGCGCCGGCGTCGTCGGCGCGACGACGGCCTACTACCTAGTCCGCGACGGCCATGAGGTCACGGTGGTGGATCGCCGGGACGCAGCGGGCCTGGAGACCAGCTTCGCCAATGGCGGCCTGGTTACGCCCAGCATGGCTGATCCCTGGGCGGCGCCGGGCGTGCCGACGATGCTGCTCCAGGGGTTGGGCCGGGATGACGCGCCGTTCGTGCTCAGGCCCGGCGCCGTGCCCGCCATGATCGGCTGGGGTCTGCGCTTCCTGCGCAATTGCGGCGAGGCGCGCTGGCGGGAGAACACCGAGGCGGTTTTCAAGCTCGCCACCTATAGCCGGGACGCCCTGGACCACCTGACCGGGGAGACCGGCCTGGCCTATGACCGCCTCGACGTCGGCACGATGCGGATGTACCGGTCCCGCATCGATTTCGCCCATGCCCAGGAGGGCGCCGAGATCTACCGGTCGCTCGGCGTGGAGTTCCGCGCCCTAGATGGCGCCGGCGCCGTGGCGCTCGAGCCAGCGCTGAAATCGGTCCAGGCGCAGATCGCCGGCGCCATCCATTTCCCCGGCGACCGCAGCGGCGATGCCCACAAATTCACCCGGGCCATCGCCGGGTTGGCCCAAAAGCACGGCGCCATTTTCCGCTATGGCACCACGGCAACCGGCTGGGATGCCGGCGGCGACCGGATCGCGGCGCTGGTTACCGACAAGGGGCGGATCGACGGCGACGGCTT
>DATKFM010000184.1:0-2102 GCA_035544395.1 Verrucomicrobiia bacterium
CCCGGCAGCACGCCGATCGCCGTGCCCGCAAACGCGCCGGCAAAGGCCGCCAGCAAATTGGCCGGTGTCGCGGCGATGCTCAATCCGTACAGCAGGCCCTGGAGCGAGTTCATACTTGCACCGTCATTCCGGGGCACGCGACTTCGCGTGGACCCGGAATCCAGAGGTTGTTGCGCGAGATTCTCCGGTGCGCAGTTGCGCACCAGAGTTCGCGCGGACGCGCGCCCCGGAATGACGGGATACTAGAACAGCCATTGCCGGAACATGCCCCCGGGCATCTGTACTTTCAGCAGCCGCACGAAGAACCATTCGAAACCGATCGCGATCGCGATGGCATAGATCGAAATCCGCACGATCGACCTGTGGGGATCATCCGACAGCAGCCACATGCTGGCCGCCAGGAACAGCGCGGAGGCTAACATGTTTCCGATAACGGGCATCACGAGGAAGTAGATCGCGAATGCTGCAAGCAGCAGGAGCAGCCTGCGAAGGTCGGCGCCGGTAGGGAGCGAGAAGGCTGCCGGCACGGATTGGTCGGCGCCGTGCTTTTCAAGCAGCACGGATATGGCCGAGATCGCCAGCAGAACGCCGACGGCGAAGGGAAAAATCGCCGCGCCCGGCTTGTGCCATCGCCCAAGCGAGAGCGTCTGCCAGCCGTCCGTCACGTAGCCGGCGGCGAGCAGCAGCGCGAGCAGGGCGGCATACCGCCGCGCCGTCGGCAGCGAGAAACTTCGTTCCACTGTCACTTGGCGTCGTCCAGGAATTTGACGACGTCGCGGAACTTGCCGTCATAGCCGGCAAGTTCCTTCTTCATGTCGTCGCCGAATTTGGGATCCCAGGTGTAGCCATTGGCCTTGAGGAAGCTCCTGAACTCCTCGCTTTCGACGATGACTTTCGAAACCGCCAGCAGTTTCTCCAGAACGGGCTTCGGCAGGCCGTTCGGCGCGATCACGTAGTAGCCAACCGGAAAGGTGTCTTTCCACGGCGTTTCGCCGATCGGTTTGGCTTCCGGCAGCAAATCGTATTTGCCTTCCTGGAAAACGGCCAGGACGCGCAGCTTGCCAGCATCGATCTGCCCCTTCATGCCCGGAGCGAAGCCGGCGGTGCCGTCGACGCGGCCGCCGAGTGCCGCCAGCGTCGCTTCGCCGCCGCCGCCGGTGAATGGCACGGTCACGATGCGCAGGCCGGCCAGCTTGTTGAGCTGCTGTATAGCGATGTCGTTGACGGAGCGCAGGCCGGACACTGAAACCTTCAGCTTCCGCGGGTTGGCCCTGGCTTCGGCGAGGAAGTCGTCCAGCGTCTTCCAGCGCGCGTCTGCCGGCACCGCGAGGATCACCGGCAGGTCCGAGAGCTTGGCGATCGACTGGTAGTCGTTGGCCGATTTCCAGACCAGCCCCTTCATTTCATGCGGCTGGTACGCCAGCGACGAACTGGAGCCGAGCCCGATCGTATAGCCGTCCGGGGCGGCGCGGATCACGGCGCCGGTGCCAATGGTCGCGGATGCGGCCGGCTTGTTCTCGACGATCACCTTGACCTTGAGTTGCTTCTCCAAAAGCTCTGCATATTTACGGCTTATCGGGTCGGTCGAACCGCCCGGCGCGTAGGGTACGTAGAAGGTGATGTCGCGGGCCGGCCAATCATCGGCGGCGCGGGAGGCGTGCGGCAATCCGGTAATCGCCGCCGCCAGAGCGAGAGCCGCCCATGCCATGCGGCGGAAATTCGACGGAGAACGCATCATGTCTCTTCCCCAAGGGCTGCTTATTGTTTTTGTGGGTGCGACCATGGCGATTGGGACCTGACGTCGTCAATGATTTTTCGTTTCGCGGCCCGGTGGTAGAATTGCGTTTCCGTCATGCCCGCCGGCAAGGTTCTGCCTTGCGTATTGATGCTGGCGCAGGCGATTGAGTCCGGCTAATGCACTTGGTGCACCTAGCGAGATTTTGGGAAAAATGGCCGATACCATCCAGGAAGTTCTGCAAGCCTTTGCCAACGGCGAACTCGTCGTTGTCACCGACGACGACGACCGGGAGGGCGAGGGCGACCTGATCGTTGCGGCCTCGCTCTGCACGGCGGAGAAGATGGCATTCATCATTCGCCACACC
>DATKFM010000185.1:0-18720 GCA_035544395.1 Verrucomicrobiia bacterium
GAACAAGGCGCCGCCCGCGAGCAGCGCGAAGATCACCCACACCGGATGCAGGCCGATGCGATCGCCCACCAGTTTCGGCGTCAGGAAATTCCCTTCCACAATCTGGCCGACAATGAAGATGCCCGCGATCAATCCGATCGACAGCCACTCCGTGCCTTCGGGTCCGCCGGTGAACTGGGCGATCGCCAGGCCCATGCTGGTAACGAAACCGGTGATCGTGCCGACGAAAGGTATGAAAGAGAGCACGCCTGTCATCAGCCCGACGGCAAGGCCGAAATCCAGTCCCGCCGCGCTGAGCGCGACCGCGTAGAACGTGCCGAGGATCAGGCAGACCGTCGCCTGACCGCGGGCGAAGCCGGCGAGAGTCTCGTCAATCAGCCGCGCCTGCTGGCGGATCACAGGCGCATGCCGCCGCGGCAGCCAGCCATCGATCTTCGCCACCAGACGATCCCAGTCCCGCAGGAGATAGAAGGACACGATCGGCGTGATGAACAGCAGCGACAGGATATTCACCAGCGCCAGGCCGCTGGTCAGCAGTTGCTGAAAGGCGCCGACGATCCATTTCAAGATGCCGCCGAGCTGGCCGCTGAGCGCCTGCCGTACTTCCTCGACCTGACCCGCGCCGAACCGCTCCTCCAATCCGGCGAGCAGCGGCGTCGCCCAGCGCTGCACTGCCAAAATGAGTCGGGGCATCTGCACGATCAGGTCCACGATCTGGCCCTCGATTAGCGGCACGATCAGTACCAGCAGCGTTGCCGCCACGATGACAAAGCAGATCGTCACGATAGACGTCGCCAGCGTCCGCGAGCAGCCCGCGCGCTCCAGCCGGTCGCACAGGGGATCGAGCAGATAGGCAATGGCAATCCCCGCCACGAAGGGGAGCAGCACGCCGCGCAGCAGATAAAGCGCGATCAGCGACAGCCCCAGCCCAATCAGCCAGAACCGCAATTGCCGCTCCCGCGTCATTTGCGACCCTCGATGCGGAAGAACCGCGCGCCCCAGATGAATAGATAGGCAAAGCCCGACGCAATTGTCGATGCGGCGACGAACAACGTGAGGAACCGCACCGTGCCATGGTCGTTGCCGATTCCAAATCCGAGCAGGCCGAGCAGCAATGCCGCCAGCATGATCTGCGCCACTGTATTGATCTTGCTGATCCACAGCGGTTCCATGGTCAGAGCCTGGGTCAGCGTCTGATAAAGGATGCAGCCGCCGATGATCAGCACGTCGCGGAACACGATCAGGATTACCAGCCAATCCTCGATGTGATCCTCATAACCCAGCGTGACATAGACGGAGGTCAGCAGCGCCTTGTCAGCCAGCGGATCCAGATAGCCGCCCAGGGTGGTGCGCACGTTGAAATTCTTGGCGATAAAGCCGTCGAGCGCATCGCTGACGCCGGCGGCGATGAACACCCAGAATGCCCAGAAATACCTGTCCGAAAGCATAAGCCAGATTGCCAGCGGCACCAGGCAGAGGCGCAGCAGGCTGATCAGGTTCGGCAGCGCCGTCAGCAGGATTCCCGGGCGTTCCTTCAAAGCTGACTACGGCGTCGTCGCGCCGGGCACCCCGAGTTGCACCAGCATCCAGTCGGGGCCGGTCTGCGTGAGCTGGAGCTGGTGCTGTGCCAGCGCTTGCATCAGTTGCGCCGGCTCGCCGCTGAACACCAGGTCGATCTTGCCTTCGTCCGGCGCCAGGTAGCGCACGTCGGCCCGATGCAGCAGGGGCACGCCGACCAGCTTGTTGCGCACCTCCATCCACTGCTGCAGGCCGGAGATCGGCACTTTCGCCGTGATGGTGCGCACCGGTCCGGCCGGCATGGGCATCGTCGTGGTGCCCACTGAGCCCACCGGCGCGCGGCCGACGAGACGATCGACCGGATCGGACAGGAAGCGGTAGGTAAGCGAACCGACATAGCGCACGGAGGACACGCGCTCGGTCTCCACTTCGAAATCCTGCACCATGGCGGAAATCTCGTCGTCGCCGGGCAGCGGCACCTGCTTGGCCTTCTCCGCGCCCATCATGTTTTCGACGAGCTTCTGCAACGCCGCGCGCTGGCCGTCGACGATCGCCTGATCGCGCGCTGTCGACGCGTCCGCCGCCGTGACGTCGACGGGAATGCCGGACACGGTGTATGTGCCGGCCCGTGCTTGCGGCGCGGCCGCAAAAGTGCCGCAGACAATCAGCAACGCAGCGATGAAAACGCGAGGGCATGTTAAGACAGCGGCCATTGCAAACCCGTCTCTATCCAGTATGTTGCGGCTCAATCGTGCATTTATAGCGCACCGTCCGGCGGGACGCCAACAAGCCGTCCAGGCAACTGAAAATACTGCTCCCGGGAGAATGGCGATCAACAGCCTCAGCTACAAGAAGGCCGGCGTGGATATCGACGCCGGCAATGCGCTGGTCGAAGCGATCAAGCCGATGGCGAAGGCTACGGCCCGTTCCGGCACCGCTGCCAGTCTCGGCGGATTCGGCGCCCTTTTCGATCCCCGGGCCGCCGGCTACAGAGATCCGATCCTGGTCGCCACTACGGACGGCGTCGGCACCAAGCTGAAGATCGCCATCGCCGCCCGAAAGCACGACACCATCGGCATCGACCTCGTGGCCATGTGCGTTAACGACCTGGTGGTCCAGGGGGCCGAGCCACTGTTCTTCCTCGACTACTTCGCCACCGGCAAGCTGGAAGTGGCGGCGGGCACGGCCATCGTCGGCGGCATCGCCGAGGGGTGCCGCATCGCCGGCTGCGCGCTGATCGGCGGCGAGACGGCGGAGATGCCTGGCATGTATGCCAGCGAGGATTACGACCTCGCCGGTTTTGCCGTAGGCGCGGTAGAGCGTGGACAAGAGATCACCGGCGCAACGGTCTCGGCCGGCGATGTGATCCTCGGTCTTGCCTCGTCGGGCGTGCATTCCAATGGCTTCTCGCTGGTCCGCCGCGTGGTGGAGGCCAGCGGCGTCGGCTATGGCGATGCCGCGCCCTTTGCCAAGGGCCAGACGCTGGGCGAGGCCTTGCTGACACCGACCAAGATTTACGTGCGGAGCTGCCTTGCCGCCGTCCGCAGCGGCAAGGTCAAAGCGCTTGCCCATATCACCGGCGGCGGGCTGGTGGAGAATGTGCCGCGGGTGCTGCCGGAGACTCTGGCCGCCGATTTCGACGCGCGGCGCTGGCCGTTGCCGCCGGTGTTCGGCTGGCTGATGCGTGCCGGCGGCATCGCTGATGCGGAAATGGCCCGGGTTTTCAATTGCGGCCTCGGCATGGTGGCCGTGGTTGCGGCCGGCGACGTCGCAGAGGTACAGGCGATCCTCGAGGCTGCTGGCGAGACCGTGTTCCAGGCCGGCAAGGTGGTGCCCCGGGCGGCCGGTGCGCCAGGCTCCGTGGTGCGGGAAACCGCCGGAATTTGGCCCGGCTAGCCCTATCCGGGCGCTCCCCGCGGCCGTTGCCAGGGACCGTCCGCCTGGGCTATGAAACAGCCGGAATCAACGGGCTGCGACGCGGAGTGAGCCAATGGCTGAATTCGACCAGATGTATCAGGAACGCCGCCAGGGCTGGGTCGGCTTTTGCAAGCTGATGACAGTGGTCATCGTTCTATGCGCCATCATCCTGCTGGGAATGAGGATCTTCCTCGTCTAGCGCCCGATTCCCTGGGGCCAGAATGCGAATGCCTGGCGTTAAGCCGGGCATTGCTGTTTCAGGTCCCGATTTGCTGCGACGTCAGCCGACCAGCTCCAGGCCGCTGAAGAAGAAGGCGATCTCGATCTTGGCGTTGTCGGCCGAGTCCGAGCCATGAACCGAATTGGCCTCGATCGACTCCGCGAAATCCTTGCGGATGGTGCCGGGCGCGGCATTGGCCGGGTTTGTGGCACCCATGACGTCGCGGTTCTTGGTGACGGCGTTCTCGCCTTCCAGAACCTGGGGCACCACCGGGCCGCTGGTCATGAACTCGCAAAGGCTGTTGAAGAACGGCCTCTCCTTATGGACGGCATAGAACTGCTCGGCCTGCTTGCGCGTCAGCCACAGGCGCTTTTGCGCTACTATGCGCAGACCCGCCTCCTCCAGCCGCGCATTGACCTTGCCGGTCAGGTTCCGCCGGGTCGCGTCGGGCTTGATGATGGAGAGCGTGCGCTCGATGGCCATGGTCATCCTTCCTTCGGGTCCATAAAAGTCGCGGCCTTATAGCGGCGGCGGAGGGTTGCCGCAATGGGGCGGGGCCTGCCGCCGCCGGCTGTTGCGGTAACGAAAGCCCAGCCGCGCTTGGCATTTCCCCACCCCGCCATGCTATGACCCCGCGCCATGTTGCAGATCGAGAACCTAACCTACCGGATCGCCGGGCGCGTCCTCCTGGAGGGCGCGTCGCTGATGCTGCCTGCCGGGCACCATGCGGGCCTGGTGGGCAGGAACGGCAGCGGCAAGTCAACGCTGCTGAAGCTGATCACAGAAGAGCTCCATGCCGACAACGGCACGATCTCGCTGCCGAACAACACCCGCGTCGGCGTGGTCGCCCAGGAGGCTCCCGGCGGGCCGACCAGTCTTATCGACACGGTGCTGCAGGCGGATACCGAGCGCGCTGCGCTGCTGCTTGAGGCGGAGACCGCCCACGATCCCCATCGCATCGCCGAGATCCACAACCGGCTGGCCGACATCGAGTCCCACAGCGCGCCGGCGCGCGCCGCCGAAATCCTCTCTGGCCTCGGCTTCAGCGCCGAGCAGCAGCTCCGCGCCTGCAGCGAGTTCTCCGGCGGTTGGCGCATGCGCGTGGCGCTGGCCGCGGCGCTGTTCGCCGAGCCCGATCTGCTGCTGCTGGATGAGCCCACCAACCATCTCGACCTGGAAGCGGCGCTGTGGCTCGAATCATTTCTGCAGAAATATCCGCGCACCCTCCTGATCGTCAGCCATGACCGCGACCTACTGAACAAGG
The DNA here is from genome assembly GCA_035544395.1 of Verrucomicrobiia bacterium. GTDB lineage: Bacteria > Pseudomonadota > Alphaproteobacteria > Dongiales > Dongiaceae > DATKFM01. Next base: position 4,920 of record DATKFM010000185.1, read on the forward strand.
TGGTGGACAAGATCGTGCATCTGGAGATGGGCAAGCTGAACGTGTATGGCGGCGGCTACGATACCTTCGAGCGCACGCGCGCCCTCAAGATCGCCAACATCGCCGCGGCGCAGAAGAAACAGGAAGCCCAGCGCGCCCACATGCAGGCCTTCATCGACCGCTTCCGCTACAAGGCCAGCAAGGCGCGGCAGGCGCAGTCGCGGCTGAAGGCGCTGGCGCGGATGGAACCGATCGTCTCCATCGCCGAGGAACGCACGGTAGCGTTCGAGTTCCCGCAGCCCGACCAGTTGGCGCCGCCGATCATCACGCTGGAGAAGGTTGCCGTCGGCTATCAGGCGGAGAAGCCGGTGCTGAACAATGTCAGCCTGCGACTCGACATGGACGACCGCGTGGCGCTGCTGGGCGCCAACGGCAACGGCAAATCGACGCTGGCCAAGCTGCTGAGCAACCGGCTGAAGCCAATGCATGGCAGCATGCGCAAATCCCCGAAGCTGCGCGTGGGATACTTCGCCCAGCACCAGACCGATGAGCTGGACCTCGACGCAACGCCGCTGCAGATTCTCGGTCGCATGGCGCCGCTGTTGAACGAGCAAAAACTGCGCGCCCATCTCGGTCGTTTCGGCTTCGAGCAGGATAAGGCGCTGACCAAGGCCGGCTCGCTTTCCGGCGGTGAGAAGGCGCGGCTGCTGTTCGCGCTGATGAGCCGCGAGGCGCCCCACCTGTTGATCCTCGACGAACCCACCAACCACCTCGACGTCGATGCGCGCCAGGCGCTGGTGCAGGCGATCGGCGCCTATGAGGGCGCGGTGCTGCTGATCAGCCACGATCCCCATCTGATCGAGCTCTGCGCCGACCGGCTCTGGCTGGTGTCAGGCGGCACGGTACGGCAGTATGACGGCGACCTCGACGACTACCGCGAATTGCTGTTCGCCGAACGCCGCACTAGGCCCGCCGAAGGCAGCAAGGGCAACGGCGCCGCCTCGGGCGCCGCCCACACTGCCGCCGGTCGCAAGGAACTGCGCCGCGCCGCCGCCGAGGAGCGGGCGCAGAACTCCCAGCTCAAGAAGCAGGCCCAACAGACCGAACGCCGCCTCGCCGATCTCAACAAGAAGAAGGCGGCGATGGAGACCCTCCTCGCCGATCCGGAGATCTATAACGGCCCGACCGCCAAGCTGCTGGAGCTGCAGCTTCGTTACGGCGAGATCAAGAAAGAGATCACCGCTGCCGAAGACGCCTGGCTGGTGGCCCAGACAGCGCTTGAATAGCAACCCGGCAAATCTGGAAATCATGCAAGCGCCAACAGCTATCGTCTTCCGCCCGCTCGAATCCGACGACGCTCCCGCACTGCTGGCGATGGTGCGCGAGCTAGCGCGGTTTGAGGGACAGGAGCACCTGGTCGGCGCGACGGAAGACTCGGTCCGGCGCGATGGCTTCGGCGCAACGCCGCTCTTCCATGGCTATATGGCCCTCGCCGATGGCGAGCCAGCGGGCTTCGTGACCTATGGTATGTCCTACTCGACCTGGGGAGCGCGCGAATATGTCCTGGTCGATGATCTCTTCGTGCGCGAGGCCCATCGAGGCCGCGGCATTGCTCGGCGCCTGATGTCATTCATTGAATTGGTGGTAGTAGAACGACGCACATATGCGCGTTGGACCGTGAGTCCGGACAATGAACGCGCCATCGCATTCTACAAATCCCTGGGTGCGCGCTATGTGCAGAAGGGATTTTGTTACTGGCATCTGGATCCATCGGGCGCCGTCACGCCCTGATTCTGGATCGCTGCGATCAACAGAAAGGTATCTAGTTCGTCGATCGCTGCCGCAGCACGTACTTTGCGCCGTCCTGTCGGCTGAAGAGTTCGCCAACAGACGGATGCTTCACCGGCTTACCGCTGTCGTCCACCAGCAGATTCTGTTCGGAGACATAGGCGATGTACGTCGTCTCCGCGTTCTCGGCCAGCAGATGATAGAAAGGCTGATCCTTCTTCGGGCGCACTTCCGCCGGGATCGACTGATACCATTCCTCGGTGTTGTTGAAGGTGGGATCGACATCAAAAATCACGCCGCGGAACGGAAAAATCCGGTGCTTGACGATTTGCCCGATCTGGAACTTGGCTTGTCTGATCTCGGTCATCTCTGTGCTTTCATCTTCGATACCCAAGCGCCCCCAAAGGCAACCCGTGAATCAAAGTGCACCTATCATACATCAATATAACACAGTTTCGTAGCTGGCGGATGCGTTGAACGATCATTAAACTTGTTTGCCGCATTATGGCGAAACCTGTTGGCCCACCGAGCCCAGGGAGGCTGGGATTTCCACGTCGTTTAGCGAATCGGAAAGGAAGCGTTTCCACGGGTTGTTGAAGCTCGCGGCGGAGAGTCCCTTCGCCGGCGAGCGGGAAAACGCCTTGGCCGCCGCCAAACGCATGGCGCAGCGGCACGATATGACGCTGGAGGAGGCCTGCGGCGATTCAGCCCTGCCCCGCCGGCAGCAGACCGGATTCGCCTCCCAGACCAGCGAAACCCAGGCCGAACAGGCCCGCTACGTCCATCTGATGGACTGGCAGATCCATGTCGCCAAGATGAAGCGCGAAGCGGCGCTGGCGGAAGCGCGCCAGCGCGGCCTTGATGCACGGGAGCTGGCCCGGCGGCGAATGCCGGAGAAACGCTTCCGCCCCAATCCAAGGCGGCTCGACCCATGGACCCATGCGCGCGTGCTACTGACGGAAACCAACCTGCGGTTGGCCGACATCGTGCAGATCACCGGGCTCACAGTGTATCAGGTGGTGGGGCTGAAGCTGAACCTGCGGCGGGTCGCGGCCTAGGCCTCCGCTTTCTGTTCCCAGCGGCCGGCCGGGTTTTGCTGCCAGTAGGTGAGCTTGTGGCCGGCGATCTTGTAGATGCGCCAGCGGTCGCGACCGGATGCAACGGCGTTCTCGTCATTGCCGTCGAGCAGTTCGACGCAGAGCGCGAAATCGGCAACATGGCCGGAGATCGCGCCGTCGGTCAGGAACAAGACCTGCGCTCCGTTGGGATTCTCGTCCTTTTCCGTGAGCCAGACCGGCTGCTGCTCGGCAAAGCCGTCGCGGGCGCTGCCATGGGGCAGGAAGCCGCGGTCGTTGTAGGTCCAGAGATAGGATGTGAGCGCCTCGACCCTCTCAGGCGAGCCGGCGATCACTACCGCGCGCTGGCCGCGCTCCAGCGTCTTTTCCAGCATCGGCGGCAATGCGGCTTCCAGCGTGCTCTTCTGCAGGTGGTAGAAGCGGATCTCGGTCATGGCGCCGGCGCTTCTCACTTCCCCTCATAGCAATCCGCCACCACGCGATCCAGCAGGCGGATGCCGAAGCCCACCGCGCCCTTTGGCACTGTCGGACGGTCCTGTTTGGTCCAGGCCATGCCGGCGATGTCCAGATGGGCCCAGGGCGTGTTGCCGACGAAATGCTTCAGCAGCGAGGCACCGTTGATCGCGTCGCACCACCGGCCGCCGTCGTTCTTCCAGTCGGCGATGTCGGACTTGATGAGGTCGTCGTAATGCTCGGTCATCGGCAGGCGCCAAAGCAACTCGCCGGAGGCCTTGCCGGCCGCCAGCAACTGGTCCGCCAGCTTGTCGTCATTGGCGAACAGGCCACCATGCTCGACGCCCAGCGCCACCATCACCGAGCCGGTTAGCGTCGCCAAGTCTATCATGGCCCGCGGCTTGTACTGCGAATAAGCGAAATAGAGCGCGTCGCTCAGCACCAGGCGGCCTTCGGCATCGGTATCGATCACCTCGATGGTCTGGCCGGACATGGTGCGCACCACATCGCCGGGGCGCTGCGCATTGTCGCCGGGCATGTTCTCCACCATGGCGCAGATGCCGACGGCGTTCACCTTGGCCTTGCGGGCGGCGAGCGAGCGCATGACGCCGTAGACGGCGGCGGCGCCGGACATGTCGTACTTCATCTCCTCCATCCCGCCCGCCGGCTTGATAGAGATGCCGCCGGTATCGAATGTGACGCCCTTGCCGACGAAGGCGATGGGCGCGCCGCCACCCTTGCCGGCGCCATTCCATTGCAAGGCGACGAGCTGCGGCTCGTGGCTGCTGCCCTGGGCAACGCCGAGCATGGCGTTGAGGCCGAGCTTCTTCAGCTTGTCGCGGCCGAGCACCTCGACCTTCAGGCCGAGTGAGGTAAGCGCCTTGGCCGCTGCGGCGAAGCTGGCGGGATAGATGACATTGCCGGGCTCGCTTATGAGATCGCGGGCCAGCAGCACCGAGTCGGTGATGCTGGCGAGCGGCGCATAGGCGGCGCGGGCCGCGGACGGGTCGGCCGTATGCACCGCCAGTCGCGCGAGGCGCGGCTTGCTGTCAGGCTTTTCGGTCGTGCGATACTTGTCGAAGCGGTACGCACGCAGGCAGACGGCGTTGGCCAGATGAGCCGCGAGTTTTGCGGGATCCAATGTCGCGCCTTTAGGCGCCTCGATCGCGATGGCCAGATCGGTTTCAGCGGAGGCCAGCAGATGGGCCGCGAGCGCGCCGGCGACCCGCTCCGCCGCCAGATCGTTGAACTCCGCGGCATTGCCGAGCCCGGCCACCAGAATGCTGCGCACGCCCACGCCGCGCGGCGCCAGCACCGGCAGTACCTGGCCGATCTTGCCGCGGAAGCGGCCGGCGGCAACAGCGCGGGACAGGGCGCCTCGGGTCTTGCGGTCGATCTGCGCCGCAGACGGCGTCAGTTCCAGGCCGCTGTAGATGCCGATCGCCAGCGCACCCGCCGCAGCACTGCCGGGCCTTGCAAAAGTTACTTTCATCTGAGCTCTGACAGGTTCTGGGGTGCCGCTATCTCACTTGCCGGCTTTTTCTTCGTAATTGTCCTGCACCAGCCGGTCGAGCATCCGCACGCCATAGGCGGACGCGCCTTTCGGCACGGTGGCGCGGTCCTTGTCCGACCAGGCCATGCCGGCGATGTCCAGGTGGGCCCAGGGCGTGTCCTTGACAAAACGCTGCAAGAACTGCGCTGCCGTGATGCTGCCGCCGTAGCGGTCGCCCACATTCTTCATGTCGGCGGCGTCTGAATTGATGATCTTGTCATAGGCGTCGCCCAGGGGCAGGCGCCAGAGCAGCTCGCCGGTGGCCTTGCCTGCGGCGAGCAGCCTTTCCGACAGCGCATCGTTGTTGGAGAACAGTCCGCCATGCTCGCGGCCGAGCGCCACCATGATCGCGCCGGTCAGCGTCGCCAGATCCACCATGAATTGTGGCTTGAAGCGTTCGCGGCAATACCACATGGCATCCGCCAGCACGAGGCGGCCTTCGGCATCGGTGTTGATCACCTCGATGGTCTGGCCGGACATGGATTTGACGATGTCGCCGGGCCGCTGCGCGGTGCCCGACGGCATGTTTTCCACCAGCCCGACGACGCCGATGGCGTTGACCTTGGCCTTGCGCGCCGCCAGCGCCTGCATCAGGCCGATGACCACGCCGGAGCCGCCCATGTCCCATTTCATTTCTTCCATGCCGGCGGCCGGCTTGATGGAGATGCCGCCGGTGTCGAAAGTGACGCCCTTGCCGATGAAGGCGATCGGCTGCGCCTTGCGGTTGCTGGCGCCATGCCATTGCATGACGACGAGCTGGGATTCCCGCGCGCTGCCCTGGCCGACGCCAAGCAGCGCATTCATGCCCAGCTTGGCCATTTGCTTTTCGTCCAGGACTTCCACCTTGACGCCGAAGGCGCTCAGCTTCTTCGCCTCGGCGGCGAGGGTCTCGGGATAGATGATATTCGCGGGCTCGGAGACGAGATCGCGCACGACAAACACGGCATCGCCCAGGCTGCCCATGGGTTCGTAGGCCCCGCGGGTGCCAGCGAGATCCTTCGCCATCACGGTCAGCCGCTTCAGCGACGGTTTCTTTTCCGGCTTTTCCGTGGTGCGGTATTTGTCGAAGCGATAACTGCGCAGCCGCGCGCCGAAGGCGATGTTGGCGGCGATCTCCGCCGCCGGCAGCTTACCGCCGAATTCGTCATCTACCAGCACCGCAGCCGCGGTGTCGCCCGCGCCGCCCAGGGTCACATAGATGCGGCCGCCGAGCGATTGGGCGCCCAGCGCATCGATTTCGCCCTCCTTGCCGAGGCCGACCAGCATGATGCGGCTGGCCTTGGTTCCCGCCGGCGCGTTGATGACGAGCGTATCCTCGGCGCGGCCCTTGAAGCGGCTGGCGCCGATGGCGCGCGAGACGGCGCCACGGCTCTGGCGGTCGAGCTTTGCCGCGCTTGGCGACAGCTTATTGTTGGCGAACACGCCGGCCACGATTGCTCCGGATGTAGGCACCTCGAGTTTCGCAAACGCAACATTCATGACAGGCAATTCTCCTTGCAGTCGGCGGCGATTTTTGCGGCGCCGGGAATCATACCGGTATCAGCCTATTGAGGGCCGTCAAGGCTGGTCTTGACGAATGAATCCTGCTCTATATCCGCCAGTTAGGGAATAACACAAAAGAATGGGGGCGGCTCGGTGATCCTGCGGCGGTGCTTCCTCGCCCTCACCTTGATGGCCGTCGTGATGGCCGCGCTGCCCGCCCAGGCAGAAAAGGACAGCAGCAGCGGAAAGAAGGCCCCCGTTGAAACACCGACCAAGAACGAGCCGGTCCTGCTGCAGGCCGACGAACTGACCTATGACGAGGAACTCGGCATCGTCACGGCCCGCGGCAATGTGGAGATCTCCCAGGGCGACAATGTCGTCCATGCCGATACTGTGTCCTACAATCAGCGCGCCAACAAGGTCACAGCGACAGGCAATGTCAGCCTCACTGGGCCGGACGGCGATACGATTTTCGCCGACTATGTGGAACTGACCTCCGATCTTAAGGCGGCGACGGTGGAAGTCATCCGCATGCTGCTCAGCGACCGCTCGCGCATGGCAGCGGCTTCGGGCACGCGCAGCGACGACGGCAAGAAGACGACCCTCAATCACGCAGTCTATTCGCCCTGCGAACTCTGCAAGGACGATCCGATGCGGCCGCCGCTCTGGCAGATCAAGGCGATCCGTGTGGTCCACAACAAGGAGACCCGGCGCATCGAATACGAGGATGCTTGGCTGGAGATGTTCGGCGTGCCGGTGCTCTATACGCCCTATTTCAGCCACCCTGATCCGTCGGTGAAGCGCGACAGCGGCTTGCTGGCGCCGACTTTCCAGTATGGGAACAAGTTGGGCGCTTCCGTCCGTCTCCCCTATTACTGGGTGATTTCCGAGGACAAGGACGTCACCGTCACCCCCATCTTTTCGACCGGCGAGTATCCTGTTCTGTACACCGGCTACCGCCAGCGCGTGCAGGATGGGCGCTTCGCGGTCGAGGCCAGCGGCACATTCTCCGATGAGGACGACCAGGAGGCGCACCTGGACAAAGGCGACTTCCGCGGCCACATCGACGCCACCGGCCGGTTCGATGTCGACGAGAACTGGCGCTGGGGCTTCGACGTCGAGCGCGCCACCGACAAGACCTATGAGCGGCTGTATGATTTTTCCGACGAGCGCACGCTGACCAGCCATGCCTTCGCCGAGATGTTCAATGGCCGCAACTATGCGTCGATGCAGGGCTTTGTTTTCCAGGGCACCCGCGACATCGATCAGAACGATGAAGCGCCGATCATCTTGCCGCTGCTGGATTACAGCTACGTCAGCGCGCCGTCCTACTTCGGCAGCTACTTTACCTTCGACGCCGATGCGCTGGTGTTGTCGCGCATCGAGGGCCGCGACAGCCGGCGGGTATCCTTCACGGGCGGCTGGGTGCTGCCCTATACCTCGCCCTGGGGCGATATCTACAAGCTCTCCGCGCGGCTGCAGGGCGATGTCTATTCCTTCCACGGTCTCGATCCGAATTCCAACGATCCCAATCCCAGCGGGCCCACAGAGAATGGCGTTCAACCCCGCCTGTTCCCGCAGATTTCCCTGGAGTGGCGCTACCCGTTCATCAGGCAGCATGAGGGCTGGCACGAGGTGGTCGAACCGATTGCTCAGATCATCGCCGGCACAGATACGGGCAACTCAGGCCGCATTCCCAATGAAGACAGCCTGGACATCGAGTTCGACGAGACCAACCTGTTCGAACTCAACCGCTTCGCCGGACTGGACCGAGTCGACACCGGCCAGCGGGTGAACTACGGCCTGCGCTGGAGCATCTATGGCGACGAGGGCGGTTTCGCCAGCGCCTTCCTGGGCCAGAGCTACAGCTTCAACGACACGAACAATTTCGACAATAGCTCGGGCCTGGACACCCATATGTCCGACATCGTCGGCGCGGTATATCTCAATCCCGCCGACTATCTGGACCTGATGTACCGCTTCCGCATCGACGCCGATTCCTTCCAGGCGCAACGGGACGAACTGCTGATGCAAGCCGGCCCGGACTGGCTGAACGTCAACGTATCCTACGCTTTCCTGTCCGAGGAGGCCGATCCCAACAGCAGCTTCGGCGACCGCCAGGAAATAGCCGTCCGCCTCAACACCAAGATCGACGAATACTGGTCGGCCTTTGTCAGTGCCCGGCGCGATCTCGAGGCGGGCAAAATGCTGTCCTACGGCGGCGGCGTCGCCTACGCAGACGAATGTTTCGAGATCCGAACCTCTGTGTTCCAGGACAATTTTGAGGACGACGAGCAGGATCCCGGGATCAAGGCGATGTTCTCAGTGGCTTTCAAGAACCTGGGCAGCTTCGGCTCGTCGCCTTGACCGGTCGGAATTGTGGCATTTCTGGCGCCAGCAGCAATGATCAGCGCGCATTGTGATTCGGCGGTCTTGCGCTTATATTGCCGACAATCGGAAACTATCTGAAATCGTCAGCCATGAGCTTGTGCCGTATCATTTTCCTGGCCCTCGCGGCCCTCGTTCTGTTCACGCCGCGGGCGCCGGCGCAGGATACCATGCGCATCATTGCTGTGGTCAATGAGGGCGCGATCACCCAATTGGATCTTGCATCACGCATGCGCATCGCCATCGTCGCGTCGCGGCTGCAGGATACGCCGGAAGTGCGTCAGCGCCTGGCGCCCCAGGTCCTGCGCGCTCTAATCGACGAGCAGATCCGTAATCAGGAAGCCGCGCGGCAGGGCGTCAATATACCAGAGCGCGCAGTCAACGATCGTATCGACTCGCTGGCTACGGAAAACAAGATGGCCCGAGACCAGTTCGAACAGATGCTGGCGCAAAACGGGATTCCGATTGAAGCCTTGAAAGGCCAGATCCGGTCGGAACTTGCCTGGGCCACGGTGGTGCGTCGCAAATTCCAGCCGGGCATCGTAATCACGGCCGAGGACATCGCGGAAGCGCGGACCCGCATTATCGAAAGCCAGGGTGAGCCGGAATATCTGATGGCCGAAATCTTCCTCTCCGCCGACGAGGCCACCGACAATAGCGCGACCGAGGATGCGGCGCGGCGGTTGATGGAGGAATTGAAGAAGGGCGCGCAGTTTTCCGCGGTGGCGCGGCAGTTTTCCCAGGGATCGACGGCGCCTCGCGGCGGCGATCTCGGCTGGGTACGAACGGGTGATTTGTCGCCGGAGCTGGCGGCTGCGGTCCGGGGAATGCAAACCGGCCAGGTTGCCGGCCCGATCCGAAGCGACGGTGGCTTTCATATCCTGCTGCTGCGTGACCAGCGCAAAAGCTCCGGTACTTTGGCGCTGGGAACCGTGGACATGAAGCAAATCGAGTTGCAACTCGAGGATGGCGCTACGTCGGCGCAGGTCGCAGATGCCGCTGACGCGCTGCGATCACTCCGGTCGGAAATTACCAGCTGCGACGATGCGGAGTCGGCCGGGACAAGCATTGACGCGATCACAGGCGATCTGACGGGCATGGACGTTGCCGCGCTTCCCGGCAATCTGCAGAGTATCGCGGTCGGCCAGCCGATCGGCCAGGCCAGCGAACCGATCCGCAATGAGGATGGAATCGCCGCCTATGTGGTTTGCGCCCGTAATCTCTCCACCAGCGGCCCGACCGACCAAGAGATCCGCGATCAGCTAGTACGCGAGCGGCTTGACCTGATGTCACGCGGTTATCTGCGCGATCTCAGGCGCACGTCTTTCGTGGACATCCGGGGTTGATGGCCGCGGCCGACGCGCAGGCGTCTGCCGCCTCGGCTTCGCTCCCTCCGCTGCGCGACGTCATTGCCCGCCACGGTTTGGCGGCCCGGCGCAGTCTGGGGCAGCATTTCCTTCTCGACTTGAACCTGACTGGGCGCATTGCCCGCGCTGCCGGCGATCTGACCCAGGGCACTGTCATCGAGATCGGCCCCGGCCCCGGCGGCTTGACCCGCGCGCTGCTCGACGCCGGAGCGGCGCACCTGGTGGCGGTGGAACGGGATGAACGCTGCCGACCGGTGCTTGAGGAAATCGCCGCGGCCTTTCCCGGCCGCCTGACATTCGTGATGGCGGATGCCCTGGCTATTCAGATTGCCGCGCTCGGCCCCGCCCCGCGGCGCATCGTCGCCAACCTGCCCTACAATGTCTCCACGGCCCTGCTGCTGCGCTGGCTTTGCGAAATCGACTCCATCACCAGCCTGACGCTGATGTTCCAGAAGGAGGTCGCGGACCGGCTGACGGCGGCGCCGCGCAGCAAGGATTACGGTCGTCTCAGCGTTATCGTGCAGTGGCTGTGCGAGATGCGGCGCCTGTTCGACATCTCGCCCCGCGCCTTCACCCCGCCGCCGAAGGTGACTTCGACCGTTCTGCAGATCACGCCGCGAGCCCAGCCGCTGCATCCGGCCGACAAGGCAACGCTGGAGAGCGTGACGGCGGCCGCCTTCGGCCAGCGCCGCAAAATGCTGCGGCAGAGCCTGCGGACACTGACGCCGGCGGCGGCCGAGCTGCTCACGGCAGCGGGCATCCCCGAGACCGCGCGCGCGGAGGAGCTCGATGTCGGCCGGTTTTGTGCGCTGGCGCGCGAATGGCAGAAGATGGGCGGCGCGGGCCGCTAGTCTTGGCCTATGGCCGCTCGCGCAGCGACGCCACGAAGTCATGCAGCCCGACCTGGCGTTCCCGCCGCAGACGTTCGGCTTCCAAGATCGCCTGCACGCGGCGGACGCTGGCTTCGATGTCGGTGTTCACGACGATGTAGTCATACTCGGCCCAGTGACTCATTTCGTCGGCGGCTTTGGCCATGCGCTTGGCCACCTCGGCGTCGCTGTCCTGGGCCCGTGTATGCAGCCGGCGTTCCAATTCTTCGGTCGAGGGCGGCAGGATGAACACCGCCACAAGATCCTTGCGCGCTTTCTCCGCCAACTGCTGCGTGCCCTGCCAGTCGATATCGAACAGCACGTCGCGGCCTTCGGCCAGCGACTTGTCTACCGGCGCGCGCGGCGTGCCGTAGGAATTGCCGAAAACCAGAGCATGCTCCAGCAGAGCGCCGTCGGCCACCATCTGGCTGAAGCGGCCCTGATCGACGAAGTGATAGTGCACGCCCTCTTTCTCGCCCGGCCGCATCGGCCGCGTCGTCGCCGATATCGACAGGCTGAGATTATCGTCGCGCTCAAGCAGCGCGCGGGAAATCGTCGTCTTGCCGGCGCCGGAGGGCGACGACAGCACCAGCATCAGGCCGCGGCGCTTGATCGGCTGGGTCATTCGATGTTCTGCACCTGCTCGCGCAACTGATCGATCGACGCCTTGAGATCAAGGCCGACGGCTGTGAGTTCGGAATCAGACGATTTCGAGCAGAGCGTGTTGGCCTCGCGATTGAACTCCTGGCAGAGGAAATCGAACTTGCGGCCGACGGCGCCGCCGTCCTTCAACAGTTTGCGCGCCGCCGCGATATGCACGCCCAGCCGGTCCAGCTCTTCGCGCACATCGGCCTTGGTGATCAGGAGCGCCAGTTCCTGCGCCAGGCGTTCTTCCGGCAAAGCCGGCGACGCGCCCAGCAGCATGTCCAATTGCTGCTTGAGCCGAGCCTGCAGGCCTGCCGGCTGTGCCGCGGCACTCGCCGCCGCGGCCGTGCAGAAGCGCTCGATGTCGTTGAGTTGCTGCATGACGATCGCCGCCAGCCGCGCGCCTTCTTCGTAACGCGTCTGCGCCAGCGCCGCCAAGGCCTTGGTGAAATCCGCCGACATCTGCTGGATGCGCGCCTCGCGCTTTTCCTCCGACAGATCCTCCTCTTCGGCCAGCTCGACCACGCCGCGCACGGCCAACAGGCCATCCGGCCGCGGCGCCTCGGTCTTCAGCCGTTGCCGCACTTCATCGGCGAGCGCGATGACCTGATCGAGCAATTCCCGGTTGATCCGCACCCGCGCCGGCTGCTGGCCGCGAGTCAGCACCAGGCCGACGGCGATGTTGCCGCGCTTCAGCTTCTCGGGCACCGCCGCGCGCACGGCCGGCTCCAGGGCCTCGAAGCCCGTGGGCACGCGCACGCGCATATCCAGGTTGCGGCCGTTGACGCTCTTGACCTCCCAGGTCCAGCGCAAATCGCCATCTCCGCCTTCGGCCCGCGCGAATCCTGTCATGCTGGCGATCGTCAAGACGTTAACTCCAAACTGTGATTCCCCGGAAGGCGCGCCCAATTCACGGGAACTTGTCGATCGGGATGGGCCGGTCGGCTTTATATACGTCGCCTCAGCCAGCAACAAGCCGACCGGACTTCGTTAACCGGGAGCCGCTCATGTACAACCCGATATCCATCGTCATAACCGGCGCCAGCAGCGGCATCGGCGAGTATCTCGCGCTTGCCTATGCGGCGCCGGGCATGCGCCTCGCCATCACTGGGCGGGACGAAGCGCGGCTGGCCGGCGTCGCCGAACGCTGCCGCAGCGCCGGTGCCACCGTGACCGCCGCCCGCGTCGATGCCACGGATCGCAAGGCCATGGCCGATTGGCTGTACGAGATCGATGCCGCTTCACCCATCGACGTGATCATCGCCAATGCCGGCATTGCCTCGGGCACACCGGAGGGGCGCGAGGATCCCGAACTGGCGCGGCGCACTTTCGACGTCAATCTCACGGGCGTGCTGAATAGCCTGCAGCCGATGATCGAGCCGATGGTCGCGCGCAAGCGCGGCCAGCTTGTCATCATGAGTTCCCTCGCCTCCTTCCGCGGCTTTGCCGGTTCCGCCGCCTATTGCGCGTCGAAGGCGGCGGTGCGGATCTGGGGCGAAGCGATGCGTAACGAACTGGCGCACCATGGCGTCGAAGTCAACGTCGTCTGCCCCGGCTTCGTTGTCAGCCGGATGACGGCGGTGAACAAATTCTACATGCCATTCCTGATGGAGACCGCGCCCGCCGCCGCCGTCATCAAGATCGGCCTTGAACGGAATAAATCCCGCATTTCGTTTCCGTGGCCGATGGCAGCAGCCGTGTGGCTGCTGACGACCTTGCCGGCCACGTTGACCGATATATTCATGCGCCAGATGCCCAAGAAGGGCAGCGCCCAGGGGTAAGCGCAGCCGGGTGCAGCGAATCATCTGATCGCGGACCGGCTTATCGGAACGTGGCATACCGATTTGCTGGCGCATTTGGCTCAAGGGCCAGGGCGATTTTGCCTGATAATTAGGCAAACCATTCAATTTACATGGAATTTTTACATGGACGCTTGCGATTTTCGCAATGCACCCAAATTATATTGCGCCGCACAATCCGCATGCCCGGATCCGCTTACGCGGATTGCAGGAGGTAGCAGATGGACGACATCACTCCGCGCTTCCAACTCCGCAATGCCGCCCCGCGCCGGCGCCGCAAGAAGGCGCTCCCGCTCGCCCTGGCCTTGCAGGGCGGCGGCGCCTATGGCGCCTTCACCTGGGGCGTGCTGGACCGGCTGCTGGAGGCCGGGCGTTTCGATGTGCAAGCGCTGAGCGGCACCTC
>DATKFM010000186.1:0-15343 GCA_035544395.1 Verrucomicrobiia bacterium
GCTCCCGGAGGATCAGCGGCCGCGCAGCGCCTCGGCGCAGTTCTCCGCCTCTTGGAAGGAGGACATGGCCGACGGCGAGGAGTTCGTCTACGAGGTGATCGACCGCTGGCGGCGCCAGCGCCGGGAAGGGCCCTGAAGGCTTCTCCGGGCTGTTCCGGCGCGGGCCGGAAACTCTCGCGAATTTTCCGAATCTTTCCGGCTGGCGGCAGCCAAAAGTGAAAGAATTATTTCTAGCGGGTGGCGGCATAACGCCAGCCGACTTCATAACAGATTGGAATTATTGCCTATTCTTGCGCGGCCCCGCGAGATCGAAAAATGCCGCTAAGAAAGAACCAACTTTGAGGCAACTAAACGTAAACCTCCGGCCCATAGAATTGTAGGCCGTCTGAACAGGTTAGGTCGGACGAGCTGTGCGTTGTCTTAAGATTTCTTAACAGGGGCGCTCGAACAGCCGGCTATGTCGCATCTAGCTGCTTTCACCTCCAAGCTTCAACCGAAGCTGCGCAACTCGCTGTTGCAGCGCTATGCGGCCGACTATGTCCGCATCAACGAGCATAGCGCGGCAGAAGATTCCCTGCGCCGCGGCAAGGAACAGGCTGAGCGCGCCGCCGAAAAGGCGGAGGCCGCCAACCGGGCCAAATCCGAATTCCTCGCCAACATGAGCCACGAGCTGCGCACGCCGCTCAACGCAATCATCGGCTTCAGCGACATCATGAAGGGTGAGATGCTGGGGCCGCTGGAGAACGACACCTACAAGGGCTATGTCGGCGACATCAACAATTCCGCCGGTCATCTGCTGGAGGTGATCAACGATATTCTCGATCTCTCGAAGATCGAGCATGGCGATATCGAATTGAACGAGGAGGAGGTCGACGTCACCAAGGTCGTCGAATCCTGCCTTACCATCATCGAAGAGCGGGCCAAGAAGGGCAATCTGAAGCTCAGCTATGATCCGCCGGCGTCACTGCCCAAACTCTGGGGCGAGGCGCGGCGGGTGAAGCAGATCCTGATCAACCTGCTCTCCAACTCCGTCAAGTTCACGCCGTCGGGCGGAGAGATTTCGATCCAGATCCTGGTCGAGAACAGCGGCAATCTGGCGATCACCGTTTTCGACACGGGCATCGGCATCGCCGCGGAGGACATGGAGCAGATCATGACTCCGTTCGGTCAGGCCCATACCGGCCTGAACCGGAAGTATGAGGGCACCGGCCTGGGCCTGCCGCTGAGCAAGGTCTTCGTCGAGATGCATGGCGGCGCCCTGATCATCGAGAGCGAGCTGGATGTGGGCACCGCGGTCTGTGCCCTGTTCCCGGCCAGCCGCGTACTGCAGGGGGCAGACGCATGAACGCGGAATCCCCAGCAAAGAACAAAGATAACGCAGCCAAGGTCAAGAACGCGCCGGAGGCGAAGAAGAAAGACGCGGCGGCGAGTCCCTTGCTCGCGGCGCTGCAGCGCCGCCTGTCGGAGCAGTCGCTGGATAACGGCCAGCCCGTTCTCGATCTGGAAGAGGCGAAGCGGATCGGCCGCATCGTCTCCATCACCGGATCCCAGGTCGTGATGATCCTGGAAGTGGACGCGAAGGATGTTACCGGCGAGCTGGTTTCGAGCATGCAGATGGGCTCGGTGGTGAAGATTCCCACCGCGCGCTCCGTGGTATTCGCGATGATCAGCGGCCTGACGATCCCGATGCCAGCCGCGGACCCGGACGGGGACGAGTCGCGCCTGCTGGAAATGGAACTGGTGGGCGAGAGCGTGCTCGACCGGCAGGGCAATCTGTCGGCGCTGCGCCGCGGCGTGTCGACTTCGCCGGCGCTGGGCTCGCCCGTCTATGCCGCCGGTCCGCTGGATCTGCGCTTCGTCTATGTGCGCGACGGCGCCAATGTGGGCCGCATCGGCCGCATCCACCAGGAACCGACCCTGCCGGCGCAGATCAATGTCGACGATCTCCTGGGCAAGCATTTCGCCGTCGTCGGCGCCACCGGCACGGGCAAGTCCTGCGCCGTGACGCTGATCCTGCAGACGGTACTGGAGCGCAATCCCAACGGCCATATCCTGCTGCTGGATCCGCACAACGAATACCACCATGCGTTCGACCACATGGCGAATGTCATCGACATCCAGGCCCTGCGCCTGCCGTTCTGGATGTTCAGCTTCGCCGAGTTGCGCGAAGTGCTGGCGAATGCCGGCGCGCGCCTGGCGCCGGCGGAAGCGGCTTTGCTGAACGACTTGATCACCCAGGCGAAACGCCAGTTCCTGGGCAGCGCGGCCGAGGGACGCTACATAACCTCGGATACGCCGACGCCCTACCGGATGAATCAGATCATCGGCTATATCGACGAGATCCTCGGCCGCCTGGAACGGCCGGAGAGCATCGCCCCCTATGTGTCGCTGAAAACCGCGATCGTGACCCTGCAGAACGACGTGCGCTTCTCCTTCATGTTCGATCGCGGCATTGCCACGCGCGACACCCTGGTGTCGATCCTCTCGCAGCTGTACCGCGTGCCGGTCGAGGGCAAGCCGCTCACTATCCTCGACCTCTCGGCGGTGTCGTCGGAGATCCTCAATGTCGTGGTGTCCGTGCTTTGCCGCCTGACCTTCGAGTTCGCCATGTGGGCCGAAGGCAAGATCCCCATCCTGCTGGTTTGCGAAGAGGCGCATCTCTATGCGCCGGAAAACGCCGGCGCGGGCTTTGAGCCGACAAAGCGCGCCTTGTCGCGCATCGCCAAGGAGGGCCGCAAATACGGCATCTCCCTTTGCATTGCCACGCAGCGCCCGGCCGAACTGGCTTCCAGCATGCTGTCGCAATGCAACACCATCTTCGCCATGCGGCTGAGTCATGAGCGCGATCAGCAATGGGTACGCTCTGCCCTGTCTGACGGCGCGCTCGGCCTGCTGGATGCGCTGCCATCGCTTGGCACCGCTGAAGCCATCGCTGTCGGCGAAGGCATTTCCATGCCGATGCGGCTTGCGTTCGACGAATTGCCTGAAGACCGCCGGCCGCGCAGCGCCACGGCGAAGTTCTCCAAGTCCTGGAAGGAAGATGTCGGCGACGGGCAGGAGTTCCTGTTCGAAGTCGTCGACCGCTGGCGCCGCCAGCGCCGCGAGGGCTAGGCCCCGTCCGCTTCGCGGCCGACGAGCGACAGATGCTCGGGGTCCAGCTGCAGCGTCACCGCCGTTCCCGGAGCAAAACGCCGCCCCACCGGCTGGGTGATCCAGAGCCCGGCCACAGCCGTTTCCAGCGTGTACTCCCAATGGGACCCCAGATAGGTCGCCTTGCGGATTGTCGCCGGCAGTCCGGGGGCCGCCAGCCCATTTCCGACGGGACTGACCGCCACCGCAGCCGAACGCACAACCAGATAAGCCTCGCCTGAAACCGGCGCCGCCCCTGCCACCTCCAACTGCTGACCGCCGAAGCGAACGGTCGTTCGATCGCCGTTGCGGCCGACTATCTCGCAGGGGATCAGGTTCGCTCCGCCGATGAAATCGGCGACGAAGGCATCCGCCGGCCGTTGATAGAGATCGGCGGGCGTGCCTTCCTGGGCGATCCGGCCGCGGTTCATCACGATGATCTTGTCGGAGACCGCCAGCGCCTCTTCCTGATCATGGGTGACATAGACCGATGTCAGCTTGAGGCTCTGCTGCAGGTCGCGGATTTCCTCGCGCATGCGCCGGCGGAGCTTGGCATCGAGGTTGGACAGCGGCTCATCGAACAGCAGCACCTGCGGTTCGAGCACGAGGGCGCGGGCGCAGGCGACGCGCTGCTGCTGGCCGCCAGAAAGCTCCGATGGCAATCGCGCGTCATAGCCGTCGAGACCGACAAGGCGCAGGCCTTCGCGGGCTTTCTCGAGTTGCTTCGGCTTCGGCAAGCCCGATCCCGCCAGGCCATAGGCGACGTTCTCCAGCACGGTCATATGCGGGAACAGCGCGTAGGACTGGAACACCATGCTGACGTCGCGCTCGTTCGGCGGCAGCAGGGTGACATCCTTGCCGCCGATCAGGATGCGGCCGGCGCTGGGCATCTCCAGGCCCGCGATCATGCGCAGCGTCGTCGTCTTGCCGCAGCCGGACGGGCCCAGCAGCGTGACGAGGGTGCCGGCCTCGATGGTAATCGTCACCTCTTCTACGGCGATAACCGGGCCGTAGGCCTTGCGAACGCCGCTCAAGGCGACATCGGCCGATCGGGTGGCGATGGTCATGCGGCGCTCTCCGCGACTGCCAGGGGAATGGGACCGCCGCGCCGCGCCCGTCGCTGCTCGCCGACGCTGAGTTGGATGATGCCGATCGCCAGCATCATGCAGACGATCAGCACCGAGGAATAGGCGATCGCCACGCCGAAATCTGATACCTCGACGCGACCGACGATATAGGCGGTGGCGAGATTGTACTGGGCGCTGACCAGAAAGATCACGGCGCTGACCGAGGTGATGGCTCGCACGAATGCATAGACCAGCGACACAATGATAGCCGGCCGCAACAGCGGCAGGATGACCCGGCGCAGCGTGGCGAACGACCCATGGCGCAGGGTCAGCGAGCATTCGTCCAGGCTCCTGTCGATCTGGCTCAAGGTCGCCAAACCGGCGCGGATCGATACCGGCATGTTGCGAAACACGAAGCAGATGATGAGGATGAGGCCGGTGCCGGTCAGTTCGATCGGCGGCACGTTGAATGCCACGATATAGCTGACGCCGATGACGGTGCCGGGTATGGCGAAGCTGAGCATGGTGACGAACTCGAAGGCGCCCTTGCCGATGAATTGCTGCCGGTTGAGCAGATAGGCCGTGATCAGGCCGATCGCGGCCGTGAAGGGCGCGGCGATCGCCGCCAACTCCAGGGTCGTGAAGAAAGATTGCCAGGCCCGGCCGCTCCACAAGATGCCATGCTCCGTCCAGTCGATGCCGAAGGCCGTGACATAATGCTTCAGGGTTGGCGTGTTGTTGAGACCCAGGGACTGCACAAAGCCGCCGGCCAGAATCAGCAGATAGAGCATGGCGGTGAAGATCAGCCAGGGCATGGTGACGGCATAGATTGCCCGGCGCACGCCGCGCGGCAGAATGGCGGGATTTCCCGCGTCGCCCTTGCCGGAGATCGTGGTGTAGGAGCGCTTGCCCAGCCACTGGCGCTGCAGGATGAAGGCCGACAGGGTCAGGCCCAGCAGGACGATCGACAGGGCCGCGGCGCGGCCGGGATCGTTCTGCGAGCCGACAATGGCAAAGAAGATATCCGTGGACAGCACGTCGAAATTGCCGCCGAGCACGAGCGGATTGCCGAAATCGGCAAGGCTTTCGACAAAGCCGATGAGAAAAGCGTTGGCCAGTCCCGGCCGCAGCAGCGGCCAGGTGACGGTACGGAAGGTGCGCCAGCGATCGGCGCGCAGGGTTTGCGCCGCTTCCTCCATTGAGGGGCTGATACCATCGACGACACCGATCAGCACCAGATAGGCGATTGGCGCGAAGGCCAGCGTCTGCACCAGCAGCAGTCCGGCGAAACCATAGATCCAACGGCTCGGCGGGATGCCCAGCATGGAACTCAGCATCGAGGTGGCAACGCCGCTGCGGCCAAACAGCAGGATGATCCCCAGGCCGATCACAAAGGGCGGCGTGATGATCGGCAGGATCGCCAGCAGGCGCAGCAGACCCTTGGCGCGAAAGCCGGTGCGCCGGTGCAGCAAGGCAAATGCCAGGCCCAGCAGGGTCGTGGCGACGCCGGTGGCGACGGCAAGAAACATGCTGTTCCAGAAAACACCGCAATGATTGCCGCCGGCAACGCAGGTCAGGGACCAAATGTCCGCGACGGTCAGCCGGTCGATCATCGCGGGAATTGAAAAGCCGCCCGCGGGATCGATCGCGGCTTCGAGCAGCACGCGGGCGACGGGGAAGAAGACGAACAGCGCAATCGTGACGACGACCAGGAGGATCGACCCGACCAGGAAAACATCGCCGCGCATTGCGCCCTTGCGCGCAAGGCCGGTGGCAAGCAAAAGCAGGAACGCTGTTCCGGCGATCAACGCGCCCAGGCCCATGCCCTCCTGCGGCGCGGCGTCGCCAAAGAAGGACTCCAGGGCCGGGCTGGTCCAGCCGTTCAGGCCGATCAAGAAACCCTGCAGCAGCATGTAACCCAGCCCGAAAGCCCCGCCGATGATCAGCAGGACGGCGGCAGTCCGCTGCGCCATACCCGGGCGGAGGAGGATCGGTAGCGGCAGGAGCAGCGCGAGGATGACCGGCCATAGCGCATAGCGGCCATAGGTGATCGCCTGAATGATCGCCGGCGCATTCGCGGCGTCAGCGAAGGCCGAGAGCCAGCCGAACGACCAGAAGTTGCTTTCGAGGCGATACCAGGGAAGCAGGAAAACGCCGGCCGCTGCGGCCATGAGCAACGCCGGAACGACTCGGTTCTGACGGGACGATGCAGCCATCTTGCCCGAAACGGAACCGGCGGAGAAATCATTCGCCGCCGGTTCCTTCGTTGCCGACTTTACTGGGCGCCGATTTCGGTGTCCCAGCGGCTGAGCAGCCGCTTGCGCTCATCCGACGATCCGAATTTGGCGAAGTCGTAGTCGATCAGCTTGATCTCCGCGATTTTCGGCGCGACGTCGGGCGTCGGTGCGCTTTTGTTCGACGGGACCTGATAGGAATTTGCCTGACCGGCCAGAGCCTGCGCGTCGACCGTCAGCGCCCAGTCGTACCATTTCCTGGCGTTATCGGGATTTGGCGCGCCCTTGATGATGCTCATGGAACCGATCTCGAAGCCGGTGCCTTCGCAAGGCGAGATCACCTGCATCGGGATGCCGGAAGTCACGGCCGGCGTCACCAGATCATGCTGGAAGGAGATGCCGATCAAGGTCTCGCCGCGGGAAGCGGCCTGCGCCGGAGCGGCGCCCGACTTCGTGTACTGATTGATATTCTCGTTGAGCTTCTTCAGATAGGCGAACGCCTCATCCTCGCCGAGGATTTGCACCATCGTTGCCAGGAAAGTGTAGGCGGTGCCCGAGGAATTGGGATTGGCGACCTGGATCTCGCCCTTGTATTCCGGCTTCACCAGATCGGCCCAGCATTTCGGACCTTCGACGCCCTTCTCCTTCAGGACATCCGCCGAATAGCCGAAGCCCAACGCGCCCAGATAGATGCCGACAGTCTTGCCCCCGCCGGTCTTGTGCTGCGATACGGCCCAATCGTTCAGCTCGCCAAGCATCGGCGACTCATAGGCCTCCGTCAGGTCTTCTTCTGCCGCTTGAAGGTGTGGATCGCCCGTGCCGCCCCACCAGATATCGCCCTTGGGATTTGCTGCTTCTGCCTTCACCTGGGCGTAGGTCTCGCCCGAGCTCTTGCGCGTCATGGCGACGGCGATGCCCGTGGCCTTCTGGAATTCGTTGACCATCAGCTGGCACCATTCCTCCTGAACCGAGCAATAGACCGTCAGATTGCCGTCTGCCTTTGCCCCGCCGCCGATTGTCAGGGCCGCCGCGAGAGCAGCACCAGCGACGGTCGAGCGGATTACCTCTCTGAAATGCATCTCGTTCCTCCACCTATGACTGTGGCTGTCACCTAAGTTTCTATGACAGTTTTATGACAGGTTCAGATTGACCGAACCTCCTGCTTCTGGGAAGTATCAAATCAATGTTGCGGTGCAAAAACGCATTGTGAGGGACGGCTTTGTCGGTGGATCTGGGTTTACGTTTTCATTTCGCGCAGGGCTTGGTGCGCGAAGCCGGCCAAGCCGCTGCGGACAGCTTTCGCCGCCGCGACGAGTTGCAAATAGAGCGCAAGGGCAAGCAGGATTTTGTCAGCGAAGCGGACAAGGCCTGCGAAGCCTTCCTGGTGACGGGATTGCTCAAGGCGTTTCCGCGAGACGGGATTTTGGGGGAGGAAGGCGGCAGCCAGAATGCCGGTGGCGACGCGGTCTGGATCATCGATCCGATCGACGGCACCAGCAACTTCATCGCCGGCATCCCCCTTTGGTGTGTTTCCCTGGGGCTGGTGATCGGCCGGCGGGCGGTGCTTGGGATCATCTACAATCCCATCACCGACGAACTCTACGCCGCGCGCGATGGCGAAGGGGCGCGGCTCAATGGCAAGCCGATCCGCGTGAGCGCCACGCAATCCCTCGACCAGGCGCGCATGGGCCTGGGCTTCAGCTATCGCCGGCCCGTAGCCGAGCATCTTAAAGCGGTTCAGGCATGCCTGGAGGCAAGCTGCGAGTATACGAGATTTGGCTCAGGCGCGCTCGGAATGGCCTTCGCCGCCGATGGGCGGCTCGACGGCTATTTTGAGGCCCACATCAATGTGTGGGATGTGGCAGCCGGCCTCGTGCTGGTGCAGGAAGCGGGCGGCTGGACCAATGACTTCCTCGGCAAGGCCGATGCATTCGCCGCTGGGAATGTCATCCTCGCAACAACTCCGGCGCTGGAGCGGCCGCTGACCGAACTCCTGCTGCCGCGATGAAAGACGCGGGCCGCCCGGTCGCGCCTCGCTAGCAGTTGGACCAATCCGGCGTGTAGACGCAGCCGTTGGCGTCGCCGCCAACCCAATAGTCCGCGGCATTGTTCGTGTGGCTCCAGCCATTGGAACCCTGCTCGCCACTGCCGGAGCCGGAGAAATAGGTGCCGGTGAAGATGTTCCCGACGGGCCGCGAGTTTCCCATCAAGCCCCAATAGCCGTCCTCGGTCAGCCAGTAGTTGCCCGGCTGCAAGCCATTGGACGCCATGTAAACCTGCCAATCATAAGGCGCCGGCTGACCGTTGATGGTGTAGTAGACCTCGGCCATCGACGGGACGCTGAGCGTTGCAATTCCGATAGCTGCCGCTGCGCACAGTGTCAGGCGCTTCAAACTGAACATGACCGCCCTCCGCATTCCTGCTGTTGGATGGGTACTGATATTCGCGTCCTGCGGGCGCATTGCATCGGGCGCCCACGGTTACGCTGTCGCAGGAAAAGCCTAGGAACCCTATAGCCCGGGGTCTGTGACTTGCATCACGTTTTGGCGGTCTCCATGATAAATCCCTAAGCGCCCTCCGGGATCCACCATTCGGTGCCTCGTACAGTCGTAACGTATTCCGGCCAGCGGTAGTTAATTGGCGCTTTGAAATTGCGGGGCAGGAGCGGGCCGACCCATTTCCTGCCATTGATGCCGCCGCCGGTGCGCTCTCTGAATTCCTTTTGCGCCGCTTTCAGTGCCTTCGGCATCGTGAAGAGATCGAGCATCGTCGTGCCGATGGTGCGCGCGGCGCAGACGACGGTCGGATTAATGGTCGCGGGAAATCCGCCCAACGCATTCCAGACCCATAGCGGATATTGGTATCCTGGCTTCGGCGAGCGAAGCGTGGCGCGGCCGATCATCAGGCGCACCGTCGGACAATGCCATGTGTAGTCGGTATAGTCGTCCGACGTGTAGTTCTTCTGCCAAGGCGGCAGCTCCTGGCGCAGAGTCGCTTCGGCCTCTTCCGGCGTAGAAAGTTCCGCCATCTCCCGCAGCAGCGGGTCGGTCATCGGCTTCAGACCGAGATTCTTCTGGATCTCGCGACCGAACTTGCGCGCTTCCGGACCCCAGGCGGGCGGACCGACCAGCGCCAGATTGCCGTAGCAGAGTTGCGCCATCGCATGATTGGCCAAGCCCGGCCGAGTCTTCGTCACCCAGCCCTTGCGCAACTTGCAGTTCGTCATCGCCGCGACATGCTCGGCGTTGTTGTCGAGAATGGAGAATATGCGTTCCTGCATCGCCAGCGTCGGCGCCCGGCTGGAAAATTGGATCTGAGCGAAATTCGGCGCCAGGTTGTCGGCCGTCGCCTGTCCGGCGGCGAGGATCGCCTCGTTGATGGACCAGGTGCCCGTGTGGGGCAGCATCGCTTCCTTCGTATATTTCGATGTCGTGTACATCAGGCACACCGCATCGATCGCGCCGGGCGCACGGGCCGAGGTATGAGGATTGGCCGAATCTGAACTCGCGCCCATTGCCGCCCATTGCTCGGGATGCGGGCATTCGAATGTGTAGATCTTGCTCCAATAGGAACCGCAATGGGTGTCGAGCACCGTTGTGTTGGAGTAGGTGCGGAAATAGGCGGGATGAAAGCTGACCGCCGCATCGAGATCGTCATAGTAGCCGTGGGCCGCATGCACGGGCTTTGAGCCGCAGACTTTTTCCGCCGGCTCGCCGAAGAACTTGATCGTGCCGGCAATGCCGTGCTGCTCCATCGCCGCCTTGGCCGCGAGCACGCCCCCCAGCGCGGCGACACCTAGCGCGGAGTGGGGGTCGGTATGGCCGGCGGCATATTTGTGCACGCCGTCGCGCGGCTTCTCGAAGGGGACCGGGTCCTGGCTGTTGCCGGGCACGGCGTCGTATTCGGCATAGGAAGCGATGACGGGGCCGCGGCGGCGCCCGCGGCCATTGCTCCAGCTCGCCAGGAATGCCGTCGGCATGGTGGCCGTGCCTTCCTCGACCTCGAAACCCTGCTGGCGCAGCAGGTCCACGTAGTACGCGGCGGAACGGTACTCGCGCCAGGCGGGCTCGTGGAAGTTCCAGATGTCCTTGTGGACCTGGGACAGCCAAGGCTCGTTGGCTTCAATCCACTGCAGCGCCGATTTCTTTGCCGGCGTCATGACTGCTTTTCGCGGCGCCATGGCGGTTCCCCCATTTTGTTATCGTTGACGCGATGATAGCAGTGTCTCTCGCGGCGTCGCCAGGGCCGCATCAATGATTTGTTAACCGAGGTTTCTGCATTCTTACGGACGCTCATTTGCGGGATAGGAGAGATGATATGATCAATTGGAAGGACATGGCCGCCATGGGTGCCCTCGCGGCCGCCTTTTACGGGCCGTCATTTTCCGCGCATGCCGAGGATACCCCGTTGCAGGTGGCGCAATCCCGGGTCGACGGGAGCTTGGTCCTATATTCGGAGGACCAGTATCAGGGCACTGCCGCGCCATTCGAGGGGGAGCAGGGGAACCTATCCGATTCCGGCTGGAACAATCAGGCGGAGAGCCTGAGCATTCGCGCCGGCGACATCTGGGAGATCTGCGGCGAAACCGAGTTCAAGGATTGCAAGCGGGTCGACAGCAACGTCCCCGATCTGGGAAAGCTTGGCTTGAACAAGAAGATTTCCTCGATACGGCCGATCCACCAGATCGATCCGACGCTCATCAAACCGCTGGAGGGCCGCACGGCCGGATTCTTTCCGACGCCGCGGCGCAATGATGCGCCGATTCCCGCCTGTCCGAGCGGCGGTACCGGCAAAAAATGCGTGCAGAAGGAAGCGAATACGTTCTGTGCCGAGAATGGCTACAAGGACAGCGCCTACTTCGTGAACAACGAGGGCGTTCTCGAAGAAGTCCTCTGCAAGCGATAGATGACCGGCGATGCGGTGGGTGCGGAAGCGCGCCTGCCGCTAGTCATCGCGGCTGAGGCTATGGATGGCTGTGGCCACCGCCAACAATCCGGCCATGAGGCCGAACAAGGCGCCATAGGAGGCCGCCATCGTAGCGCCGGCATCCAGAGTGGATTGGGCAACGGCGCCCGTGGCTGCCTGGAGAATACCCGCACCGGTGAAGCTGACGAAATTCAAGCCGGCGAGACCGCGGCCGACCAGATGGTCGGGGAGGTAGCGCTTGCCCTGCGCCATCAGCAGGACATAGGTGGCGCCGAAGAAGGCGATCAGCGCGAATCCGGCTCCGGTCACCAACAGCGAGCTTCCAGGCCATAGCGCAAGCACCGCCAGGCCGGCGGCGGTTCCCCAGCTTCCGAACTGGAGCAGGTGCTTGCGGCGGCGCCAGCGCTTTTCCAACGCGCCGTAGAGCAGCGTTCCGGCCGTCATGGCGAGCGTGAAGGCGAAGAGCCAATTGCCGGCTTCGCCGATCGACAGATCGAAGACATCCTGAAGATAGGGGCCGGCCCACAATCCGCGAACGGTGATCAGCGAGGCATAGCCCGCGAAGCTCAGGGGCAAGATCAGCCAGAGCGCACGGATTCGCAGCACGACACCGACGCCGCCGAACGCGCTGCGCCACGAGCTTGCGGCCGCGTGATCGGTGACATCGCCCTGGCGGCCACGGGAAAGAAACAGGACGGCAAGCAGCGCCGCCAGTGTGGCGGCCGCGATGATCAGATAGGCGTAGCGCCAGCCGATCCACTCCGCCAATTGTCCGAACGGTCGCGCGCTCAGCAACACGCCGACAGTGGCGAAGGCAAGCACCAGCGACGACAACGAGGCGAATCGCTCGCGCGCGAACCAATGACTCACCGCATGAAGCGAACCCATGAAGATCGGGGAACAGCCGATGCCGATCAGCGCCTGGCCGGCGATTGCGCTGGTCCGCGTCGTTGCCGTGGCGAAAACGATGGCGCCGACAACCGCGACGCCCATGAGTCCGCTCACCGTGCGCCTTGGACCGTAGCGGTCAAGCAGGACGCCGACCGGAATCTGCATGGCGGCAAAGGCGATGAACCAGGCCGACGACAGGGCGCCGAGCTGCGCCTGATCCAGGTTCAGATCGACGGCCACCATGCGCGCGATGACGGCGAGCGCGGTGCGGTAGAACATGCTGAGCAGATAGGCGAAGGCGAGGGCGGCGAGCCCGATGATCGGATTCATGAAGGATGATGCAATGACGGCGATGAGTAGTCGTCATAACCGATCGCGACCGCCGGCACCACCGGCGGGTTTCAGATGACGTTCGACTGGGAACTTAGGCGGCCGAGCCGGAGGTGGTGCGGGCGCGCGTGGTCTCGAGTTCGCCGAGCAGCGCCTCGAGGCATTCCTTCAGGGCTTCGACGGAGAAGGGCTTCACCAGGTATTTGTCGACACCGGCCTCGACCGCGATGCTGATCTCGTCGTCGAGCTCGCGTGTCGATGTCATGATGAAAGGCGTCCGGCCGAGGATGGGATGGCCGCGCACCTTCTTGACGAACTCCACGCCATCCATGTCCGGCATCAGCCAGTCGGAGATGACGAGGTCGAAGCGCTGCTTGTTCATGGCGTCCAGCGCCTCACGTCCCGTGCCCGCGTCGGTAATGCGATCGATGCCCAAGCGCTTCAGGCAGACCTTCGTGAGGCCGCGCATGCTCGGCTGGTCGTCGACCACCAGTACGTTGAGGTTGTGCACAACAGGCATTGCTGGAAACCCAATGACAAAAATATCAGCGGATATTAGACGAATGTTGGTTTACGAAGTGATAATGCCAAGGAATGGAATCTGCTGCGTTTTTGTTAACATTCAGGCAAGACTTTGCACCCGGTCCAGGATGGCGGCCGCCAATTGCTGGATGGAGTATTCGGTCTCGACGGCGCCGTCATTGAATGCCGCCTTTGGCATGCCGTAGACCACGCAACTCTGCTCATCCTGGCCCAAGGTGCGGGCGCCGGCCTCGCGCATGGCCTTGAGGCCCGAGGCGCCGTCGCGGCCCATACCGGTCAGGATTACGCCCACGGACTTGCCGCCGGCGACTGCGGCAACGGAGTGGAACAACACGTCCACGGACGGCTTATGGCCGCCCACGGGGGCATCATCGCCCAGGCGGCAATGATATTGCGCCCCGGACCGCACCAGCCGCAGATGCTTGTCGCCGGGGGCGATATAGACATGGCCGGGCAGCACCCGCTGGCCGTCTTCGGCCTGCCGGACGCGGACCTGGGCCAGGCCATCGAGCCGCTCCGCAAACCGGGCCGTGAACCCGGCGGGCATATGTTGGGTGATCAACACTGCCGGCGAATCCGGCGGCAGCGCACAGATGATTTGCCGCAGGGCATCCACCCCGCCCGTGGACGAGCCGATAGCAACGATGGAATCGGTGCCGCGCAGCGGGCCAGAGCGTGCCGGCAGCGGCGCGGGAGCAACCGTCCCGTAGGGCTGCCCCAGAGGCTTTATACGGGCCTGCGACGCCGCCTTGACCTTGGCGACCAGTTCCTCGCGCTTGCCATCGAGGCCGCGCTCCACGTCGAGCGCCGGCTTGGTGACGAAATCCACCGCGCCCAGTTCCAGGGCCTGCAGGGTGATCTCCGCACCGCGGAGCGTGAGGGAAGAGACCATGACCACCGGCATCGGCCGCAGGCGCATGATCTTCTCCAGGAAGGAAATGCCGTCCATGTTCGGCATTTCGACATCCAGGGTGACCACGTCGGGGTTGGTCGATTTGATGATGTTGCGGGCGCTGTAGGGATCGGACGCAATGCCGACGACCTCGATATCGGGATCCGACCGGAGCAGCCGGGAAATGAGCTGCCGCGCCAAAGCGGAGTCATCGACAACGACGACCCTGATGCGGCGGCGTAGCGTGGTGACGCCGTGGTTGGATGTGGCGGTTTGCGAACGCGGCGCCATCAGGATTGCTTCCGATAGATGCTGCGGCCGATCAGCTTCAGCCGGTGCTCGAAGGGAATCGGGCTCTCGGAATGGCCGAGATACAGAGTGCCATCCTCGGACAAGGCCTCGGTGAACCGTTTGATGAGCTGGTCCTGAGTCCGCTTGTCGAAATAGATGATCACGTTGCGGCAGAAGATGACGTCGAACTTGCCCTTCATTGGCCAGGGCTCGATCAGGTTCAGCGGCTTGAAGGCCACCAGGCTGCGCACATGGCCGGCGACCCTGAATTTCTGGTTGGACTGATCGACGGCGCGGACAAATTTGCCGCGGAAATCCTCAGGGATGTCGGCGACCTGCTTGCTGTTGTAAAGGCCCGCCTCGGCCTGTGTCAGGACATTGGTGTCGATATCGGTGGCAAGGACCTTGGCGTCCCATCCTTCCAGGCCCGGAAAGGAGTGACGCAGCGTCATCGCGATCGAATAGGCCTCTTCGCCCGACGAGCAGCCGGCCGACCAGACGCGCAGGCGGCGCTTGCCCGATGTCTGGCTTTGCCGCATCAGCGCGGGGATGAGGTCTTCGGTCATATGATCGAAGTGATGTTCCTCGCGGAAGAATTTCGTGTAGTTCGTGGTCAGGGCATTGACCAGCGAGCCCATCTCTTCTTCGTTGCTACCGTCTTCCAGTCGCTTGCGATACTCGCCGAAACTTGTCAGGCCGAGTTCCCGCACCCGACGCGACAGGCGGGCATAGACCATTGCGCGCTTCTTGGTCGTGAGGGCGATGCCGGCGCGGTCATGGACGATCTTGGCGATGAAGCGGAAATCATCGTCCTCCATCGACACGTCTTGCAGGGATTTGGCGATGAGCAGCGACAGGCGCCCGGCGCCGGGCTTAGGCAGGGCCGTGCTGTTCGTGGCAGCAGGCTCGGCGTTCTCTTCGCCGCCTGGCCAGCGGTTGTCCGCTCGCTGCCGCACTACGCTTTCCGACATGACGCCCCGTTGATGTGCCAAGTCCTCGAACGCTGCCGATCGACTTTGCCGTCGTACTTCGGAGGCGCC
>DATKFM010000187.1:0-9660 GCA_035544395.1 Verrucomicrobiia bacterium
CGCATCAATGCGGGCATCGCCGACTACGAGGCGGCGCTGAAAGCCAACGGCAAGACCTATGAGGTCTTCATCTATCCAGGCGCGCAGCATGCCTTCAACAACGATACAAACGACGCCCGCTACAACAAGGAAGCCGCGGAGCTCGCCTGGGGCCGCACGATCGAATTCTTCAAGAAGTACCTGGCGTAGTTTCCCCCAAATCAAAAACAAATGGGGCGGCCCGCGTGCCGCCCCATTTTTATTGTGACTGCGTTGGCGGGAAACTAGATCCCCGCCTTCACGCCCTCGAACATTTTCTGCAGATCGTCGAGCCGAGTGTTGTCCTTGCTGAAGGTGCCGGAACTCAGGAATTCAGATGGATCCTTGGGGAACCCGCGCTCTGCCAGCAGCTCTTCGCTGACGAGATCAAACGCTTTGCGGTTGGAATGGCCGTAGCCATAGTTGATCAGCCACTCGCCGGCTTTCGGATCCAGCATCGCGTCCATCAGCTCATGGGCCTTCTCCGGATGCGGCGCGTTGGTCTGCAGCACTAGCCCGCAGCACCAGTTCAGCCGGCCTTCCTTCGGCGTCATGTACTTTACGTCGATGCCCTGGCTGCGCAGCGTCGCCACCGAGCTGTTCCAGGCGCTTGCGATCACGATCTCGCCGGTCGCCATCGCCTGTTCGAATTCAGTCGAGTCGCTCCAGTATAGACGCAGCAGCGGCTTCTGCTTTTGCAGCAGCAGGCGCACTTTCTCGATTTCTTCGTCGGTCATGTTGTAGGGATCGGCGGCGCCAATCATCAGGCCGCAGATGATCGCCGTGTCCGTGATGTCGTTGCCCATGGCGATCTTGCCGGCGTACCGCTCATCCCAGAGGATGCTCCAGGACTCCTCCTTCACATCCACCAGATCGGCGCGATAGATCACCGAGGTGTTGCCCCAGTCCCAGGGCACGAACCACTGAGCGCCGTCCTTGTTGGCGTCGTTGACCACCTTCAGCCCGTCGAACACTTCGCCCCAATGCGATAGTTTCGAGGTGTCGATCGGCTGCAGCAGGTTGGCCGAGCGCCAGCGGTTGATGCGGCCACTGCAAGGATGGGCAATGTCCACCTGGTACCCGGCGCGCAATTTTTGAAAGGCTTCCTCCTCGTCGGAGAACAGCGGCATGTCCGGCGGACCGTACTTGGCATCGTAGGCCGGATGCGCCTCCGGCACGTCATAGCCCGACCAGGTGAAATAGATCGCCTGCTCATCGGCCCGGGCCGGCTTGTCGAATACCGGGATCGTCATCAGGCTGAGGCCCGTTCCGGCCAGAAGCTGATTGAAACGGCGCCGCGAATACGGGCCGCTGCGCATTTGCTCGAGGATCTTGTCCTTGTCCATGATTCGGTTATCTCCCTGATATAGCTTGTTTTTGCTGGCCCAAGCACTGAGCCGGCGTTTCCCGCCCGTTACCCAGGGCCGCGAGTCTAGGCCCGGGCACAAGGCGGCGGCAAGCGCTCTGAACTCCATGAAATCTCCAGGAGTTCTCCATGACCCGTTCAAGCGCGGGTGGGCCGCCGCGCCTAGACAGGGCACGCGGCTGCTGATGGCTGCTGAACCGGGGGCTTAGGACCACGGAAACGAAGATCTAGAAACATGGAAGGACAGGTCATGACACTACGCATTGGCAGTGAGGCGCCGGATTTCGACGCCGAGACCACCAGCGGCAAGTTCCGCTTTCACGATTGGCTGGGCAGTTCCTGGGCGGTGCTGTTTTCCCATCCCAAGGATTTCACGCCGGTCTGCACCACCGAGCTCGGCTATATGGCCCGGCTGAAGCCGGAGTTCGACAAGCGCAACGTGAAGATCATCGGCCTCTCGGTCGATCCGGTCGACGATCACAAGCGCTGGGCCAAGGATATCGAGGAGACCCAGGGCCACGCGCCGAACTATCCGATCATCAGCGATCACGATCTGGCGGTTGCGAAGCTCTATGGCATGTTGCCCGCCGAGATCAGCGGCACGTCGAAGGGCCGCACCGCTGCTGACAATCACACCGTCCGCAATGTCTACGTCATCGGCCCGGACAAGAAGATCAAGCTGCTCCTCTGCTATCCCATGAGCACGGGACGCAACTTCGACGAGATCCTGCGGGTGATCGATTCCCTGCAGCTCACGGCGAAACATTCGGTGGCGACGCCTGTGAACTGGCGCAAGGGTGATGATGTGATCATCGTGCCGTCGGTTTCCGATGCTGACGCGAAGGTCAAGTTCCCCGGCGGCTGGAAGGCGCCGAAGCCCTATCTGCGCATCGTGCCGCAACCGAACTAGACCGACGCCACGCATTCGGTTCCGTCCGCCTAAGACGGCGGACGGAACATCGTCCAAGACCGGCACACAAATGATCTTCCGTCAGCTTTTCGACCGCACCTCCTGCACCTATACCTATCTCGTCGCCAATGGCGGCGAAGCCTGCCTCATCGATCCCGTGCTCGAACAGGCTGATCGCTATATCAAGTTGCTGCGGGAACTGAACCTCTCGCTGGTGATGGCCATCGACACCCATCTCCACGCGGATCACATCACCGGCCTGGGCACGCTGCAAGCGCGCACCCGCTGTCTCACGGTCATGGGCGAGCGGACCCCTGCGGAGATTGTATCGCTGCGCGTCGGCGACGGCGACTGCGTCCATGTCGGCGATCTGGAGTTGCGCGCCATCCATACGCCCGGCCATACCGACGATTCCTGCTGCTTCCGTTTGGCCGGCGCGGTCTTCACCGGCGACACGCTGCTGATCCGCGGCACTGGCCGCACCGATTTCCAGGACGGCGACGCCGCGGCGCAATATGACTCGCTATTCAACAAGCTGCTGCGGCTGCCCGAGGATACGCGCGTTTATCCCGGCCACGACTATAACGGGCAGACCGTCAGCACAATCCGCGAGGAACGCGCCCACAACCCGCGCCTCCAGGTCGGCTCGGTCGCCGAGTATGTCGACCTCATGAACGGCCTAAACCTGCCGCCGCCGAAGATGATGCATGTAGCCGTGCCGGCGAACATGCGGCTGGGCCTGGAAGCGGCACCAAATCCCATCGCCGCCATGGCTGCTGTGTAGAGTGAAATCGGTTCTGATTGATTTTCACAAGAGCAAAGGCGCGTACAAGAAATTGTCCCCTCGCCGCCAAGAAGTGGGGGAGAGGGTTGGGGTTCGGGTGAGGGGGCGGCGCCGAAATCTCCACACGCAACGGCCGCCGCCTGAACTCGCAGGCCGCACAGGTCCGGGATCAACCCTTCGCGGCCAGGCGCGGTTTCTCGATCCCGGCGAGGTCGCAGAGCGCATCCACCATCGCCGAGAAATCCTTCTGCCCGAAGCCGCGGGCGCGGGCCGTGCTGAAGGCTTCGCGGGCGGCGGCGGCGATCGGCATCGGCACCTTCGCGGCGTTGGCCGCTTCGATGATCAGGCTCAGATCCTTGTGGGCGAGATCGATGGTGAAGCCCGGCTCGGTATCGCCGGCCAGCACCTTGGACGGCCAAGCGATCTTGAGCTGGCCGTTGAACGCCGTGGTGCCGTAGAGCACCTCGAGCGTCTTCTCCAGCGACAGGCCGAACCGCTGGGAGAGCGCCAGCGCCTCGGCGTTGAGCTGGCAGGACACGACAGCGAGATAGTTGTTCACCAGCTTGGTACGGGTGCCTGTGCCGACTCCCCCGCAATGATGGATGGTGTTGCCCATCGCCTCCAGCAGCGGCCGCACCCGTTCGAGGTCGGCAACTTCGGCGCCGACCATGAACAGCGACTCGCCGCGATCGGCATGGCTCGCCAGCCGCCCCACTGGCGCGTCGACGAAGGCAACCCCCTTCGCGCGGGCCGCGGCAGCGATGCGATCGGTGACTAGCGGCTCGACCGTGCTCATGTCCATGACCAGGCCGCCGCTCTTGGCGTGCGCAAGGATCCCCTCGGGTCCGGCCGCCACCTGCTCCAGCGCGGCCGAGTTCGGCAACATGGTGACGATGATGTCGCTCGCTGCGGAAACCTCGGCCACGCTGCCGGCCGCGCGCGCTTGCAGCAGTTCCAGTTCCCGCACCGGCGCCGGATTGACGTCGTGTACGACCAGCCGGAAGCCCTTGCGGCACAGATTGGATGCCATCGGCCGCCCCATGCGGCCAAGACCGATGAATCCGATCATCGTCATGCAGCTGTCTCCCTGGCTATTCCCGCCACTGGCGGACGGTTCTTGTCACTTGGGTGAAGCATTCCCGCAAAGCCCGCTCCGCGCAAGCCGGTTGGCCTTGCCATTGTGTCCGCTTTGCGGACAGGGCAGGCTCACTGGCAACGAATGACGGTGGAGGCGGCGAATGTCCGATATTGGCGAAAAGCTCAAGCAGCTCTGCAACGCCTTCAATGCCCATGATCTCGACGGAGTCATGAATCACTTCGCCGATGACTGCGTGTTGGAGATGCCCCGTGGAGACCGGCCTTGGGGCACGCGATGTGAGGGCAGGGCGGCCGTGCGCGCGGCGCTGGCCGGAAGATTCGAGGGCCTTCCCGACGTCCACTACGGCAGTGAGCAGCATTTTGTCGACGAGGCCGCGAATGCCGGCATCTCAAAATGGATCTTGACCGGCACGCGCCGCGACGGACAGCGTATCGAGGTCTGGGGCTGCGATTTCTATACGTTTCGCGGCGAGAAGGTCATCCGGAAGGACTCCTACTGGAAGATCGTCGAGTAGCGCGCTTAAGGTGATCCTAGCGGAGCGTTCGATCGACTTCGCCGCATTTGCAGTGGAACGCGTGGGGGTTTTATCCACGCGCGTTCACGCGTTTGTTAACTTGCCTGCGTTCGCGCGTTGCCTGATACTGCGGATATGAGACTTCGCAGCCTGGCGCGCAGCGCCGCGATCTTCCTGCTCCTGGCCTATTCTCTGGGCACGCCGATGATGGCGACGTCCCTGGTATCGGCTGCGTCTATGGACATGCCCCATTGCGGTTCTTGCGGCGATGTTTCCATGCCCGCTTCGCAATGCGCTGCAGTTTGCGCGATGGCCTATTTTTCTTCCGCCGAACCGGATTCGCCGGTGCCGCAAATACAAATCAGTCTGCGGCCGGTGAGCGCCACGATCCCGGCCGGTTGGTCCAACCCGCCGGAAACCGCGCCTCCTCGCGTCTAGCGCACTGTCGAATGCCGGCGCCTGCCGGCGCAACACGAAGCTCTGAACTAAGAGGAGAAGTGCCATGCGAGCATTGGCATTGCTGACGCTCGCCGTCATGTTGACGGCGCTGCCGGAGAGACCGTCCCGTGCAGAGGGCGATGCACAACTGGGCGCGCGGGCATTCGATGCCTGCACCGCCTGTCATTCGCTGATCCCCGGACGGCACATGACCGGCCCCAGCTTGGCTGATATCTGGAACAAGAAAGCCGGCACGATTGCCGGTTTTCCGCGTTATTCCCCGGCGCTAGAAGCCGCTGATATCATCTGGAATTACGAGTCCCTTGATGCTTGGCTGGCAAATCCACGGGCATTCATTCCGAAAACCCGCATGACGTTCCCCGGCATCGACGATGGAAACATGCGGGCTGACATCATCGCCTTTTTGCAGGCCGTGAGCAGCGGTCAAATGAAGGCTGAAAGCGGCAATACGAACGGCGGGATGATGGGAGACATGATGCATGGGGCGGCGACATCGCTGAAGGCTCCAGCGCCTGGTCAGCAGGTCGTCGCGATCGGTTATTGCGGCGACACCTATGACGTCATCACCGCCGACGGCGAAACACTGCAGTATTGGGAGCCGAACCTCCGCTTCAAGACGGACTCAAGCGCCGACGGACCCACCGCCGGGAAGCCGGCAATCATGCCATCAGGTATGCTCGGCGACCGCGCTTCCATCATCTTCGCATCGCCCACGGAGATCGGCGCTCTCATCAAATTGACGTGCAAATGAATTCATCCATCGAACCGAACATTCCCAAAAGGAGTCTGATCATGCGCATCCTCCTGTCTCTGTTGTTGCTGACCGTCCTCGTCCCCGCCTGCGCGGCGCTGGCCGAAGAACCGTTGAAGGCGACAGTCTACAAGGACCCCAACTGCGGCTGCTGCCATAACTATGTGTCCTATCTGCGCGAGAACGGCTTCGAAGTTGAGGTCGTCGACACCGGCGACCTGCCCTCGATCAAGCAGAGTCATGGCGTGCCGGAGGACCTGGCCGGTTGCCACAGCACGATCGTCGGCGGCTATGTCGTCGAGGGTCACGTGCCCGTCGCCATCGTCAACCGGCTGCTGCAGGAAAAGCCGCAAATACTCGGCATCTCGCTCCCGGGCATGCCCCTGGGCTCGCCCGGCATGGACGGCGACAAGGAAGGCCCGTTCGTCATCTATGAGATCGCTAAGGACGGCTCATCTAGTCCGAAAGTCTATGCGACGGAGTAGGTCGCGATGGACGGGCGCGGAAGAAAATCACGCACCGCAAGCATGGAGGAGCCCGATCCCGGAGGCACAAGGCGCCGGATTAACCCTTCGACTTTTCTGGAAATATCGATTGACTCGGCTACCGCCGCGCAATATCGTCCCTTCGATATTACTCGAAGGATCGAACGATGGCGAAGAATTGGGATCGGCAGGGCTGGGCGGTGAAGGCGCTGAACGCGCTCGCCCATGACTCGCGGCTGCAAGTGCATCGGTTGCTGGTGCGGGCGGGCGAACAGGGACTCAGCGCCGGCGCGATCGCGGAAGAGCTGGGTATGCCCGCATCGTCGCTGTCGTTTCATCTCATGCATCTGCAGGGCGCCGACATGGTCCGGCAGCGGCGCGAAGGCCGCTCGCTCATCTACTCCGTGAACTTCGACTGCATGAATCAGCTGATGGAGTATCTGCGGGAGAACTGCTGCCAGGGCGTGCAATGCCGCCCTGCGGCGCTGCGTTCGGCAAAGCCGCGACAGAAGATTCGCGCCTGACGCATCAATCGACTATCAATCCGGGAGGATAGCCCATGGACGGTACATCCAGCATTTCCACTGCTTTGCCGGTGGCAGTGATTGGCGCAGGGCCGGTCGGCCTTGCTGCCGCGGCGCATCTGGCGATGCGCGGTCTGGACTTCATCCTGTTCGAAAGCGGTCCAGGACCGGGAGCCGCGATGAGGGAGTGGGGCCATGTCACCTTCTTCTCGCCCTGGCGCTACACTGTCGACGAGGCGGCGCGCGCGCTGCTCGAACCCACCGGCTGGACTGTTCCCGATCCCGACCGCGACCCGACGGGGCGCGAGCTGGTTGAGCGCTATCTCGCGCCCCTGGCCGCCCATCCGGCGATTGCGCCGAAACTGCGGTTCAATGCTCGCGTCGCCTCGGTCACGCGACGGGGCATGGATCGGGTGCCGACTGCGGGCCGCGAGGCGCGGCCGTTCGAGATCGTGACGGTCGGGCCGGACGGACGGGAGTCGCGTCACCTGGGGCGCGCCGTGATCGACGCCTCCGGCACCTGGCGCAGTCCGAATCCGGCCGGCGCCGGCGGCGTGCCGGCCGAGGGTGAACGGGCCTGCGCGGCGCGTGTCAGCTATGGCATTCCCGATGTGTCCGGCGCCGCGAAAGCGCGTTTCGCCGGCAAGCGCGTAATGGTCCTGGGATCGGGGCATTCGGCCATGGATTCGATCCTCGGCCTGGTCCGTCTGCACGGGCAGGCGCCGCAAACCGAAATCCTGTGGGCCATGCGTTCGCCGCCCAACGGGCGCACCTTCGGCGGCCTGACCGACGACCAGCTCTCCAGCCGCGGCGCGCTCGGCGGGCGATCCAAGGCTGCGCTGGACAGCGGCACGGTGCGGCTGATCGCGCCGTTCCGGGTCCACGCCTTCGAGCTCGCGCCCGATGGTGTCGCCGTGACCGGCGAAAGCGGCGAGGGACCTCAGACGCTGAAGGTCGACGAGGTCATTGTCGCCACCGGTTTCCGTCCCGACTTTTCCCCCTTGACCGAAATGCGGCTCGATCTGCATCCCTGGCTGGAATCGCCACGCGCGTTGGGACCCTTGATCGATCCCAACGAGCATAGCTGCGGAACCGTGCCGCCCCATGGCGAAGCGGAGCTGCGCCAGCCGGAGAAGGACGTCTACATCGTCGGCATGAAGTCCTATGGGCGCGCCCCCACCTTCCTGATGATCACCGGGTACGAGCAGGTGCGCTCGGTGGTAGCGGCGCTGGCCGGCGATTGGGAGGCGGCGCGCGACACGCGGCTGGTTCTTCCGGAAACCGGTGTCTGCAACGGTCCGGGTCTCTCGGAGGCAGATGGCGGAGCTCGTGACCAATCGGGTTGCTGTGCGCCAAAACCAAAAGTTGCCGTTGTTGCCGTTGCACCCGTCAAGCAAGCCGCACACTCCAGTTGCTGCGGATCGTGAGCGCCATTTGGGATCGGTGACCAAGTTTCCGTATGCGTTGATCATGGCGCTGGGTGCGGCGCAGCTCGTCGCCTGGGGCAGCTTCTATTACGTCTTCGTTTCACTCATGTCGCCGATGGAAGCGGACCTTGGCTGGAGTAAGACTCAGATCAGCGGCGCCCTCTCGGTTGTACTGGCCACCAATGGTATCTGCACATATGGGATCGGGCGCTGGATCGATCGCTATGGCGGTCGTCTATTGATGACCTTGGGCGCATTCGGAGGCGCCTGCCTGCTAGTGCTATGGGCCCACGTAACCGAGCTTTGGCATCTCTATGCCATAGCGGTCGGCCTCGGCATCGTCTGTTCGATGACGCTCTACGAATCCGCGTTTGCCGTTGTCGCGCGCCTGCTGGGTGCCGAGTATCGCCGGGCAATTATCGTCATCACGTTGTTGGGCGGCTTGGCGAGCACGGCTTTCGTCCCACTGACGCATTTCCTCGTCGTGACCCTCGGTTGGCGCGATGCACTCATGGCGCTGGCTCTCGTTCAGTTGCCGTTCTGCGCCGGCATTCCCTTTTTTCTGTTGCGGAACCGAGAGTCCTTCCATCACAGCGATAGTTTGCTGGCAAAGGCCGCTGCTGTCTCAATCAAGCCCGCACTGCGACATCCGGTTTTCTGGCTGCTGGCGATCAGCTTTGTCAGCTTTGCCTTCCTATTCACATCCTTGGTTTTCAACCTAGTGCCAATGCTCGGCGAGAAGGGCTATACGGCGACGGAAGCGGTGGTCGTCTTTGCCTGCATTGGGCCGTTTCAGCTTGCGGGCCGTCTTGCGGTACTCACGCTGGAACGCTTCATCAGCGTGACAACAGCCGGAGTCATCGGCACGCTGTTTCCCGTCGGCGCGATGATCCTGATGATGTCCTTGGACGCGCACTCGCCGCTGGTGTTTCTGTTCGCGATCTCGTTTGGCACTGGCATGGGCATCAAGACCATCGTGCAGGCGACGGCGGCGCCGGAATTCATTGGCCGTACTGCCTACGGAGCGCTGCAAGGCGCGCTGATGTTTCCTGTCTACATTGCCCAGGCCCTGTCGCCGTTCCTGGCCGCCGCGATCTGGCAGATCGACGGCCGGTACGACTTGCTGGAAATCCTGTTGCTGATTTCCGCCGGTCTTTCAGCAATCGCGTTCGTGCTTGCTGCCTATAGCCGGCCGATCGAGCCGGCCCGCATTTTCTCGGAGAGCTAGACAGAGCCATTCGACACATCCCCGGCCAATGGGGCTTCCCGAATTGAAGATGTTCCCAATATGTTCTATTCTATCATGAGCAATACTGGGAGTGG
>DATKFM010000188.1:0-11691 GCA_035544395.1 Verrucomicrobiia bacterium
CCTTCCTGTCGCTGATCCATGCGTTCGTCACGTCGGATTTCTCGGTCTCCGTAGTGGCCAACAATTCCCATTCCCTGAAACCGCTGCTCTACAAGATTTCGGGGGTATGGGGTAACCATGAGGGATCGATGGTGCTGTGGGTACTGATCCTCACCCTGTTCGGCGCGCTCGTGGCCCTGTTCGGCAGCGGCCTGCCGCTGGGGTTGAAGGCCAGGGTTCTGTCGGTGCAGGCGATGATCGGTTTCGGCTTCCTGCTGTTCATCATCGCGACGTCGAATCCCTTTACCCGCATCATCCCGCCACCGGTCAATGGCGCCGATCTCAACCCGCTGCTGCAAGATCCCGGCCTCGCCTTTCATCCGCCGTTTCTCTACACGGGCTATGTCGGATTTTCCCTCACCTTCTCGTTCGCGATCGCGGCGTTGATCGAGGGGCGCGTCGATCCCGCCTGGGCGCGCTGGGTACGGCCTTGGACGCTGCTCGCCTGGTGCGCTCTCACCTTCGGCATCGCCATGGGCAGCTGGTGGGCCTATTACGAGCTGGGCTGGGGCGGCTTCTGGTTCTGGGACCCGGTGGAGAACGCCTCCTTCATGCCCTGGTTGGCCGGTACGGCGCTGCTGCATTCGGCGATCGTGGTGGAAAAGCGCGACAGCCTGAAGAGCTGGACGATCCTGCTGGCCATCATCGCCTTCTCCTTCAGCCTGATCGGCACATTCCTGGTGCGGTCGGGCATCCTGACATCGGTGCATGCCTTTGCCGTCGATCCCGAGCGCGGCGTCTTCATCCTGCTGCTGCTGGCCATCGCCATCGGCGGATCGCTGACTTTGTTTGCGTTCCGGGCGCCAGTGTTGAAGGACAGCGGCGTCTTCGCCCCGATCAGCCGCGAAGGCGCGCTGATACTCAACAATCTCTTTCTCTCGGTGGCGGCCGGCGTCGTCCTTTTCGGCACGCTGTTTCCGCTGCTGGCGGATGCGTCGGGATCTTCATTCTCCGTCGGCGCTCCCTTCTACAATCTGGTCTTCGCCGTTCTGATCGTGCCGTTTTTCCTGGCGGTGCCGTTGGGCCCGCTGATGGCCTGGAAGCGTGCCGACCTGCCGGGCGCCTTGCAGCGTCTTTGGATCGGCGGCGTGGTGTTTGCCGCGGGAATTGCCGTGATCCTGACCTTGTTCTACGGCGGGCGGGCGCTTGCAGCGCTCTGCCTCGGACTTGCCGCGTGGCTTGTCATGGGAGCGCTCGTGGAATTGGCCGACCGACTGAAGCTCTTCCGCGCACCGCTGGCCACCATTTGGACCCGCGCCATCAACCTGCCAAGGTCCGGCTATGCCATGACATTGGCCCATGCCGGATTGGGATTTGTGCTCGCCGGCATTATCGTCAGCACCGAGTGGCGCGCCGAAAGCATCAAACGCATGATGCCCGGCGATCATGTGGAGATCGCGGGGTACGATCTCGAGCTCGCTGCCGTGACGGACGAGAAAGGCCCGAATTATCTGGCCGATCGCGCGGAATTCATCGTCACGCGCGGCGGCAAGGAGATCGCCCGCCTGTATCCGGAGCGGCGCTTCTATCCCGTGCAGAATCAGAAGACCAGCGAGACCGCGATTCGCACCACGGGCTTCGGCGACCTCTATGTCGTGTTGAGCGACGACGAAGGCGGCAAGGGTCATGCCGTGCGCATCTACCACAATCCGCTGGCCCCCTGGATGTGGGGTGGCGCGGTGCTGATGGTGATCGGCGGCCTGATCTCCCTCACCGACCGCCGATTCCGCGTCGGCGTCGCGTCCCGCCGGGCCCGGCAGGCGCCTCCGGGCGCCGCCCCGAACGCTGCGGAATAGTTGACAGCCGGATGCGCGTTTCAGTTCAGGTCCGGCGTCCTTTGGCATTGCTCGGCTTTGCAATCATGCTGCTCACCGCTGCTCCGGCGGCAATTGCTGTCGAGCCGGGTGAAATGCTCAACGATCCCGCGTTGGAAGCGCGGGCGCGGGAGATCAGCAAGGAGCTGCGCTGCCTGGTGTGCCAGAATCAGTCCATCGACGATTCAAGCGCGGATCTGGCGCGGGATCTCCGGTTGATTGTGCGGCAGCGACTGACGGCCGGCGACAGTGATGATCAGGTCCTGCAGTATGTCACCGATCGCTACGGCGATTTCGTGCTGCTGCGGCCGCCGGTGAAGCCGGCGACTCTGGTGCTATGGCTGGCGCCGCCGCTGCTGCTGATTGCCGGTGCTGTTCTTTCTGTCGCCTATCTACGTCGACGCCAGCGACCAGGCGCAGAGGTCCGTCCCTTGAGTCCGGAAGAACGCCAACAGGTCGACGCCTTGCTGAAAACGGATAGCGATCGCCCATGATCTGGCTGTTCATCGCCCTCATCACGGCAGCCGTCATCGGCGCCCTGCTGCTGCCGCTGTTCCGCGAGTTGTCCGCACGGACTTCACGCCAGAAGCAGGAGATCACCATCTTCGCCGACCAGCTAGCCGAGCTGGATCGCGAAGTTGCCGCAGGCCTGATATCCGCTGACGCCGCCGCCGCAACAAAGACGGAAATCGAGCGCCGAATCCTGGCGAGCGGCGAGCGCAAAGGAAGCGGAGGAGAGCCGGCGGCGGGTGCCGCTGCCAGCTCCAGAATGATCGCGGTCGTCCTCGTCGCATCCCTGGCACCGCTGGCAGCCTTCGCCATCTACCTCGCGACGGGCGCGCCGAATGAGCCATCCCATCCCTTTGCCGCCGCCAACGATCGGAGCGCCGGCGATGCGATGGCGGCCGGCGAGATGATGGAAGCCGTGGCAAAGCTGGCCGCAAGGCTGGAGCAGGAGCCGGGGAATCTCGAGGGCTGGAAGCTGCTGGCGCGATCCTACAGCGCGATGCAACGTCCCGCCGATGCCGCATCGGCCTATGGCCGTGCAATCGAACTCGCCCCAGCCGACCATGGAATCGCCGCTGACTATGCCGAGGCATTGATCCAGGCTGCCGATGGCAAAGTGCCGGCGCAGGCGCAGGAGCTTTTGACACGCGCAAATCAGGCGGATCCGGCGGCGCCGAAGCCGCGCTTTTATCTGGCCATCGCCAAGGCGCAGGCAGGGCAGCCGCGGGACGCACTTGCCATGCTGAAATCGCTTGAACGGGACTCTCCTGCCGACGCGCCCTGGCTGGGCGCGGTGAAAGAGCGCATCGATGCCATCGCCAAGGAAGCTGGCATCGATGCCGCAGGGATCGATGCGCAGAGCGTGGCGACGATTGCGCGGCCCACAGGTCCTTCGGCGGGGGATGTGCAGGCGGCGCAATCCATGACTCCCGAACAGCAGCAGGAAATGATCCGGGGCATGGTGGAGGGTTTGGCCAAGCGGCTGGAGGCCAATCCGAACGATCTCGAGGGCTGGAAGCGTCTCGGCCAATCCTACTTCGTACTGAACGAACCCGTCCGGGCGCGCGATGCCTATGCGCGCGCGGTGGCACTGGCGCCGACCGACCGCAATCTCCTGGCCGAGTACGCGGGAACCGTGCTGGCCGCACCCGAGCCGTTGCCGGAATTGCCGGCGGAGTCGATCGCGGCCTTGCGCGCGGCGCTGTCGCAACAACCCGAGGATGGCGCTGCCTTGTGGTTATTGGGATTCGTAGCAATGAAATCCGGAAACAACGAGGAGGCCCGGCAGCTCTGGTCGAAGCTCCTGACGCAATTCGCGCCGAGCTCCGGTGAGTACAAAGCGGTGGCAACGCAACTCGCCAAGCTGTCATCGGCGCAATAGGACTCGCATGCTTGACTTACCAGGACGTGCTGTTACAGGATTGCATTCCCGCCAGAATTGCAGAAAGCAATCATGAAAATTGAGTCGTTCGAAATTGCGGTCGGCCGCGACGATCCCGGCATTTCGACCGGCCTGGTCGGCCGCCGCTTCGATACCGGCCGGCCCGGACCGAAGGTGCTGCTGACCGGTGCGCTCCATGGCGATGAGCTGACGGCTACCGGCGCGCTGTGGCGGGTGATGGAACGGCTCGACGCTTCGGGGATCGGCGGCAAGCTCACGATTATTCCTCTGGTCAATCAGCAAGGCGCACGGCAATCGCGGCGCCATGTGCCGCTGGCCACCACCGATCTCAATCGCGTGTTTCCTGGCCGCAAGGATGGCGAGCTCGGCGAGCGTCTGGCGGCGGCGCTGGTGGAACTCATGGATGATCATGACGCGCTGATCGATGTCCACACCGCCGGCTGGTGTACGAATTTCCTACTGCTGGATAACATCGCCGAATCGGTAATGCAGGGCATGGTCTATCGCTGGGCCGATTCCTCCGGCCTGCCGGTGTTCGGTGAAATGCCGGCCGAGCAAGCGAACCTGCAGGGTCTCGATAGATGCTGGACCACTTGGGTCGTGAATAACGGCAAGCCCGCTGTGACGATTGAGCTCTCCGGCCTGATGACATTGGACGTTGTCGGCGCCGAGCAAGGCGCCGATGCGATCCTCAAGATGCTGCGTGATCTGCCGCGGGCGCTGGGCGACAAGGCGGGGGTCGAGCCGGTGAAGATGGTGCGGCATGAGGTCTACTCGGAAACCGGCGGGCTGTTCGAAACCTCCTGCAATGTCGGCGACAGGCTCGCGGCGGGCGCCGTGATCGGCCGTGTCCGCACCATGCTCGGTGACATTCAGGAAACGGCGGTGACGCCCTGCGCCGGCGACGTGATTGCCCTCAATCCGGTCTCAGCCGTGATGGTGGGCACGCATCTGGTGACCTTGGGCGTCATCCCAAGTTAAACGGCGTGAAAAGCCTCCCCGAATAAATGCAGTAATCGTTCGAACAGCACGCGCCTGTTGGAGGTGCGCCAGACGCCGTGCCCTTCATCGTCGAAGGTCAAAAGCTCGAATGGGATGCCGGACTTTTTCAGCGCCGTGCAGGCAATCTCGGTGTTGCGCGGCGAGACATTCGGATCGCGCAGCCCATGCACGATCAGCAGCTTGCCGCGGATATCGCCGATGTGATTGACCGGCGAGCGCTCGAAGTATCGTTGCGCCTGCTCCGCCGGCTTGCCGCCCATCATTTCCTCGCTATAGAGGCGGCCATGGGGCAAATGAGTTTCCTCATAGTCGATCGCCAGATCGGTCATGCCGCAGATCGGCACCGCGGCAGCGATGAGATCCGGGTACTTCGTTACCGCATACCAGCTCGAATAGCCGCCATAGGACAGGCCGGCAATGCCGATTCGGCCCCGCTTTGCTTCTCCGATAGCAATCAGATGCTCGATGCCGGTGCGAATATCGTCCTGTTCGCGCCCACCCCAGCCGTCTTCCTTGATTGATTCGCGAAACGGCACCCCGAAATAAGTACTGCCGCGGTAGTTCGGATCCAGGACCGCGAATCCGCCGGCCACCATGCATTGCGCCAGCGTGTCGAGTTCGTCACCGCTGTGCAGGTTGGGACCGCCATGCACCCAGACGACGAGGCCCCGCGCCTCGCCGCGCGGGCGGTAGAACCAGCCCTGTATCTCCATGCCATCAATCGATTGCCAGTGGATGCTTTCGCCTTTGACAGCCGGACTTGCTGGTTCCGGCACACGGCTTCGGGCATCCGACAGATAGAGCCATGACTTTGCACCGGCCGGATCGAAGCGCACGAACTCCGTCGGTCCGTCGGTATGCGATGATGCGCCGATCCAGGTGCCATCGGGCATTGAGGCAACCGGCAGGAGATCGCCATTGCCGCACTCGACCCGAATTCTTGCTCCATCCGCAAGGCGCAGCAAAGTCAACGTCGTCCGGCCATCGCGACCCTCGACGATCATGATCTCCCGACCGTCGTCCGAAGGTACCACGGTCTCGACCTGCCGGGCCGGGTTGTCGATCAGCCAGGTCACGCGGCTGCCAGCAATCTCCAGAACGCCGACCCGTACATGAGTCTTTGTCTGTGCCTGGACCAGCACTTTGTGGCCGTCGCCGAGCCATTGCGCCTGGATCGGGATACGGTCGCCGAGATCCAGCAGCGGCCGGTCAGCCGTACCCTCCACATCCACAAAAAATACCTGACTGCCCGCCGGGTGCTTGTCGCGGCGATGGTAGAGCAGAAACTTGCCGTCTGGG
The DNA here is from genome assembly GCA_035544395.1 of Verrucomicrobiia bacterium. GTDB lineage: Bacteria > Pseudomonadota > Alphaproteobacteria > Dongiales > Dongiaceae > DATKFM01. The sequence goes on from DATKFM010000188.1 coordinate 6,064, forward strand.
CTGAGCGACGGTCCGGTTCCCTCACCCTGGAGCATGCGCGCAATCGTCCGAATTTCACCGGTCGCCAGTTCTTGCCGGAGGATGCATGCGCCGCTGCGGCCCCGGGTGTCATGGGGATCGAACTGCGCGCAATAGAACAGCCACTTGCCATTCGGGTGCAGCGCGCCGCCATAGAGAAAGAAGTCCGGCGTCTCCGCGGTCAGGGGTACGATTTCAAACGGTTTCGCAGGATCCAGCAGCAGAAGCTGCTCGCGTTCGTCGCCGCCCTTGTCGCGGCCGGCAAGGATATGCCGGCTGTCCCGCGACCAGCCGCGCACCAGAATATGGTCATTGCTCTCCGTCAGGCGCAGCGGCGGCGCGCTGGCGTCCGTCGGCGCGACATAGACATCGCAGGCCGCGCCGATTCCCGACCAGGACCAGGCCAACCGCTTTCCGTCCGGAGACAGCTTGGCATCCCACGGCACGGGATAGCGTGACCAAGCCTCGGCCAGGGCGCGCTTCCTTATGATAGAATCTGACGAATCTGCGGTCATGATTGTCGACGGCAATTGAACAGGCGATGCGGAGGCAAGATCAAGCGGGCTTGTCGCCGGCATAGTGACAGGCCACGAGATGGCCCTTGCCGAAAGATGTCTGCGCCGGCTCTTCCGCCGCGCAGCGCGCCGTCGCGATCGGGCAGCGGGTGCGGAAGCGGCAGCCGGAAGGAGGGTTGACCGGCGACGGCAGATCGCCCGTCAACAGCAGTTTCTCGCGCTGCCGCTCGAGCCGCGGGTCGGGGATCGGTACGGCGGACATCAGCGCCTTGGTATAGGGATGGAGCTGCCGCGCATAGAGATCGTCGCGATCGGCGATCTCCATGATCTTGCCGAGATAGAGCACCATCACGCGGTTGCTGATATGGCGCACGACGCTGAGATTGTGCGAGATGAACAGGAGCGACAGACCCAGCTCCCGCTGCAGGCGCATCAGCAGATTGATGATCTGCGCCTGGATCGAAACATCCAGGGCGGACACGGGCTCGTCGCAGACGACCATCTTCGGCCGCAGGATCATGGCGCGGGCGATGCCGACTCGCTGGCATTGACCGCCGGAGAGTTCATGGGCATAGCGCCCGGACCATGCGCGCGGCAATCCCACCTGCTCCATCATTTCATGGACCCGCCGGCGCCGTTCTTCGCCGGAGAGACGTGGTTCGAAAGTGATCAGCGGACGGCCGATTGCCTGACCGACTGTCATGCGCGGATCCAGGGACGCAATCGGGTCCTGGAAGATCACCTGCATGTTCCGGCGCTCGCGCCGTAGCGCCTCGCCCTTAAGGCCGGCCATATCCTGGCCCAGCCAGACGACAGTGCCTTCGGTCGGCGCCAAGAGCCGCAGCACGGCGCGGCCCAACGTGGATTTGCCGCAGCCGGACTCGCCAACGATTCCGAGCGTCTCGCCTTGGCGCAGCTCGAAGCTGACACCGTCGATCGCCTTGATGGTCGCGGCCTTGCCGAACAGCTTCTTGCCGACGCCGAAATGGACGCGCAGGTCTTTGACCGAGAGCAGCGGCTCGGCGTTCACAGCGACACCTCATGGCAGGCGAGCCGCCGCAGGCCCGACCGTGCCAGCGGCGGTACTTCGGATTTGCAATAGTCCTGCCGGAGGGCGCAGCGCGGCTCGAACGGGCAACCGCCAGCCAGCTGCGTCAGGATCGGCGGCTGGCCGGGGATCGTCGGCAATTCGCCGTGAGTCTTCTCGTCGAGCCGCGGCATCGAGCGCAGCAGGCCTTTAGTGTAGGGATGCTTGGGATCGTAGAACACGTCGTCGATCGGGCCGTCCTCCATGATCCGCCCGCCATAGAGCACGATTACGCGGTCGCAGAGATCGGCAACGACGCCGAGATCGTGGGTGACGAGCACCACCGACGTGCCGGACTCCCGCGCCAGATCGCGTATCAGCGTCAGGATCTGCGCCTGGACCGTGACATCGAGCGCCGTCGTCGGCTCGTCAGCCAGCAGTAGCGCCGGCCTGCAGAGCAGCGACATGGCGATCATCGCCCGCTGGCGCATGCCGCCGGAGAATTCGTGCGGATACATGCTCATGCGCCGCTCCGCTTCAGGTATGCGCACATGCTCCAGCATCGCCGTCGCCTGACGCACCGCCTCCTGACCGCCGATACCGCGATGCTTGACCAGAACCTCCGTCAATTGCTTGCCGACCCGCATGAAGGGGTTCAGCGACGTCATCGGATCCTGGAAAATCATGGTCATGACGCTGCCGCGGATCTGGTCCAGCTTGTCGGTCGTAAGATTGAGGATTTCCTCGCCGCGCAGCTTGACGCTGCCCGTCGAACGGCCATTGGCAGCCAGCAGCCCCATCATCGACATCAGGATTTGCGTCTTGCCCGAACCGGACTCGCCGACAATCCCGAGGATTTCGCCGGGCCGCAGACTGAACGCGACGTCGCTTACCGCCTCCACCCGCTTGTTGCCGGCGCGGAACTGGATCGTCAGCCCCTGCACTTCCAGCAGGGCGGGGCTTCTGTCCAAACGTTTCGCCTCAGCGGCTCTTTGGATCGAAAGCATCGCGCAGACCATCGGCAATGTAGTTGAGGGCGAAGAGCGTGAGAGCCAAAAAGATGCCGGGGAACACGAGCGCCCACCACATCGACTCCATGCTACCTGCTCCTTGATCGATCAGCACGCCCCAGCTTGTGTTCGGCTCTTGAACGCCGAGGCCGAGGAAGGACAACAGTGACTCGCCGAGGATGACGTCCGATACCGTCATGCTCGCATATACGATAACAGGTGCGACCGTGTTGGGCACGATGTGGCGGAGGATGATGGCCGGCGCGCCCATGCCTCCCGCCCGAGCCGCCTCGATAAATTCCTTTCGCTTCAGGCTCAGCGTTTCGCCACGCACGATAACCGCGATTGTCAGCCAATAGACGGCGCCGATCGCAATCAAAAGGGAGACCAGGCTGCGACCGAACAGGAACGTCAGTAAGATCACGAAAAATATGAAGGGCACGGCATAGAACACGTCGACGAAACGCATCATCAAGCTGTCGAGCCAACCGCCAACATAGCCGGCGATGGCACCATAGATCACGCCGATTCCCAGTGCGACCACGGTCGCGGCAAGTCCGAGCATCAAAGACACGCGCCCGCCGGTCAGCGTCCGCGCCAGCAGGTCCCGGCCGAGGTCGTCGGTACCAAACCAATGGCCATTCACAATGCTTGGCGGCAGGGAAATCGCATCAAAATCCGACGCTTCCGGATCCAGCCCAAAAATCACCGGCCCCAGGAAACAGGCCAGAATCAGGAGAATGAGCACGGCAAAGCCAATCATGGCCGCCGGGTTGCGCAGGAGACGACCCAGCGCCTCGCGCGTCTGGCTTCGGCCCTTCTCCACCGCCACCGCGCCATGAGTTGTCAGCGCCGCATCAGTCATATCGCACCTTTGGATCGAGGATCGCATAACAGAGATCGACGATCAGATTGGCGATTATGATCAGGAAGCCATAGAAGATGACTACGCCCAACACGAGCGTGTAGTCACGATTCAACGCAGCGTCGACAAAGTATCGGCCAATTCCGGGTATGCTGAAGATCTTCTCGATGACAATGGACCCAGTCACGGTGCCGGCCGTCGCCGGGCCGAGATAGGCGACGACAGGCACCATTGCGCCGAGGAGAGCGTGCCGCGTGACAGTGCGCCAGCCGCCAATTCCCTTGGCCCGCGCGGTGCGCACATGATTGGTGCGGAGCGACTCGATCATGCTGCCCCGCGCCAAGCTGGCGATGTAGGCGATATTTGGAAGCGCCAATGCAGTTATCGGCAGTATTTTTGAACTGAGGCTGCCGTCCCATCCAGCCACGGGAAGCAGCTTGAACGACAGAGCAAAGATGATCTGCATCAGTGGTCCTGCGACAAATGTCGGGACGGCGACGCCGACCATGCCGACGGCCATCACGCCATAGTCAATGAAACTATGCTGCCGCAGGGCCGCAATTGTGCCCAGAGTCATGCCGAGAATGGCGGCGATCAAGATCGCCCAAATCCCGACTTCAAAGGAAACCGGGAAACCCTGAGCGATAAGATCGGTCACCGTGTAGTCGCGGTATTTGAACGACGGGCCAAAATCGAAATGCAGGACGCGCCAAAGATAGCGGAAGAATTGCATCCAAAGCGGCTCATCCAGGTGATACGCGGCCTCGAGATTGGCCTTCACCGCCGCCGTGACTTTTCGATTGCCGTCGAACGGGCCGCCGGGAGCCACGCGCATCAGGAAGAAGGTCACGGCGATGAGCGCGAACATGGTGGGTATGGCGCCCACCAGCCGTCTCATGGTGTATCGGAGCATGATGCTGTTGCGGTCCGCTCAGGAGCGGCAACGGCGCCGGTGTGACCCGGCGCCGTTGCCAAACCGCTTAGTGTTCGATGCTCATGAACCGCGACGGGTGGGATTCTACGACATTGTCGACCCAGCCCTTCACATAGGGCTTCACCAGGTGGCGCGAGGTGGCGCTGGCAATGGGCGCCACCAAGTAGTCGTCGAGAAGAACCTTCTCTGCCTCCGCCAGTACCTTCAGCCGTTCCGGCGGATCGGCAATGGCAGCGGCCTTGTTCAGCAGCTCCTCATAAGCGTCGTTTTTCCAGTTGTAGCCGGGATCCGAGCTCGGCTTCATATAGGTCAGGTAGGTTTCAGGGCCAGGGAAATCGCCGACGATGTTGTCGTTAAAGACCTCCCAATTGCCGGCATAGAAGGTGTCGAGCCAGGCTTGGAATTCCTGGTTCTGCAGGTCCGTCTGCACCCCCAGTACCTGCTTCCACATGATGGCAACCGCCGTTGCCTCGCGCTTTTCGACTTCATCCGTCGTGGAGAGAATGCCAACTTTCAGAGGATTGTCCGGGCCGAAGCCCGCTGCCGCCAAAAGCTCCTTCGCCTTCGCTTCACGTTCCTCCTTCGACATGCCGGCTTCGACGATCTTCGGACCGTCATAGGTCGGATCGACGGCAGGAACGTAGGAATAGCTCGGCTTGTAGCCGGCCTTCAGCACCTTGTCCTGCAGCGTTTCGCGATCGATGGCCATGGATAGGGCCTGACGCACGCGAATGTCGTCGAAAGGCGGCTTGGTGACGTTAAAGCTGAAGTAGAGCGATTCGGTGCTGATCACTTCGCGGACCTCGCCACCGAGTTCGGCCTTAAGGGCTTCGCGTTGATCCGATGGGATCTCGTTGGTGACGTCGAGCTCGCCGGCTTGATACCGCTTCAATTCGGTGTTCACGTCCTCGGTGACAATATAGTTCACCTTGTCGATCTTGACGTTCGCGGCATCCCAGTAATTCGGATTCTTCACCAGTGTCACATGGGATTGCGGCACGTTCTCTGCCAGCACATAGGCGCCGTTGCCGACCTCATTTCCGGCCTCGACAAACTTGTCGCCGAACTTCTCCCACGACGGCTTGTGCAGCGGCGTGGTCTGGAACGAATTCAATACGAAGAACGCCTGCGGCGCGGGGTTTTCCATCGTCAGCACCACGGTTGTGTCATCGGGCGCCTTGATTCCGACTTGCGACGCATCGGTGATGGTTCCGTCGTTGTATCCGGCGGCACCGATTATCTGGATCACATTGTAGAAG
>DATKFM010000189.1:0-28144 GCA_035544395.1 Verrucomicrobiia bacterium
GCGGCGAAAACCATTATAGGATATTTTTCCGGACGGTGTGAGGGGGAATCGGTGGCATCCGGGGTTTGCCACCTTGCTGTCCCCTCGCCCCGCAAAGCGGGGAGAGGGTGCATGGCAGTCGCTCTGCGACTGCCATGCGGGTGAGGGGAATTGGGAGCACGGACGTTTCAGGCATTGCACTTCATGCATTCTGTGGCGACAGGTGATTTGGCAAAAACATTGGCGCCAACCCCTCACGCCGCAACATTCGCCTAACGCGAATGTTGTGACCCTCTCCCACACTGCGACGATCGCTGCGCGATCGCGCCGGGGGGCGAGGGGCCAAGTAAGTTCTCCATCAGTATTGCATTGAACATGGGCTTAAACAGGCCTATCTGCGCAGCATAGTCCTGGCGGAACCTGAAGGAGGAAAACATGCCGATCGGTGTGAAGGAGCTTCTGGCCGAGGCCAATGCGGCGGTGCGCAAGCTGTCGCCGGCCGAGGCGGCAGAGAAGATTAAAACCGGCAACGTGCTCATCGTCGATGTGCGCGATCCCGGTGAAGTGCAGCAGAGCGGCAAGATCCAGGGCGCCGTCAATGTGTCTCGCGGCATGCTGGAATTCCGCGCCGACCCCGAGACGCCCTATCACAATGCGGCCTTTCAGAAAGACAAGACCGTGCTGGTCTATTGCGCCTCCGGCGGCCGCTCCGCGCTGGCGGGCAAGCGGCTCAAGGATATGGGGTATAATACCGTGTACAACATAGGCGGCTTCAAGGAGCTCGCGGAGTCGGGGCTGCCGACCGAGCCGGCATAAGCCGCGCGCCCTGAATTCCCACTCATTTCGGAAGTCATGTTGCAAAGACCGCGGGCAAAAAAGTGGCAGGATAGCCCGGTGATTTGATTGGAGCCGAGGCGGTCACCACATAGTGCCGGAGCAAGCTCGCGGGCCGGCCGCACGGTCGAGCCCTTTCTCAAAATTGTAGGGAGCGATCAACATGCCGAAGCCCAAAGTGAATCCCATTCCCAAAGACATGCCCAGCGTCACGCCGCACTTGGTCTGCGCCGGCGCGGCCGGGGCCATCGATTTCTACAAGAAAGCCTTCGGTGCGGTGGAAGGGGCGCGGCTGCCGGGCCCCGATGGCAAGCTGATGCATGGGATGATCCGCATCAACGGTTCTCCCGTCATGCTGGTCGACGAGAATCCGCAATGGGGGATCATCGGTCCCAAGTCGCTGAAAGGCACGCCGGTGACCATCCATCTGTACGTCGAGGATGCGGACGCGTTTGTCGAAAAGGCGGTGGCCGCAGGCGCGAAGGTCACGATGCCGGTGGCGGAGCAGTTCTGGGGCGACCGCTATGGCGTGATCGAGGATCCCTACGGCCATAAATGGTCAGTCGCCACCCATGTCCGCGACCTGAGCATGGACGAGATCCAGCAGGGGATGAAGAAGATGGCAAGCTAGCGGGCCGGCGGCTGCGCAGCGGATCGGGGCCGCGTCAGATCGCGCGCGCGATCCAGATCTGCTCGCGGCCGTAGGCCGGCGGCGAACCGGAGAAATCCGAGAATTCGCTGACCGGTTCGAAGCCGCAAAGCTCCAGGAGATACCCCATCTCCTGCCGCGTGTTCCAGCGCACGGTCCATGAAGTGTCCTGGCTGGCGACGACGACGCCGTCTGCACCCAGCACCTCGAACCGCAGGTTTTCCAGCACGGTCTGCAACATCGGATCGATCATCCGCGACGTGATGGTCCGCCGGATGAGATGGCCCGAGCCGGGATCGCGCGCCTCGCGGGGTGGCGGGTTCGGACCCTCAGCGAACAACAGCTCGAACTTCGGATCGAAGAGATCGAGGATCAGATGGCCGCCTGGCGCCAGATGCCGGCGGATGCAGCGAAGGGCGGCGCGCTGCCCGGTCGGCGCAATCAGATGCTGAAAAGCCCGCGCCGGGACGATGATCTGGGCGAAGCGCTGCCCCAGGTCAAAATCCGTCATGTCGCCTTCGACCAGCCGGGAATGGGCCGCCGCAACCGGGTTTGCGGCAAGCTTCGCCTCGGCGACGGCCAACATCGGGCGCGAGCGATCCAAGCCGACAATGTGATGCCCCGCTGCGGCCAGCGGCACCAGCACCCGGCCGGTGCCCGCCCCCAGCTCCAGGATCGGCCCGCCGAGGCGCCGCGCATGATCGAGATAGAACTCGACATCGCCGGCCAGGAGGCCAAAGCCGGTGAAGAGATCATACGCGGCCACGGCAAGGCCGCCGGCGTAGTAGGCGGTGGGGTCGGTCATGGACAGACGTTCCCCTTCATCCGCCACGCCCTCCTGGGATTTACCCGTGGCGCAACAAGCTGTGCCTGATCGCCAGCACGCGGCCCGGGCCGTGCACTGCGGCGTAAAGCAAGCCGGCCATGAAGGTGAAATGGTCGATGAAAAAGCCGAACTCGGTGGGGTTGGTTTCCTCCCACCGGTTGGGGCCGTGGAAGGCGAAGGCGAGGAAGATCACATAGGCGGCCGCGAGCAGCGCCGCTTCCGTGAAATAGGCGCCAGTGAGCAGGCAGAGCGCGAGCGCGGTCTCGAACAGCGCGGCAAGCCAGGCGAGCACCAGCGGCATCGGAAAACCGGCGGCGGCGATGTAGTCGGCGGTGCCCTGCATGCCGGCATATTTGAAGCTGCAGGCCATGATGAAGACGGCGGCGAAGATCAGCCGGGCAACGAGGATGGCGGCGGTGGTCCAGGCGGGTGCGTTCGAGTGCGTGTTCATGGGTGGTCCTCTGTGGGCGTGATCGACAGCATGTATCAATGTTCAGGCAGGATTGCACATTGGCCTGCTGAAATTCAAAGGCATCATATTCATCCGTCCCCTCGCCCGTACAGCGGGAGAGGGAGCGTAGAGTTCGCGTTCAGCGAACGCTGCGCGGGTGAGGGTATGGGTGCAGGATTTCTGCGGGATCGATTTGTATGCGGCGATACCGGCGCCAGCCCATCACCCGCAACATGCGCTGAACGCGGACGTTTGCGTGCCTCTCCCCGCTGCGCGGGGCGAGGCCTCAACTATTCGAGTGACTCACGCTCAAATATCCAGGTTCGCTACGTTCAGGGCATTGGCGTGGATGAAGTCGCGGCGGGGTTCCACCACGTCGCCCATCAAGGTCGAGAAAACTTCCTCGGCTTCGTCCACATGGCTGACTTTCACCTGCAGCAAGGTCCGCACCTGGGGATCGAGCGTGGTTTCCCAGAGCTGTTCCGGGTTCATTTCGCCCAGGCCTTTATAGCGCTGGATGCTGAGGCCGGCGCGGCCGAGGCCGGTGACGGTTTCCACCAGGGAGATTGGGCCGGCGATCGAGGTCTCCTGCTCCTTGCCCAACAGCGTGGCGTGGCGGCTGTAGGTCTGCTGCAGGTCGGCGGCCATGGCGTCGAGCCGGTGGCTTTCGGCGCTACGGATCAGCGGGCCGTCGATCACATAGCGTGTGGTCACGCCGCGCAGTCTGCGGGTGAAGGACAGGCCGCCGTCGGATTCCGATTTGCCTTGCCAGCCGCGCTCTTCCAGCGGCGACAGCAGGTCGAGGCGTTTGGCGATATAAGCGGCCGCTTCGGTGGCGCGGGCCTGATCGGAGATGATTTCCGGGTTCAGCGCGCCGGCGATGGCCGCCTGCTCCACCACCTGGGCGTTGCCGACCTTGCGGATCAGCGGCTGCATGTTGGTCTGGGCTTGCGCCGCCTGCTCCATCAGGCGGTTCAGGTCGGCGCCGGCCACCTGGCTGCCGTCGGCGAGGCGCAGCACCAGTCCTTCGAGGCCCGAGCTGATCAGGAACTGATCGCGCTGCCGCTCGTCTTTCAGATAGCGCTCGGACTTGCCCTTCGACACCTTAAACAGCGGCGGCTGGGCGATATAGAGATAGCCCTTCTCGATCAGCTCGGCCATCTGGCGGTAGAAGAAGGTCAGCAGCAGGGTGCGGATGTGGGAGCCGTCCACATCGGCGTCGGTCATGATGATGATCTTGTGGTACCGCAGCTTGGCGATGTCGAACTCTTCCGGGCCGATGCCGGTGCCGAGCGCGGTGATCAGGGTGCCGATTTCCGCCGAGCCCAGCATCTTGTCGAAGCGGGCGCGCTCCACATTCAGGATCTTGCCGCGCAGCGGCAGGATCGCCTGGAAGGCGCGATTGCGGCCGCTCTTGGCGGAGCCGCCGGCGCTGTCGCCCTCGACGATGAACAGCTCGGATAGCGCGGGATCGCGCTCCTGGCAGTCGGCCAGCTTGCCGGGCAGCGAGTTCATATCGAGCGCGCCCTTGCGGCGGGTGAGGTCGCGGGCCTTGCGCGCGGCTTCCCGGGCTGCGGCGGCCTCATAGACCTTGGCCACGATGCGACGAGCCTCGGAGGGATGCTCCTCGAACCACTGGTTCAACCGCTCGTTGACGATGCCTTCCACCACCGGCCGCACTTCCGACGACACCAGCTTGTCCTTGGTCTGCGCCGAGAATTTGGGATCGGGCACCTTGCAGGAGAGGATGCAGGTGAGGCCCTCGCGGGCGTCGTCGCCGGTCAGCGCGATCTTTTCCTTCTTCGCGATGCCGCTGTCGGTGGCGTACTGGTTGATCTGCCGCGTGAGCGCGCCGCGGAAGCCTGCCAGATGCGTGCCGCCGTCGCGCTGCGGGATGTTGTTGGTGAAGCAGAGAGTGGTCTCGTGATAGCTGTCGGTCCACTCCATGGCGATCTCGACGGTGATGCCGTCCTTCTCGCCGATGGCCGCGATGACAGGCTGATGCAGCGGGTTCTTGTTGCGGTCGAGATATTTCACGAAGGCCTCGAGCCCGCCTTCGTAATGCAGGTCGACGGATTTCGGCTCGACGCCGCGGGCGTCGGTCAACATCAGATGAACGCCGGAATTCAGGAACGCCAGCTCGCGCAGCCTGTGCTCCAGGGTGGCGTAGTCGAACTCGGTCTTGGTGAAGGTTTCTTTCGACGCCAGAAACGTGACCTCGGTCCCCGTGAAGAGCTTGCCGTCCTTTTCCGGCGCCTTGGCGACAACGGCCAGCGGCGACTCGGGAACGCCGTGGCGGAAGCGCATGTAGTACTCCTGGCCATTGCGCCAGATGCGCAGGTCCAGCCGCTCCGACAGCGCATTGACCACGGAGACGCCGACGCCGTGGAGGCCGCCGGACACCTTGTAGGAATTCTGGTCGAACTTACCGCCGGCATGGAGCTGGGTCATTATGACCTCGGCCGCCGACACGCCCTCTTCCTTGTGGATGTCGACGGGGATGCCGCGGCCATTGTCGCGCACGGTGACGGAGCCGTCGCCATTGAGAGTGACATTGATCAGGTCGCAATAGCCGGCCAGGGACTCGTCGATGGCGTTGTCCACCACCTCATAGACCATGTGATGCAGGCCGGAGCCGTCATCGGTGTCGCCGATATACATGCCCGGCCGCTTGCGCACGGCATCGAGCCCGCGCAGCACCTTGATCGACTCCGCGTCGTATTGTCTTTCAGGAGAATTGCCGTTGGGCGATTCGGTTACGTCTGTCATCGGTTCAACTGCTTTGATCTATGGCGCCGGCGAAAGGCGGGCGCGGACTAGGTATTGCGCGGCGCGATCTTCGCCTCGCGCACATCGAAGAATTGGGCGCCGCCGGCCATCGCGTCGAAGAACGCGGCGTCGGTGCCGGTGAGCCAGGCCTGCAGCCCCAGGTGCCGCAGTTCATCAAACAGGGCATGGCGGCGGGTTTCGTCCAGATGGGCCACCACCTCGTCCAGCAGCAGCAGCGGCGTCTGCGCCCGAAGATCGGTCAGCAGGCGGGCGAAGGCCAGCACCGTGGCGACCAGCAGCGCCTTCTGCTCGCCCGTGGAACAAAGGGCGGCGGGCATGCCGGTGCCCTGGTGGATGGCCAGGAGATCGCTGCGATGGGGGCCCCAGAGGGCGCCGCCGGCTTCGGCATCGGCGGCGCGGGAATGGGCCAGCATATCCCGCAGCCGCTCCTCGGCGGCCAGGGCGGGCATCTCGCCGAGCCAGCTATCGACAGCGCCTTCCAGGCGCAGCAGCGCCCGAGGGAACGGCCCGGCGCCGGCGGCCATGGACGCGGTCAGCCTGATGATCAGGTCGCGCCGGGCGGCCGCGATGGCGATACCGCGCTCGGCGATCTGCTGCTCCAGCGCCGCCAGCCAGGCGGGATCGCGCCCGCGCTCGCCCTCGCCGCGCAGCACCTGCACCCGCTCCTGCAGCAGATGATCGTATTGCCCCAGGCGCTTGGCGTGATCGGGATCGAGGCCGAATACAAGACGGTCGGTGAATTTCCGCCGGTGTAGCGCGCCATCGAGGAACAGCCGGTCCATCTGCGGCGTCAGCCAGGCGACCGAGAGGATCTGCGCCAGGGCCGACTGGCCGCCGGCGAGCGCGCCATCGATTTTCACCAGCCGCCGGTCGCGGCCGCCGGCGGCGGGATCCCTGCCGGTGCCCAAATCGATCTGCGCCTCCGGCCGATTCACGGTAGCGGCGATGCCCCAGGCGGCTCGGCGGGGCTGGCCGTGGGCCTTCACCGATATCATGCGGTCGATGTCGGGCAGCCGCGCATGGCGCAGGCCGCGGCCGGGGATCAGGAAGGAGATGGCCTCCAGCAGGTTGGTCTTGCCGGCGCCATTGGGGCCCGTGAGCACCACCGGCCGCCGGTCCAGATGAATTTCGGCCCGGCCGTAATTGCGGAAATCGGTCAGCACCAGCCGCTCGAGCCAGACGACGGGGCCGGCGGCGTGCCGGACGGGATCGCTGGGTGCGGACTGGCGCAGAGCCGGGGCGTTGGACATCAGGCCGCCATCAGACCCGCATGGGCATCAGCACATAGAGCGCGCTGGGATCGCCGACGTCGCGGACCAATGTGGGGGACGCCGCATCGGCCAATGCAAACTGCGCGCCCTCGCCTTCGATCTGCTCGGTGATGTCCAGGAGATAGCGGGAGTTGAAGCCGATATCGATGCCGGCGCCGCCATATTTCACTTCGAGTTCTTCGCTGGCGCTGCCGCTCTCCGGGCTGCTGGCCGAGAGGGTGAGCGTGCCGGCCTTCAGCGACATCTTCACGGCCCGCGATTTCTCGCTGGAAATGGTGGAGACGCGATCGACGGCTTCGGCGAAGCTCTTGCGGTCGACTTCCAGCACCTTGTCGTTGCCGGTGGGGATGACCCGCTGATAATCCGGGAAGGTGCCGTCGATCAGCTTGGAATTCAGCAGCACTGCATCGAAGCCGAAGCGGATCTTGCTGTCCGACAGCGCCACCTCGACATTATCAGATGTTTCCTCGATCAGCTTGCGCAGCTCGCCCACGGCCTTGCGCGGCACGATCACGCCGGGCATGTCGGCCGCGCCCGACGGCAGCGCCATTTCGAAGCGCGCCAGGCGGTGACCATCGGTGGCGACCGCACGGAGGACCTTCACATCGCCTGTCGTGTGGGCATGCAGATAGATGCCGTTCAAATAGTAGCGCGTCTCCTCGGTGGAGATGGCAAAGCGCGTGCGATCGATAAGGTTGCGCAGATCCTTGCCGGCGATGGAGAACTTGTTCGGCAGATCGCCGGCGGCGGTGGCCGGGAAATCTTCCCGCGGCAGAGTCGCCAGGCTGAATTTCGAGCGGCCGGCCTTCAGCGTCACCTGGCCGCCATCGGCGGCACCCTCCAGTTGAATCTGCGCGCCCTCCGGCAGCTTGCGCACGATGTCATAGAGCGTGTGGGCGGAAACCGTGGTGGCGCCCTTGGTGCCGACCTGGGCCGCCACCTTTTCGACGATCGTCAGATCCATGTCGGTCGCCGTCAGCGCCAGCATGTTATCAGCCGCATCCAGCAGGACGTTCGACAGGATCGGAATCGTATTGCGGCGCTCCACGACGCTCTGCACATGGGCGAGCGACTTGAGTAGAGCGCCCCGTTCAATGGTGATCTTCATGTCACGACTGACTTTCTTGGGGATCTAGCGATAGCTGCAATGAGACGCCCCGGCACCCGTCGCCCCCCGTTTTCTTTCGCCGGCTAAAACCTGACGATCCCTGCCGGCCGATCGCGTGCCCGGAGCTTTTGCGAATCAGTCGATCACTATAGCAAATGAGGCCGAAAAGGTAAGGGTTTTGAGCGCCCGGCGGTAGACCATAATATGTTGATTCTTATGGCCTTTTATGGGCAGAGAGCGGGAAGCGGAATCAGCCCTCGAGCATCCGGCGCAAGAGCTCCACATCCTCGGCAAAACTCGAATCGGCCGTGCGCAATTCCTCGACCTTGCGGACCGCATGCATGACCGTGGTGTGGTCGCGGCCGCCGAATTTGCGGCCGATTTCCGGCAGGGACCGGGGCGTGAGCTGCTTGGCCAGGTACATGGCCACCTGGCGCGGGCGGGCCACGGCGCGGGAGCGGCGGGCCGAATGCATGTCCGAAACCTTGATGTTGAAATGCTCGGCCACGCGCTTCTGGATCTCTTCGATGGTGACGCGGCGATCGTTGGCGCGCAGGAGATCGTGCAGCACCTCCTGCGTCGTCTCCAGGGTGATCGGCCGGCCGACCAATTGCGAATGGGCCATGATGCGGTTCAGCGCGCCCTCGAGCTCCCGCACGTTCGACGTGATTTTGTGGGCGAGGAATTCCATCACCTTGGGCGGCGTCTCGATCTTCATCCGCTCGGCCTTTGCCTGCAGGATGCCAAGGCGCAGCTCGTAGGTGGTGGGATGGATGTCGGCCACCAGGCCCCAGCCCAGGCGCGACTTCATCCGCTCTTCCATGCCTTCGAGATCCGAGGGCGATTTGTCGGCGGAGATCACCACCTGCCGGTTCTGGTCCACCAGCGCGTTGAAGGTGTGGAAGAATTCTTCCTGGGTCGAGTCCTTGCCGCTGATGAACTGCACGTCGTCGATCATCAGCACGTCGACGGAGCGGAACTGCTCCTTGAAGGCCATGGTGTTCTTGTCGCGCAGCGCGCGCACGAACTGATACATGAACTTCTCGGCCGAGAGATAGATGACCCGGCGCTCCGGCGATTTCTTGCGGATATGCCAGGCGATGGCATGCATCAGGTGGGTCTTGCCCAGGCCGACGCCGCCATAAAGAAACAGGGGATTGAATGGTACAGTTTTGGAGTCCGCGACCCGGTAGGCGGCGGCATTGGCGAGCTCGTTCGATTTGCCGACCACGAAATCTTCGAAGGTGAGCCGGGGATCGAGCACGGCGCCGAAAAAGTTTCCGGCAGGCGCGTCGTTGGTGTCTCTGCGGTTTAGATCGATCGTGGGGGCCGTCTCGGCCTCGACCGCCCGCCCGGTGGGCCGGCCGTCGCCCGGGCCCGCCAGCGACGAGCTGTCGACGATGATCTCAACGCCCTTGAGCGAGGGATTCTCCCCCTGCCAGAGGGCGCGCAGCCGGTCCTGATAATGGGATACGATCCAGTCGCGCACGAAGCGCGTGGGCACGGCCATTTCCACATCCTGGCCGCGAATCTGCAGAAGCGTCAGCTTTTTCAGCCAGTTTTTGTAGGCGGTTTCGCCCATTTCGGCCCGCAGCTTGCCGCGAACCCGCGCCCACTGCGATTGAATCTGTTCGTTGTTCGACTGTCCGGTCATTCCACGGGCCCGCAACACTATTCTTGAACCCAGGGCAGGCCGGCAGCCTTCCAGCCGCCGGTACGTCCGCGATGGCGCTCCTGATCGGGGCCGCCTTCAAAGCCTTCGCTGACGTTGTAGCATTCGCTGTAGCCCAGCGCGGTGACCGCTTCCGCCGCCGAACGCGACCGCGCGCCACTGCGGCAGATGAAGAGCAGCGGCGTATCGGTCGATGGCACCGCCTTCTTGATCTGGTCGCCGAAATCCGGATTCACATTCATCAAGGGAAAGGTCTGCCATGACAACAGCATCGCCTGCTTGCCGATGGAACTGAGATCGGGAATTCCGACGAAGGCCCACTCCGGTTTGGTACGGACATCTACGAGCTGCGCTGTCGGCTTGGAGCTAAGGAGGTCCCACGCTTCTTTCGGTCTTTTGTCGCCAGCGTAGGCCATGCCTGCCACCCCTCAAACAACTTCCCCGCGCCCGCTCGACTTGCCGCCCCTAGAGGCCCGCTGCCGCGCAGTCAGTTCCCAGATCGCGCAAGATGATGAGCTCTCATCCTACGGTTCGGGACACCGAAATCAAGATTGTGCCGACAAACCCTGACGCCGCAGCGCGCCTTCCAAACTTGTCCCGCGGATTAACGCGCCGCCATCTCCCTAGTTCAGTGTGATCACTGTAGCTGCGATGGATGCGAGTCGCAATACGCCCGAAATGAGAACGCAACAACTTTTCGCCTGGCACGGGCATGCATCTTGCGGTCTGGAACTTCGCGCGCACTATTGGTTTGATTCTTCCGCGACAGCGCAAAAAAACTTTTCTACATCAGTCAGGAATTCGTCGCGGCCGTCTCACAAATGTGAAACGGCGCCGCTGGTGCGGCGCCGCTGCATGACGTTCATATTTTCGCCGAACGCGGAAACGCGCCGACGGGAAAAATTTATTTGCTCAGAGCCTTCACGCGCGCGGCAAGGCGAGACACCTTGCGTGCCGCAGTGTTGCGATGCAGAACACTTTTCCGTGCGCTGGCCTGGATCACCGGCTGTGCCGCGCGCAGTGCAGCTTCCGCCGCCTTCTTGTCGCCGCTGGCAATCGCCGTCTCCACCTTCTTGATGGAGGTGCGGACTTTGCTGACGCGCGCCCGGTTCACTTCCGTGCGCCGTGCCGTCTGCCGAATGCGCTTCTTCGCTGATTTGTGCTGCGCCATTTTAGGAGAATCTCGCGATATCTGGGGTCAAGCCGAAAGGCGGCGGGTTATAGCCGCCAACAGCAGGGGCGTCAAGCCGGGCAGCGGCCTAATGGGCCCAGATTTCCGCCATTTCTTAATTGTTCTTGAAAGCCGGCGGCCGCTTCTCCACGAAGGCCGACATGCCTTCTTTCTTGTCGGCGGTGCCGAAAGCGGCATGGAACAGGCGCCGTTCGAAGCGAAGTCCTTCTGCCAGCGTGGTTTCGTAGGCACGGTTCACGGACTCTTTCACCATCAGCGCCGCAATCCCCGGCATCGATGCGATTTTTTCCGCTGTTTTCACCGTCTCGGCCAGCAGATCCGCCAGTGGCACAACGCGGGCCACCAGGCCCAGCCGCTCGGCTTCCTGCGCATCCATCATGCGGCCGGTCAGGCACATCTCCATCGCCTTGGCCTTGCCGATCACGCGGGTGAGGCGCTGCGTGCCGCCCGCGCCCGGCAACACGCCGATGGTGATTTCCGGCTGTCCGAACTTGGCGTTATCGGCGGCGATGATGATGTCGCACATCATCGCCAACTCGCAACCGCCGCCGAGTGCGAAGCCGGCGACCGCCGCAATGACCGGCTTGCGGCAATGTGCCAGCCGCTCCCAGCCGCGGGTGACGAAGTCGCTGGAATAGACATCGGCGAAGCCGCGGTCCTTCATCTCCTTGATATCGGCGCCGGCGGCGAAGGCTTTCTCGTTGCCGGTGACGACGATGACGCGGATCTGCGGATCGAATTCCAGCTCATCGGCCGCCTTGCCGAGATCGGCGATCAGCGCATCGCACAGCGCATTGAGCGATTTCGGCCGGTTGAAGGTGATGATGCCGACAGCGCCTTTGCGCTCAACGATGAGATTCTCGTAGGTCATGATCTGTCACCGGATTGATTTCAGGGGGAGAATGCCAACGGGGGGAGTGCCAGTGAAATGCCAGCCTGGCCGCCGCTGGCGCTATCTACCTCAGCGCTGACGGCGCGGACAATAAAAAGTGGAGCGCCCCGATTGCGCCAGGCGCTTGATGCCGCCGGTGCGCCGGAGCGCGCAATCGCAGCCGGGGCAGGCCTGCCCTTCTCGTTCGTAAACGGCCCAGCGATGCTGGAAATAGCCAAGCTCGCCATCGGTCTGCACATAATCCCGCAATGACGACCCGCCGGCCTCGATCGCCTCCGACAGCACCGATTTGATCGCCTGGGCCAGCAGTTCGGCGCGGCCGCCCTGCACCGTGCGCGCCAAGCGGCGCGGCGAGATCCCCGCTCGGAACAGCGCCTCGGAGGCATAGATATTGCCGACGCCGGCCACAACCCGTTGATCCAGAACGGCGGCCTTGATCGGCGTGCGCTTGCCTTTCAGAGCGTCAGCGAGAACAGCGCCGGTAAAAGCGGGCTCCAACGGCTCAGGCCCCAGGCCAGCCAGCAGACGGTGCCGCGACAGTCCGTCGCGGGAGACCAGATCGAAAGAGCCGAAGCGCCGCGCGTCATTGAAGCGAACCACGGTGCCATCGTCGGTCTCGAAGATCAGGTGATCGTGGGGCTCGGGCGCTTGCTCCGCCGTTCCGCCGATCAACATGCGGCCGGACATGCCGAGATGACCGAGCACCACCATCCCGTCATCCAGATGGAACAGCATGTATTTGGCGCGCCGCGCGACCCGCTCGATCCGCCGGCCCTGCAGCCTTGCCGCGAACTCCGGCGGCAGCGGGAAGCGCAGATCTGGCCGCCGCTGGATCACGCGGCGAAAGCGCCGGCCTTCCAGGCGGGCCGCGAGCCCGCGGCAAACTGTTTCGACTTCAGGCAGTTCGGGCATTGTCTGGAATTTTCATGCAGCGGGCCGCATGGCGTGGCCACGCCCGGTCCGGAAGGTTATTGTTGCCCTGTCGATAGCAGATTTTGCCGCCGCAATCACGCCATGTCAGATTCCACACCCTTCGGCTTTCGCGACGTCGATCCGGCCGAAAAGGCCGGGATGGTGCGCGGCGTCTTCGAAAGCGTGGCCTCGCGCTATGACCTGATGAACGACCTGATGTCGGCCGGCGTGCATCGCCTCTGGAAATCCGTGCTGATCGATTTGCTGGCGCCGCGGAATGCCGAGCATTTTATCGATGTTGCCGGCGGCACCGGCGATATCGCCTTCCGCATCCTGGCGCGGCTCAAGCAAAGCGCCGATGCCAGCGTCACCGTTTGCGACCTCACTCCAGCGATGCTGGAGACCGGCCGCGCCCGCGCCATCGATCGCGGGCTCTTGCAGGGCATCGACTGGATCGCCGGCAATGCCGAAAGCCTGCCATTCGCCGACCGCAGCTTCGATGCCTATACGATCGCCTTCGGATTGCGCAATGTAACGCATATCGACAAGGCGCTGGCGGAGGCGCGGCGCGTGCTCAGGCCCGGCGGGAGATTCTTCTGCCTTGAATTCAGCCATGTAGCGAGCGAGCCGCTGTCGAAACTCTACGATCTCTATTCCTTCGAGCTGCTGCCGCGGCTGGGGCAATGGGTCGCGGGCGACCGCGATTCTTATCAGTACCTGGTGGAGAGCATCCGGCGCTTTCCGCCACAGCGCGAGCTTGCTGTCATGATCGAGGCCGCCGGCCTGGCGCGGGTGAAGTTCCGCAATCTCACCGGCGGCATCGCGGCGATCCATTCCGGCTGGCGCATCTGAACGTCATGTTGCGCACGCCCCGCCATCTGTTCCGTTTGCTGAGGATCGCCCGCACATTGGCGCGCCATGGCGCGCTGGAGCCGTTCGAAGCGGCGCTGAGCGGCGCCGGCGTGGCGCCGGCGGTCATCCGTGCCGCGCGCCTCTTCTCGCGACCGCTGGTCACCGTCAAGGGCCGGCCCGGCGAGCGGCTGGCCGCTGCATTGGTTCAGCTTGGTCCGGCTTTCATCAAATTCGGTCAAATGTTGTCAACCCGTGCCGACCTGATCGGCGAGCAGAACGCCAGCGACCTTTCGACATTGCAAGATCAGCTGGCGCCGTTTCCGGCCGCTGCCGCAAGAGCCACGATCGAGCAGGAACTGGGGCGGCCGGTCGAAGAGTTATTCCTGACCTTCGACGACCAGCCGATTTCCGCCGCCTCCATCGCCCAGGTGCATCTGGCGACAATCGCGCCGACGGACGAAATTCCCAATGGCGAAGTCGCCGTCAAGGTGCTGCGCCCGGGCATCGAGGCGGCGCTGGCGCGCGACATCGATTTGCTGCGCTGGCTGGCGGAGATGACCGAGCGCACCCAGCCGCGGCTGCGCCGGCTGAAGCCGGTGGAAGTGGTCGACACCTTTGCGGAAACCGTGAAGACGGAAATGGATCTGCGGCTGGAGGCGGCCGCGGCGGCCGAGCTGGCGGCGAATTTCGCCCAGGATCCCACCTATCTGGTGCCGCCGATCGATTGGCGGCTGACGGCGCGGCGGGTGATGACGCAGCAGCGCATCGCCGGCATCCCTATAGACGACCGCGACGCCATCCTGGCCGGCGGGCACAATATCCGCGAGGTGCTGTCGAAGGCGGCGGCGATCTTCTTCAACCAGGTGTTCCGCGATGGCTATTTCCACGGCGACCAGCATCCCGGCAACATGTTCGTCGATGCCGAGGGCCGCATCGGCGTAGTGGATTTCGGCATCATGGGGCGACTGGATCGCGCCACGCGGTTCTATCTGGCCGACATGCTGCTGGGATTCTTGAATCGCGATTACCGGCGGGTGGCGGAGATTCATTTCGATGCCGGCTATGTGCCGCCGCATCAGTCGCTGGATTCCTTCGCCCAGGCCTGCCGCTCCATCGGCGAGCCGATCTTCGGCCGGCCGCTGCAGGAAATCTCCTTCGCCCGTGTGCTCGGCCAGCTCTTCCAGCTCGCCGAGGGCTTCGAGATGGAAGTGCAGCCGCAGTTGCTGCTGCTGCAGAAAAACATGCTGATGGCCGAGGGCGTCAGCCGCCGCCTCGATCCCGAGCTCAATACCTGGACCCTGGCGCAGCCCCTGATCGAGGTCTGGATGCGGGAGAACCGGGGACCGGAAGCGCGGCTGAAGGACGCCCTGGGCGATGCCGTGCGGATCATCCGCCGCTTGCCTTATATGGCCGACCGCTTCGAGCAGCTGGTCACCAGCGTCAGCCGAGAGGGCGTGCGGGTCGACCCCGAAAGCCTCGCCCGGGCGGGCCAGGGGCCGGGCCGGAGCGCCATCTGGGCCCTCTGGATCGCCCTGGCGGCCCTCGCGGTGCTGGTCCTGGTTAAGCTCTGACCGCCTTGCGCCCGGTAAGCCGGGCCCTTACCTTTCATCCGTGCTCAACGGCAAGCGCATACTTCTCGTCATTTCGGGCGGCATTGCCGCCTATAAATGCCTGGAACTGATCCGGCGGCTGCGGGAGCGGGGCGCCGGCGTCACCTGCATCCTGACCCAGGGCGGGGCGCAGTTCGTCACGCCCCTGTCGGTGGCGGCGATCACCGAAGAGAAGGTCTATGGAGATTTGTTCTCGCTCACCGACGAGAGCGAGATGGGGCATATCCAGCTTAGCCGGGCGGCGGACCTTATGGTGGTGGCGCCCGCCAGCGCCGACATCATCGCCCGGATGGCCAGCGGCATCGCCGACGACCTCGCCACCACCGCCTTGCTGGCGACCGACAAGACAGTGCTGATCGCGCCGGCGATGAATGTGCGCATGTGGCATCACGGCGCGACCCAGGAGAATCTTGCCAAGCTCGCCGCCCGCGGCGTGAAGCAGGTTGGCCCCGGCGAGGGCGCCATGGCCTGCAACGAATTCGGCCTCGGGCGGATGGCGGAGCCGGCGGAGATCCTGGCGGCCATCGAGGCCTTGATCGCGGCCGACGGTGCGCTATCCGGCCGGCGCGCCATCGTCACCAGCGGCCCCACCCATGAGCCGATCGATCCCGTGCGGTTCATCGGCAACCGCTCCTCCGGCAAGCAGGGCCATGCGATCGCCGCTGCGCTGGCGCGGCGCGGTGCGGACACCTACCTGATCGCCGGCCCGACCGGCGAGCCCGATCCGCCGGGTGTCCATGTGCGCCATGTGGAGACGGCGGAGCAGATGCTGACCGCCTGCCGCGAGTCCCTGCCCGCCGATATCGCCGTCTGCGCCGCCGCCGTCTCCGACTGGAAGGTGGCGGCGCTGGCCGCGCAGAAGATCAAGAAAAGCAGCGCACCGCCGAAACTCGAGCTGGCACTCAATCCGGACATTCTGGCGACGCTGTCGCAAGCTGATAATGCGCGACCGGCGCTGGTAGTTGGCTTCGCCGCGGAAACGGAACGTGTCGTCGAGCAAGCGAAGAAAAAACTGCAGGCCAAGCGCTGCGACTGGATCGTGGCCAACGACGTCTCGCCGGGCACCGGCACCTTCGGCGGCGACAACAACGTGGTGCATCTGATCAGCGCTGCCGGCGTCGAAGATTGGCCCAAGCTGTCGAAGCGCGAGGTGGCCGACCGGTTGGCGGACCGCATCGCCGCGCATTTCGCCGCGGCGCAGTGAACACCATGACGGTGACCGTGAATATTCAGCGGCTGGATCACGGCGCGGGCCTGCCCCTGCCCGCCTATGCCACTGATGACAGCGCGGGCGTCGATTTGCCGGCCGCGATATCGGGCGAGCGCATCCTGCCGCCCGGCGGCCGAGAGCTGGTGCCCACGGGATTTTCCATCGCCCTGCCCCGCGGCTATGAAGCGCAGGTGCGGCCGCGCTCCGGCTTGGCCCTGCGTGCCGGCGTCACCGTGCTGAACAGCCCGGGCACCATCGATGCCGATTATCGCGGCGAAATCGGCGTCATCCTGATCAATCTCGGCAGCGAGCCTTTCGTCATCCGCCGCGGCGAACGCATTGCCCAGCTCGTCATCGCGCCGGTGACGCGCGTCGCCTGGCAGGAATCTGTCGAGCTCAGCGAAAGCAAGCGCGGCGCGGGCGGCTTCGGCTCCACGGGCTCGCGCGTCGCGACGGGAGGCTGAGGCGTCATGGAATTCACCGACAGCCAGTTCGAGCGCTATGCGCGCCATCTGATCCTCGACGAGGTCGGGGAGGCGGGTCAGGCCAAGCTGCTGCAGTCGAAAGTGCTGGTGGTTGGCGCGGGCGGGCTGGGTGCGCCGATGCTGCTCTATCTCGCCGCCGCGGGCGTCGGCACCATCGGCGTCATCGATGACGATACGGTGGATCTCTCGAACCTGCAGCGGCAGGTGATCCACATGACGGATCAGGTGGGACGGCCGAAGGTGGAGAGCGCGGTGCAGTTGCTGGCGCGGCTCAATCCCGAAGTGAAGGTCATTCCCTATCAGCAGCGCATCACCGCCGACAACGCGGCGGAGATCATCGGCGGCTTCGATCTCGTCGCCGACGGCAGCGACAACTTTACCACGCGCTTCCTGCTCAACGATGCCTGCTATCTCGCGGGCAAGACGCTGGTCTCCGCGGCGCTGTTGCGTTTCGATGCGCAGATATCGGTGTTCAAGGCCCATCTCGGGCCGCCGCATCCCTGCTATCGCTGCCTGTTTCCCGAACGTCCACCCGATGATTTGATTCCCCGCTGCGAGCAGGCGGGAATCCTTGGCGCCATCGCCGGCATGGTAGGCTCGCTGCAGGCGACGGAAGTGCTGAAGGAAATCATGGGCCTCGGCGAGAGTCTGTCGGGCCATCTGCTGGTGTATGACGGACTCGATACGATGTTCCGCAAGATCAAGACGCGGCGCGATCCCGCTTGCGCGCTCTGCGGCCCGCAAGCCAGCATCAAGGATTTGCGGCTCTCCGCCTGAATTTCGCTGCGGTCAGCCATGCGCATTGCGCATGAGAATTGTATGACGGCATGCGCGCGCAGACTGCGACATATTGACTCGCACGCGCGGCGCTGCACGAGAAATGCTGTCGCATCAGCAGCTTCGCACTTATGTTTCGGCGCTCAGTCGCTGCGGGTCTCGATATCACCCTGTCACCAGCATCACAGAGATAACGGACGGGCCATTTATTTGCCACGAGTCGGCGATGGCATGGGGCGGATAATCAGGTTCCTGCGGCTCGGTCGCATGTAGGAGGATTATGATGAAGCTGTTGAACAAGTCGCTGATGTCGGCGTTGGCAATCGTCTCCCTGCTGGGCTTTGCGGCCTGCGGCGAGAAGAAGGAGGACGGTGCAGCCTCCGGTACCACGGGCACGACAGAGCAACCCGCTGCCGGGACCACCGGTACGACCGGAACCACGGGCACCACCGGAACGACGGGAACCAGCAACTAGATTTCGGCTGCGGGCGGCGCGGTTCGCTGCCCAGCCAACCTATAGACGAAGGGCGCCGGAGATTTCCGGCGCCCTTTGTTTTCGTATCCGCAATTCCGACGAACGAGTCCGTCAGAACATCGACTCGATGACGCGGTCGGGCGGCTTGTGGCCGTCGGCAAAGGTCTTGATGTTGATGATCACCTTTTCGCCCATGTCGATGCGGCCTTCCATCGTCGCCGATCCCATGTGGGGCAGCAGCACGACATTGTTCAGCCGCAGCAGTTTCGGATTCACCGCCGGCTCATGCTCGAACACGTCGAGGCCGGCGCCGGCGATCTCCGCCCGCTCCAGCATCCGCGTCAGCGCATTCTCGTCGATCACTTCGCCGCGCGAGGTGTTGACGATGTAGGCGTGGGGCTGCATCAGCTTCAGGCGCCGCGCCGAAAGCAGATGATAGGTGGCCGGCGTGTGGGGACAGTTGACGGAGATGATATCCATGCGGGACAGCATCTGGTCCGGGCTCTCCCAATAGGTCGCCTCCAGCTCGCGCTCGAGATCGGGATGGACGCGGCGGCGGTTGTGGTAGTGCACCGACAGGCCGAAGCCGCGGGCGCGGCGCGCCACGGCGGTGCCGATACGGCCCATGCCGATGATGCCCAGCCGCTTGCCCCAGATGCGGTGTCCCAGCATCGAGGTGGGACCCCAGCCCGTCCATTGGCCTGAGCGGATCAGCTTCTCGCCCTCGGCCAGGCGCCGCGGCACAGCCAGGATCAGGGCCATGGTCATGTCGGCCGTATCCTCGGTGAGGACTCCCGGCGTGTTGGTGACCGTGATGTTGCGCTGCCGCGCCGTCTTGAGATCGATATGGTCGACGCCGGTGCCGAAGGAGGCGATCAGCTTCAACTTAGGCCCGGCCTGGGACAGGATCGCGGCATCGATATGATCGGTGACCGTGGGCACCAGCACGTCGGCGGCCTTGGCGGCCTCGATCAGCGCCGCCTGGGTCATCGGCCGGTCGTCCAGATTGAGCCGGGCCTCGAACAACTCCATCATCCGGGTTTCGATCGCGTCCGGCAGCTTCCGGGTCACGATCACGAGGGGTTTCTGCGCCATGGTTTGCACCGGCTGGAGTTGCGAAGGCGCCAATTCTGCGGCGCTTTGCGGGGGGGTTCGCGTGCCATAGCAACTGGGGCTGGCCTTGTCCAGCACCGCCCCGGCGTTGGCCTCTGCGGCCCCCTGACGCTTGACCGCGAATCGGCAAACCGCTAGGTCAGCGGCGTGACCGGCGACATCAGGCGATATCAATGAAGGCGATGGCGATCCTGCGCCGCTGGCGGACTCTGGCCATCCTCTTTGCCTTGGCGGCGGCGCCGCTGCCCGCCGCGGGCCAGGCGACAGTGGGAACGGAAACCCAGTTGCCGCTGCCGCGCTTCGTCACCTTGCGCAGCAACGAGATCAACCTGCGCACCGGCCCCGGCTCGAACTATCCGATCGTCTGGATCTATCAGCGCCGCGGCATGCCGGTGGAGGTGGTGGCTGAGTTCGAATCCTGGCGCAAGATCCGCGACTGGCAGGGCACCGTCGGCTGGGTGCATCAGAGCATGCTGGATGGCCGGAGAGGCGCACTGGTGATCGGCGGCGAACGCATCCTCAGGCATGAGCCGGCGATCAGCGCGGCCGGCGTGGCGCGGCTGCAGGCCGGCGTCATCGGCCGCATCAAGTCATGCGAAGCCGATTGGTGCCGGCTGGAAACCGACAGCTATGAAGGCTGGCTCAAGCGCGACGAGTTTTGGGGCGTCTATCCCGGCGAAGCCGTGGAATAGGCGGTGCACAGGCCGATCAGTCGAAATCCTGCGCCAGAGACGCCCGTGTCGTTTCGGGTACGATGGCGATATGGCCATAGGCCGGATGGCTGATGCCCAGCGTCACCTCGACGCCGGCCTGGCGGAATTTCGCGATCTGCCCGGCCGTGAACGGGAAATGGATGAACTGCACCGACGAGGCCTTGCCCGCGGCATTGGTGCGGTCCATGTCCGCCTCCGGCACGCCGCGCACCGTCTCGCCGTCGAAGCGAAAGGAAGCGGTCTCCTCGACGCCGCCCAGCTTCGCCAGGAAGTTGCGGCGCTGCCTCTCATCGTCGATCTCGAACATGACGGTGGCGATCAGCTCATGGCCATTGGGGATGAGCGGGTTGTAAGCGCGCAGCTCGTCCTCGATCTGAGCCTCGCCGCCTTTCTCGATATAGAGCATCTCATGAATCTGATGCCACATGCTGTCATAGTTCTCGAAATGGAAAGTGGCATAGGGGCCGACATGAAGCCGGCGGTTGCGCTTGGCCGCCACCAGGGCCTGGCGCCGGTCTTTGCGCACCTTGGCGTATTCGGGAATCGGCATCAGATCGGCGCGGGTGATTTCGTGCTTCATGGCCATCAACGCGTTCGCGTCCTCTAGAGTCCGTAGGCCCGCGCCAGGATTTCGATCGGATGCTGGCTGGCCGCCGGCGACGGTTTCTCCGACGGCACCTTTTCCATCCCCTGCTGGATATGCAGGCCGGCCAGCGGGCATTCCGAGGCGAGATACTTCTTGCCGGAGTCCCGGGCCGAGCGCGCCACCGGCTTGCCGACCTTCAGCGCCGTTTCGAAATTGCCTTTGAGCACGCCCCAGGAGCCGCCATGGCCGGAGCAGCGCTCGATCACCTGGAGATCGGCGCCGGGGATCAGGCGCAGCATTTCCGCGCCTTTCTGGCCCATATTCTGCGCCCGGGCATGACAGGCGATATGCAACGCGACGCCGCCATCGAGTTGCTTCAGGCCGGGCGCCATGCCCTCGCGCTTGCTGATATCCACGACATATTCGGTGATGTCGAAAGTCGAGTCAGAGAGCCGCTTCACCGCCGGATCCTTCGTCTCGATCAGCGGCCATTCGAATTTCAGCATGAGGGCGCAGGACGGCACCAGGGCAACCACGTCATAACCCTTGTCGATCCAGGGCGTGAGTTCAGCGCTGACGCGGCGGGCATTCTCGGCAACGCGGGCAAGGTCGCCATGCTCCAACTGCGGCATGCCGCAGCAGCCGGGATAGACAACCTCGGTCTCTACGCCATTCTTCGCCAGCACCGCCCGCGCGGCAAGGCCGATCGAGGGCAAGTTGTAGTTGCCGTAGCAGGTGGCGTAGATCACCGCCTTGCGGCCATAGGCCGGCGCCTGCTTGTTGACCTCCGGCGCGTCCGCGCGCGCCTGCCGCATCAGAGTCTTGCGGTTGAAGGTCGGGAGTGCCGCGTTGCGGTCCACATGGGCGATCCTTTCCATCGCCGGGCGGGTCAGCTTGTTATCGGTCGCCGTCGCCCAATTCGCCAGCGGCGCCAGCGCCGAGCCGAGCTTGCCATTGCGGTCGGTTTCCGTGAGCTGCTTCTCCATGACAGCGAGCTTGCCCTGGCGCAGCTCGGCCGCACGGTAGCGCAGCATCAGATGGGGGAAATCCAAATTGAATTCGTGGGGCGGCACGTATGGACATTTGGTCATGAAGCACATGTCGCAGAGCGTGCAGGCGTCGACGACCGGCTTGAAGTCCTTGCTGTCGACCTTGTCGAGCTCACCGCTTTCCGAATGATCGATCAGATCGAACAGCTTGGGAAAGCTGTCGCAGAGATTGAAGCAGCGTCGGCAGCCATGGCATATGTCGAAGACGCGGCGCATCTCCGCATCGAGCTTCTCGGCGTCGCAGAAATCGGGGTCTTCCCAGTCGATGGGATGACGGGTCGGGGCGTCGAGACTTCCTTCGCGCATCTTCTTACGGCCTGTGCCCGCCGCGCCTATGGCCGGAATTCACAGCTTAGACGCATGTTGGGCGTGGGTACCTGTGATGGAAACCGGGGCGGCCCAGCGGTGCGGGCCGCCCCGATGGAAGCGATGACGGCGGAATAGATTCCGCGTCGGTCAGTTCAGCGTCTGCAGCGCCTTCTGGAAACGCCCGGCGTGGGACTTCTCCGCCTTCGCCAAGGTCTCGAACCAGTCGGCGATTTCATCGAAGCCTTCATCGCGCGCAGTGCGCGCCATGCCCGGATACATGTCGGTGTATTCGTGCGTCTCGCCCGCGATGGCCGCTTTCAGATTCAAATCCGTGGCGCCGATCGGCTCGCCGGTCGCGGGATCGCCCACCGATTCCATGAACTCGAGATGACCATGCGCATGCCCGGTCTCGCCTTCCGCGGTGGAGCGGAACACGGCGGCCACATCGTTGTAGCCTTCGACGTCGGCCTTCTGGGCGAAATACAAATAACGGCGGTTCGCTTGGCTTTCGCCGGCGAACGCAGCCTTCAAATTATCAAGGGTCTTGGTGCTCTTGAGCGATTTCATCTTTGTCTCCCTCGCAACATTTTGATGACGGGGCGAATGCGTCCGCTTGCCCGCGGACGTGGCTTTATGAACTCACTGCCGACGCTAATCTGCGATTCCGCCAACGGCTTGTCAATAGATTAGAGCAAGTCTAATCTATGACGCACTGTTTTGTAATTGAAGCCAGAACTAGCGCTTTAAACGTACGATCACGTCAACGCGGCTGATCTTCGCGCCTGAAGGCGGCGGCGGCAGCCGGGTCAGCTCCACCTGCTCGCCCGGGATATCCGCGAGCTCGCCCGTATCTTCGTCGAAGAAATGATGATGGTCGCCGATGTTGGTGTCGAAATAGGAACGGCCGGGCTCCACCACAACTTCCCGCAGCATGCCCAGCGTCGTGAACTGGTGCAGCGTATTGTAGACCGTGGCCAGCGACAGCCGCACGTTCGATGATGCCGCTTCCTGATGCAGCTGCTCCGCCGTCACATGGCGGTCGCCCCGGTCGTAAAGCAGGCGCGCCAACGCCAGCCGCTGCCGTGTCGGGCGCAGGCCCGCGGACTTCAAGCGGTCAATGGCGGGAGCAAAGGGGCGCAGGTTCATGATGCATCCTTGCGACGATCGGCACCAAGCGCAGAGTAATCCAAGACAAATCAGAAATAAAGGTGAAAATTCAGCTTGTTAACTGAATTGTTGGAGAAATTGTAAGGGTCCGGCGCGGTCCGGGCGTTACGCCAGCGAAAGTAGCTCCTATCTGGGGGAACGCACCGGTTCGGCCTGTTCCAGAACCGACCTCGGATACCCGGAGAGCGCCAGGAGCAGAACTCGTTGCGGTTTTACCGCGCGCTTGCTGTTCAATCGCCGGTCGCGATGCGATCGACGAGCTGCCTCACCGTGGGGATGAAGCCGTTGCTGTAGAAGGGATCGTCCTTGAAACGATAGGCATTATGTCCGGCGAACATCAGCTGGTCCTCCGTTTGCGTGGAGTGGCTGATTTCCTGCAGCGTCTTCTGGATGCAATAGGAACGGGGATCCGCCTTCTTGCCGGTGCTGCCTTCCTCGTTCTGCGCCCAGTTGGAAAACAGGCAGGCGCTGAGGCAGCCCATGCAGTTCACCTGGTCATTCAGGATTTCCCGCGACTTTGGCAGGTTCACGAAGATGAGTGTCGATTCCGGCGTGCGCATCGCCTCGGTGAAGCCCTTGGCGACCCATTCCTCCGCCCGCAGCCGGTCCGCCGCGGTGAGATAGACCAGGCGGCCGCGCGCGCCCACGGGGAACGGCCAGACATGTTCGCCCACAGGCGCCTGGCTGTAGGCGACCTGCCGCTCGCTGCGCTCCCGCAATTCCTGGATGAAGGGATTATTGACCGCCGATGAGTAGAAGCCCGTCGGACTGTAGCGGTTCAGGAAGACGTCGCCTTCTTTCAAGGTCAACAGCCGTTGCTTCCAGGAATCGGAGATCGGGCTTTCCTGGGTCAGCAGCGGCCGGGTGCCGAACTGGAACGCCACCGGACCGAGCTCCGGATTGTCGATCCAATCCGCCCATTCCCGGAGGAACCAGACGCCGCCGGCCATGAAGATCGGCGTCGCGCCCAGGCCGCATTCGTCGCGCATGGTGCGGCGGAGTTCGGCGACGCGGGGCAAGGGCGATTCCGGTTTGGTGGGATCTTCGCTGTTGGAAAGGCCGTTATGGCCGCCGGCCAGCCAGGGATCCTCGTACACCACGCCGCCCAGGAGATCGCGGAACTTGTGGTAGGCGCGCTTCCACAGCGCGCGAAAAGCGCGGGCGGAAGAGACGATCGGATAATAGTAGATGCCATACTGGTTGCAGATCTCGGCGATGCGGTAGGGCATGCCGGCGCCGCAGGTGACGCCGTGGATCAGGCCCTTGGCACCCTCCAGCACGCCATGGAGAACGCGCTCCGACGCCGCCATCTCCCAGAGCACGTTCATGTGGATGCGGCCGCGGCCGCCGGACATCTCATGGGCGATGCGCGCCTGCTGGATGCCGCCGCGGATGGCGTAGGCCACCAGTTCCTCATGGCGCTCCCGGCGGGTGCGGCCATGGTAATCCTGGGGGATCAGATTGCCGCTCTCGTCATAAGAATCCGCGTTCACCCCGGAGAAGGTGCCGACGCCGCCGGAGTCCGCCCAGGCGCCCGAGCTCTCGCCATTGGAGACGGAGATGCCCTTGCCGCCTTCGACCAGCGGCAGGACTTCCTGTCCGGAAATGATGACGGGGTTAAGAGCTTTCATGCGCGCCTGTTTGATTCCCTTAAGCCGATGATCCGGGATACCGGCCTATATAGGCAAGGCCGGATCGCGGCGCCACCGCCCATGCCTACCCTATTAAGCGCAAACATTCACGTGACTTAGATCGCTGCCAGGATGCGATCAGGCACGTCGGAAATGATGCACTGCACACCAAATGACATCAACTCCCGGGCCCGCGCCGGCTCGTTGACGGTATAGATCACCAGGCCATAGCCCAGGGCGCGGATCTCCGCGGCCCAGGCCGCCGTCATGTTGTGCCCGCTGCAATGCACGGTCGTGCAGTCGAGGTCGCGGGCATCGCGCTTCCAGGTCGGCAGCCCGTCCTCGTAAAGCAGCAGGCCGCGGGGCAGGGCGGGCGCCCGGGCTTTCACGACAGCGAGGCTGGACGACTTGAAGCTGGAGATCAGCGGTGGCGGCCGCCGCGCAGGCCATTGTTCTTCGATCAGCGCTACGGCCCGTTCCGCCGTCTCCACCTCGCGGCCGGGGCAGGGCTTGATCTCGATATTGGCGCCAAGCCCCAGATCCCGCACCAGCTCGAGCGCCTCGCGGAAGCTGGGCACATGGGCGCCCGCGAAGCGGGGCGCGAACCACGATCCTGCATCCAGCCGGCGAATTCGGTCGAAAGCGGCCGACGCCACCGGGCCCTGGCTGTTCGTCGTGCGGTCCAGCTTGTCATCATGGAAGATGATGGGCACGCCGTCGGCGGTCAGCTTGACGTCGAACTCGATCCAGCCGATGCCGCGCCGCGCCGCCTCGCGGAAACTCTCGAGCGTATTCTCCGGCGCATAGGCCGCGGCGCCGCGGTGGCCCGCCACTTTCGGCAGGGCCACCGGTATTGCCTGCGTCCGCACGGATCAGCCGGTGGCTTCGACCTTCCGGTTGGAGATGTCTTCGCCGGTGGCCTGGTCGACAGCCTTCATCGACAGCTTCACCTTGCCGCGATCATCCATGCCGATGACCTTGACCTTCACGGCGTCGCCCACCTTGACTACGTCGTTGACTGTCTTCACCCGGTGCGGCGCCATCTCGCTGATATGCACGAGGCCGTCGCGGCTGCCCAGGAAGTTGACGAAGGCGCCGAACTCGACGGTCTTCACCACCTTGCCGTTATAGATCACGCCGATCTCCGGCTCGGCGACAATGCCGCGGATCCAGTCAATCGCCGCCTGCGACGCGCTGGCGTCGACGGCCGCGACCTTGATCGTGCCGTCATCCTCGATGTCGATCTTCGCGCCGGTGACTTCGCAGATCTCGCGGATCACCTTGCCGCCGGAACCGATCACTTCGCGGATCTTGTCCTTTGGGATGTTGATCACGGTGATGCGCGGCGCGTTCTGGCTGACGCCTTCGCGGGAATGGTCGATTGCCTTGGCCATCTCGCCCAGGATATGCAGGCGGCCGTCGCGGGCCTGCGCCAGGGCGATCTTCATGATCTCCGGCGTGATCGACGTGATCTTCAGATCCATCTGCAGCGAGGTAACGCCTTCCGACGTGCCGGCCACCTTGAAATCCATGTCGCCCAGATGATCCTCGTCGCCGAGAATGTCCGAGAGCACGGCATAGCCGTCATCTTCCTTGATCAGGCCCATGGCGATGCCGGCGACGGGACGCGCCAGCGGCACACCCGCATCCATCAGCGACAGCGAGCTGCCGCAGACCGTGGCCATGGAGGAGGAGCCGTTCGACTCCGTGATCTCCGACACCACGCGCATCGTGTAGGGGAACTGTTCCTTGCTGGGCAGCAGCGGACGCAGCGCGCGCCAGGCCAGCTTGCCATGGCCGATCTCGCGCCGGCCCGGCGAACCCATGCGGCCCACTTCGCCCACCGAATAGGGCGGGAAGTTGTAATGCAGCATGAAGGCCTCGCGGTATTCGCCTTCCAGCGCGTCGATGATCTGCTCGTCCTCGCCGGTACCCAGCGTGGCCACCACCAGCGCCTGGGTCTCGCCGCGCGTGAACAGCGCCGAACCGTGGGCGCGGGGCAGCACGCCGACCTCGGCCGAAATCGGCCGCACCGTCTTGGTGTCGCGGCCATCGATGCGGCGGCCGGTCTTCAGGATGTTGCCGCGGACGATCTCGCTTTCCAGTTCCTTGAACAGGCTGCCGATGGCTTCCTTCGGCAACGCCTCGGTCACGAACTGGGCCAGCGCCTTCTCCTTCACCTCGCCGATGCGGCCATAGCGGAGCTGCTTCTGGGTTTCGGTGTAGGCATCGCGCAGCTCGCCCGCCAGAGCATCGCGCATCTTGGCGGTGGTCTCCGTGAGGATCGCCGGCTTCTCCGGCAGGTCCCAGGGCTCCTTGGCGCATTTCTCGGCCAGCTCGATGATCGCGGCGATCACCGGCCGCATCGATTCATGGCCGAACACCACGGCGCCCAGCATGATCTCTTCCGAAAGCTCCTTGGCTTCCGATTCCACCATCAGCACGCCATCGGACGTGCCTGCAACGATCAGGTCGAGAGCGGACTTCTCCACCTCGTCCTCGCGCGGGTTCAGCACATACTGGCCGTCGATGTGGCCGACGCGGGCGGCGCCGATCGGGCCCAGGAAGGGCAGGCCGGAAATGGTCAGCGCCGCGGAGGCGCCGATCATGGCCGGAATATCGGGATTGTTTTCCAGGTCGTGGCTCAGCACCGTGGCGATGACCTGGGTCTCGTTGCGGAAGCCCTCGGCGAACAGCGGCCGGATCGGCCGGTCGATCAAGCGCGAGGTCAGAACCTCCTTCTCGCTGGGCCGCCCTTCACGCTTGAAGAACCCGCCGGGAATCTTGCCGGCGGCGAAGGCCTTTTCCTGATAGTTGACGGTGAGCGGGAAGAAATCGATTCCCGGCTTCATCGAGCTGGCCGCGGTGGCCGTGCAAAGCACGATGGTGTCGCCATACTGGACGACGACAGAACCTGCGGCCTGGCGCGCTACCTTACCGGTTTCCAGGATGAGGCGGCGGCCGCCCCATTCGATTTCCTTGCGATGAACAGTGAACATAGACGAGTTGTCCTTTCGGGTAACGGCCGGAAGGGATGTGCCGGACCCGCGAAAGAAGCGGCGGCTGCGCGCATTCCGCGCGCCGCTTCTTGCGTCGGCCCGGCTGACCTGCGATCGCGCCGGCCGGGTCGCGATCGATCATCGGTGTGAAAGCAATATGAAGTTGCACGCGCGGGCAGAACCCGCGCGTTTTCGTGTTTCGACTGGTCCGGGCTAGCGGCGCAGACCAAGGCGATCGAGAATTTCTTGATATGCGCCGGCGTTGATGCGCTTAAGATAGTCAAGCAGCCGGCGCCGTTGACCGACCATGACCAGCAGGCCGCGGCGGGAATGATAGTCCTTCTCGTGCGACTGCAGATGTTCGGTCAGGTTCTTGATCCGCTCGCTGAGCACGGCGATCTGCACTTGCGGCGAGCCGGTGTCGTTGGTGTTGGTGGCGTATTCCTTGATGAGCTCTTGCTTGCGCTCTGCGCTAATCGACATCGTGAGGTCCTTTCCATCACGTCAAAGGTTGAAGACTCGCACCGGGCGCAGGTCACCGGCCTCGAATCGAGCGAGCGCCACCGGCTTTCCGCCGGCCGTGGCGCAGACC
>DATKFM010000190.1:0-3903 GCA_035544395.1 Verrucomicrobiia bacterium
ATCCAGATTGTCCGTGCCCACACCCATTTCATAATCGCCATGGGACCAGCCGAGGCCGAACGTCCAGGCATCGATGCCATAGCTGACACCGGTGGAGAAGATCCGGGCGTCCTGGCCCTCGCTGCCGAAATTGTAGCGCCACTCGGTCGCGCCGCCGAAAGTGAAGCCGGCATAGCTGACTTGCACATAGCCGTTGTAGTCCGAGGCGTCGTTGACGCCGTTCAGATCTGCCTCCCGGTCCATGCTCCAGGTGCCGCCACCGCCCATGATGAAGGTGACGCCGTTGAAGTCGTGGTTGAAGTTCGCGGCGACCGAAACAATCTCAGAGAACTGACCGGGGTTGTTGTTAAATCGCGTTCCGGCGCCGTTTGTCGTATTCCGGGTATCCTCGGTGCCGTCGGGCGCGAAGGAAGCGGCGAAGCTGAAGCCGCCGAAGGTCGGGCTGAAATAGACGATCTTGGTTGAATTGTCGTCCAGGCCGAAGCAGGTGCCATTGGTGCCGGCATAGCCACCGACGACCGCGGCATTGGAGAAATTGAACCAGGGCGAGTCGGCGCCGAAGATGCCGTTGGCGCCGTCGGGCGACAGGTAACACATCTGCGCCAGGGCCTCCGAGGTATCGCCGAAAAAGACCTGACCCCAGCCGCCACTGAAATAGGCGTAGACTTGGTCGATCTGATCTTCGGAGGTCTGGCCTTCCAGTTCCACATGCACGCCCACGGTCAGGCCGTTGTCGAGCGTGGTGGAACCGTCGAAATGCACCTCGACATCCTGCTTGAAGACATAGGGCCGGGTGAGATCGCGGATGTTTTCATTGTCGCTGAAATTGACGCCCGCCGCGGAGATGTAGTAGCCGCTGATCTCCAGCTTAACCGGATCTTCCGCCCGGGCGCCGGTTGACGCCGCAGACGCCGCCACCAGCGCGGTGCTGGCGAGTAATTTCCCTCTCATCTTGGAGCCCCCAGTTTCGTATTTTTCTAAGCGGCAGGCGGCCGAAGCCGCCTTCATGCCCCCAATCGCGAATGATAGTCTATCGCAACTGAGCCCCTGTCAAACTGCGTTCCTCAATTCTCTGCAGGCCAAATGCCAAGCACAACGGATGATTCTCCGCCGCTCGCGCCTTTGCGCGAGCGAATGGCAGGCGAGTCCCCGGATTGCTTGTTTCGATTGTCTGATTTGGCCAATATCGGCTGACAACCGCGGGCCAGAAGGCCCCGCTGCGATCAGGATCGGCGCCTGAAGGGAGGGCCTCTGCCATGAGCGACACCAGCCTGTTTCCGGTTTCCGCCGACGCGGCGAAGGCCGCCTGGATCGACAAAGCCAAGTACGAGCGCCTGTACCAGCAGTCGGTCGCCGACCCCGAAGGGTTCTGGCGCGAGCAGGGCCAGCGCGTCGACTGGATGAAGCCCTACAGCAAGATCAAGGACGTCGATTTTACCGGCAAGGTGCATGTCCGCTGGTTCTATGACGGCACGCTCAACGTCAGCGTCAATTGCATCGACCGCCATCTCGCCAGCCGTGGCGACCAGACCGCGATCATCTGGGAAGGCGACAGCCCGCACGAGCAGAAGCATATCACCTATGCCGAGATGCATGAGAATGTCTGCCGGCTGGCCAATGTGCTGAAGGCCCACGGCGTCAAGAAGGGCGACCGCGTCACCATCTACATGCCGATGATCCCAGAGGCGGCCTATGCCATGCTGGCCTGCGCCCGCATCGGCGCGATCCATTCCGTGGTGTTCGGCGGCTTCTCGCCAGAAAGCCTGGTGGGCCGCATCCAGGATTGCGACTCCAACTGCGTGATCACGTCAGACGAAGGATTACGCGGCGGCAAGAAGGTGCCGCTGAAGGCCAACACCGACGAAGCCCTGAAGCGCTGCCCGTCAGTCAAGACCTGCATCGTGGTGCGCCGCACCGGCGGGCAGATCGGCTGGGTCGCCGGCCGCGACGTCTGGTATCACGAGGAATGCGCCAAGGCGTCCCGCGACTGCAAGCCGGAGGAGCTCAGCGCCGAGGATCCGCTGTTCATCCTCTACACCTCGGGCTCCACCGGAAAACCGAAAGGCGTGCTGCATACAACAGGCGGATACTTGGTCTATGTGTCGATGACCCATCAACAGGTCTTCGATTATCACGACGGCGATATCTACTGGTGCACGGCCGATGTGGGCTGGGTGACCGGCCACAGCTATATCGTCTATGGGCCGCTGGCCAATGGCGCCACGACGCTGATGTTCGAAGGCGTGCCGAACTATCCGGACTCATCGCGCTTCTGGCAGGTCGTGGACAAGCACAAGGTCAACATCTTCTACACGGCACCCACCGCCATCCGCGCCCTGATGCGCGAGGGCGAGGAGCCGGTGAAGCGCACCAACCGCAAATCGCTGCGCCTCTTGGGCAGCGTCGGCGAGCCGATCAATCCGGAAGCCTGGCTCTGGTATCACCGTGTTGTCGGCGACAGCCGCTGTCCCATCGTCGATACCTGGTGGCAGACGGAGACCGGCGGCATCCTCATCACACCGCTGCCCGGCGCCATCGCCCAGAAGCCCGGTTCGGCGACGCTGCCGTTCTTCGGCGTCAAGCCGGGCATCGTCGACGGCGACGGCAAGCTGCAGGAAGGCGAGGCCTCGGGCAATCTCTGCATCCTCGATTCCTGGCCCGGGCAGATGCGCACGGTCTATGGCGACCATCAGCGTTTCATCGACACTTACTTCAAGACTTTTCCCGGCAAGTACTTCACCGGCGACGGCTGCCGCCGGGACAAGGACGGCTATTACTGGATCACCGGCCGCGTCGACGACGTCATCAACGTCTCCGGCCACCGCATGGGCACCGCCGAAGTGGAAAGCGCGCTGGTCGCCCATACGAAAGTGGCGGAGGCCGCCGTGGTCGGCTATCCCCACGACATCAAGGGCCAGGGCATCTACGCCTATGTGACCTTGAAGTCGGGACAGCAGCCATCCGACGATTTGCGCAAGGAGCTGGTGCAGTGGGTGCGCAAGGAGATCGGCCCGATCGCCCAACCGGACCTGATCCAGTGGGCGCCGGGCCTGCCGAAGACCCGCTCCGGCAAGATCATGCGCCGCATCCTCAGGAAGATCGCAGAGAACGACTACAGCAATCTCGGCGATATCAGCACGCTTGCCGATCCCACGGTGGTGCAGGAACTGGTGAACAACCGGATGAACCGGGCGTAGAGGCCCTACCGCTTCGCCCCTTCGAGCCCGCGTTCCTGGCGCATGCGCTGTTCGGCCCGGCGGCCTTCTTCGTCGAAGAGAAAGGTGAAGAGGCCGAAGCGCCGGCCTTTCGTCACCGGCATCGCTTCATGCAGGATCGAGCAGGAAAAGACGACAGCGCCGCCGACATCGGGGCGGTAGAGCTGGCGGCCATACTCGGGGAAATGCACGTCACCGCCTTCGTACTCGCCGGTGTTGAGGTTCACGCTCATGGCGAACTGCCGGTGCGCGGTGTAAGGCGTGGTGTTGTCCCGGTGAGCGCGGAAATAGCCGCCATCGGCGGAGTCATAGCAGCCGATGCGCATGACTTCGCCATGGACGACGCGGAAGTTGAATGCCTTCTTGATCTCCGGCACGGCGCGCCGGCCGATGCGCTGTTGCAGCAGGCGCAGCAGGTCCGGCTCTGCTATCCAGACATCCCGCCGCTTCTTGAAGGCGGCACTGGCATAAGCATCGCCATGGCTGACCGACGACACGGTGTCGGCGCGCTTCTCGCTGACGTTCCAATGCTCGATCAGGCGGCGGCAGAGCTCCGGCTCGAAGAGGCCGGGCACGATCAGCACCGGCGGCTGGGCGCCGACCGCATTTGGCGCGGTGCGTCCGAAGAGGTCGCGGCAGGTTGCGAGCGCTTGGCCCAATCCGTCATCCGAGTAGGTTCCCACCAGCC
>DATKFM010000191.1:0-10077 GCA_035544395.1 Verrucomicrobiia bacterium
ATATTGCCGGCGTCGGTGGAATCAAACGTGGAGCAGTATTTGAAAAAATACTGCCGCGTGCCGGCCTGCTTGAGCGCACCGAATGCCGCCAGGGATTGTGCCACGGCTTCCACTGCAGGGATCGTGCGCGACTTCAGGGCCACGACGACGGCATCTGCCTCGGGCAGCGGCGTGCCCTTTGCGGGCACGCCGATAACCTGCACCGTGCGCATGCCGCCACGCACCAGCATGTTAGCGAGATCGGTGGCGCCGGTCAGATCGTCGGCGATACAGCCGAGCAACGGGCCGCGAATTTCACCCGCCATTGTTGCCGGCCTTGACCCGCCTTGCCGATCCGTCAGGAGGCCGCGGCGATGCGCACCACCGCATAGGGCCGCAGCGGAATCGAGGCCGGCATTTTCTTGACCTTCTTGATCAACTTGCCGAGGAAATCCTGCCGCTTCGTCGCCGCGGCGAAGCTGCCCTCATCGAGCTGCGAGATCGCTACCGGTCCCGGCTTGAAGCCCTTGACCTGCACGGCCTGTTTCTCGCCGGTCAGGTTGGCAAGCCAGACCACCGGTCCGGCAGCATCGCGGTACGCCACGCTCGCCACCTTGCTTGGCGCGGCGCTATCGGCGGCAATCTGCTTCTTGCCCGCCGCTCCCGCGAGGCCCGCGATCACGTGATACAGCGGATAGAAGCCACGTTTCACGTCGTCGAAATAGGGCTGCGGCGTGTTGGTCGGCCGGTAGAGCAGGCCGCGCGGCCCAGTCGCCGCGGCGAGGTTCACCGCCTCGACGCCGCCGCGAGCGAATGCCGCGATATAGCCTAGGGTCCAGGCGGCGCCGAACAGGCCACGATGCCGGGGATCCCGGTCCGCCAGGCAAATGCGCTGATTGTCCGGATTGGCCGCCGTCGCCGCGCCATAAGGATTGTCGCGGGCGGCGATGCTGCTGGGCCCGACCCAATAGGGCGTCTTCTTGCCGATGAAGGAGCGCGTGGAGTCGATGACATAGGGCAGCGCTTCCAGCGTCTCCATCACGGAGATGTCGTCGGCGGCATGGACGATCGGCGCGTTGGTGTGGGTCACGTAATCCAGCAGCTCCACCGGTGGCCGCTTGCGGTTCAGTTCGGTGAAGTAGGAGAACATGCCGCCGCCCAGGCGCACGCCCGGGAAGGCGGCCCGGGCCGCCTTGTAGATGTCGGCCAGCGGCGCCACCTTCGGACCGGCGCTGCCGGGCAGCGTGGCCTTCAGGTCTGGCGCCGGCGACACCGCGACCGCCATGGGCTGCAGCCCCGCCACTTTCGCCTGGCCGCCGACCCGCGCCAGTTCCGCCTCCGGCGATTCCGCGCCGGTCAGGATGATCTCCAGCACCACGCCCGCGCCGGTGGCGTCGCCGAGCTGCTTGTAGCGCCGGCAGAGCGCCGTGGCATCGCCGTGGCGGCAATCGATCTGGCAGATGAGTTGCTGCAAGCCCGCGGCCTTCAGCGCATCGGCCGCCGAGATCGCGTTGTCAGCTTCCTCCGCGGGAACGCCGACGCCAATGCGCGGCATGGTGCCGGCGGCGCCGCCTAACGTGACGGCGATTTTCTTGCTGCCGCCACGGCCCTTGGGCTTTGGCAGCTTGCGGGTGAAGGTGAGGCTGACCGCCTGATCGAAGGACTTGCCCGCCGGCAAAGTGTAGGGCCAGGGTTCCGCCAACGGCCGCACATAGGTCTTGAAGGAGGCGTCAGTCCAGTTGCGATGGTCCTCCATCTCGAAGCTGTCGCCTTCCATGCGGCAGATCGCCCAGTTGCCCGGCGCGATCTCGTGGCTGAGCGCATGGATATCGTAGAAGGGCTGCACCGGATTGATGATCTTGGGAAAGCGCGACTTCTCGCTGCGCCCATCCACATGCATGACCTTGACCGGCTTGCCGGCGACTCCCTGCAGGGGATGCAGCACGACAAAGCCGGTGCGGTTGGTGAGGAAATCCGACTCCGGCGTCGCCGTGACGGTGAACTTGAGGCCATCGGCCACATCGCCGGTGATTTTCGCGCCGTAGGTGAGCGTCCGCTTTGCGTCGGCACAGCGCGCCCGATAGGTGACGCTGAAGCCGGCCTTGCCCTGCTTCACTTTCAAATTGCTGATCTCGGGCGTGAAGGTGCCCCAGTTCTCGTCCCGCACCAGGAAGGCAATGGCCCGCAACACCTCGATGTCGTTGACCCGGATATAGCGGAGCTGGCCGTTGTCCAGTACCGCAGAGAGCGGCCCGGCGCGCAAGACCCGCCCCTTTGGGTCGACTGTTGTCGTGCCGAAGAGCTTGATGGCTCGCGATGGCGCCTTCGTTGCCATGGACAACCCCCTTGCTGTGACGTCCCGATTGCTCGGCTAGATGACCTTATCTGTCGCGGGATCGATCAGGACAGCCTTGTTCATATCGAGCTCGATTTCAATGGCCTCGCCGGCCTGCCCGACCTCATGCGGCTCGACTTCGGCGGTTACGGGAATGCCGCCGAGCAGGATGGTTATGTAGGTGCGCGAGCCGGTCGGCTGCACCAGGTCGATCACGGCTGGAATCCGCGCATGGCCGGCGCGCAGCGGGGTCGCGGAGGCGAGGCCCAGATGCTCCGGCCGCAGGCCAAGAATAACTTTCTGGCCCATCGGGCTTGCCGGCACTCCCTGCTGCGGCAGGATCAGGGATCTTCCGTCATCGAGCCGCACGGCGAGGCTGCTGCCGCTGTTGAACAACTCACCGGGAATGAAATTCATTTGCGGCGAGCCGAGGAACCCGGCCACGAATTTGGTCGCCGGCCGTTCAAACAAATCCAGCGGCTTGCCCGCCTGTTCGATCAGCCCATCCTTCAGCAGCACGATGCGGTCGGCCAGGGTCATGGCCTCGATCTGGTCATGGGTGACGTAGATCATGGTCTTGCCGATTTCGCGATGCAGCCGCTTGATCTCGCCGCGCATCTCATCGCGGAGCTGGGCATCCAGGTTCGACAAGGGTTCGTCGAACAGGAACAGCCGGGCATTGCGCACGATGGCGCGGCCGATAGCGACCCGCTGACGCTGGCCGCCGGAAAGCTGCCGCGGCAGGCGCTCGAGCAATTGGCCGATGCCCAGCATGTCGGCGGCGCGCTTCACCCGACCGTCGATCTCGCTGTCGGGCGTCTTGCGGGCGCGCAGGCCGAAGGCGATGTTCTCGTACACATTCATGTAGGGGTAGAGCGCGTAGTTCTGGAACACCATGGCGATGTCGCGGTCGCGCGGGCGCACATGGTTGACGGTCTGGCCGGCAATCTCGATGCGGCCGGCATCGGCTTCTTCCAATCCCGCAATTGTGCGCAGCAAGGTGCTCTTGCCGCAGCCCGACGGCCCGACCAGCACGGTGAACTCGCCGGCGGGAATCTCCAGATCGATGCCGCGCACCGCGTGGACGCCGCCATAACGCTTGTGAAGTCCGGTGATCCTCAGATCCGCCATTGCCCTACTATCCCTTTACCGCGCCCATGGAGATGCCGCGCACGAGATAGCGCTGCAGCAGGGCGACGGTGATGAAGACCGGCACCGTGCCGAGCACCGACATGGCCGCGATCTTGGCCCAGAAATTGGATTGTCCGCCGAAATAGTGGGTGACCTGCACCGTGTAGGTGACGACCTCCGTGCGCGACAGCACGAAGGCGAACAGGAAGTCGTTCCAGGCGAAGATGAAGGTGAACACCGCGGTGGCGAAAAGGCCGGTCCGCGCCATCGGAAACACCACCTTCCACAGCACCTGCCAGCGCGTGCAGCCATCCACCAGGGCGCTTTCCTCCAGCTCCAGCGGGATGTCCTCGAGATAGCCGCGCATCATCCAGATCACATAGGGCAGGCTGAACGCGGTGTAGAGGATGATCAGCCCGTGATAGGTGTCGACCCAGCCGAAATAGACATAGAGCAGGAACACCGGGAAGACGATGGCGACCGGCGGCATCATGCGCTGGGAGATGATCCAGACAGCGAGGTTCTCGCCGCCGGTCTTGAACCGCACCAGGCTGTAGGCGGCCATGGTGCCGAGGAACATGGCGATGACTGTGCTGACGGCCGACAGCACCAGGCTGTTCCA
Source organism: Verrucomicrobiia bacterium (assembly GCA_035544395.1). Classification (GTDB taxonomy): domain Bacteria; phylum Pseudomonadota; class Alphaproteobacteria; order Dongiales; family Dongiaceae; genus DATKFM01. The sequence goes on from DATKFM010000191.1 coordinate 4,068, forward strand.
TACCGTCTCGGCGTCGCCATCCTTGAACAGCACAGCGTAATTGCCGAACTGTATGCTCTTCGGATACCAGACCGGCGGAAAGGCAAAGATTTCGTCCGGCGTCTTGAAGGAGATCGTGAACAGCCAATAGACCGGGAAGACGAAAAAGATCGTCAGCAGGATCGCCGCGGCATAGCGCAAGCCGAGCCTGAAACCGGGATGGCGATGGATCGGCCTGCCGTCGCTCATTTCGCAAGCCCCATGCGCCGGATCGCCCAGGTGACGATCACCGTCAGCAGGACAATGACCAGGAAGGCGATCGCCGCCGTGTAGGATGTCTCGAACTGATTAAAGCCCTGAACATAGGTATAGATCGAGATCGTCTCGGTCATGGTGCCGGGGCCGCCCTGGGTCAGCGCCCAGATGATGTCGAAAATACGCACGAGATCGAGGCTGCGGATCAGGATGGCGATGGCCATCACCGGCCAGATCGCCGGCAGCACGATCTTACGGAAGGTGCGCCAATAGCCGGCACCGTCGATCTCCGCCGCTTCGGTCAGCGATTTGTCGACATTGGACAAGGCGGCCAGCAGGATCAGGAACATGAAGGGCGTCCACTGCCAGATCTCGCAGAGGATGATCGCGGGATAGACCAACTTCGGATTCACCGTCCAAAGCGCGGTGACAGGCTCGCCGGCGAACCAGCCGAGGATCTGGTTGATCGGGCCATAGCGGTTATCGAACAGCAGCCGCCATGTGGCGCCGGCGACGATGGGCGAGATGACCGTCGGCAGCACCAGCAGCGACACGAAGATCTGCCGCCCGGGCATGCGCTCGAGAAAGAGCTGCGCCATCAGCAGGCCGCAGATCAGCTCAACCGGCAGGGCAATGACGGTGATGATGGCCGTATGCAGCAGCGACTGCCAGAGCCGCGTGTCCTTGAACAGCTGCGCATAGTTGGCGAATCCCGCGAAGGAGAAGTCCTCCTCCATCATGGTGATGCGCTGGAAGCTGACGACCAATGAATAGATCAGCGGGAACAGGCCGATGAGCAGCAGCAGGAAGATCGCGGGCGCGATAAGCTGGTGCTTGAACCAGCGGTCCGGAGCGCGGCCGGGAATGACGGCGGCCGGATCGATCGCGGATGTGCTGGCAGTGCTGGCCATGGAAAATTCAACCGGCTGATCGCGGGAACGCCCTCGGGATTATCCCAAGGACGTTCCGACGCGGTCAGTCTTCGGCTTACTTCGGATAGGCGCCGGACTTGGACGCCCAGGCGTCGTAGACCGCCTTCTGCTTGTCGACGCCGATCTTCTCGGTGGTGGCGTCCCATTCGGCGGCGGCCGCATCCAGGATCGCCTTCGGATCATCGCCCGCCCACAGCTTGCTGATCGCCTGCCGCAGCGACTCTTCATACTTGTCGGTCTGCAGCAGCGACAGGTCCAGCAGGCCTGTCTCCGATCCCGCCTTCAACGCCGCGAGATAGTCCTTTGCGTCGGGCCAGCGAGACAGATACTCGGCGCTGGTGAAGTGGGAATCGCGGAAGGGATCGCGCAATGCGTAGGGCAGCTGCACCCGCTGCATGCTGATGTCCTCGCTGTTCAGCCACTGGATGAACAGATAGGCGGCCTCCTTGTTCTTGCTGGTCGAAGAGACCGACAAGGCAAAGCCGGCAGCCAGTTCCGGATGTCCGCCCGGCGGCATGGCATAGCCCACCTTGCCGGCGATGGTGGATTTCGGCACCCAGGAGAGCACTTCCTGATCCGTGCCGTAACCCGCGGCCCAACGGCCATAGGGCGGCCAGGAGATGGTCATTGCCGTCTGGCCCTGGAGGAAGGCGGCGAGGTTCTCGACGAAGCCCCATTGCTCCACGCCCGGCGGCATGAACTTGTTCTCTTCCCGCATGTCGGTGAGGACCTTGACGCCGATATCGCTGTTGATGGTGGCCTTCATGTTGTCGTCGAAGAACTTGCCGCCCTCATTGCGGAAGCGCTCCTGGAACATGAACATGGTGTAGGGCGGTTGGCGGAAGAAGCCGGCGCCATACACATTCGGCTGCAGCTTGTCGGTCAGGAACTGGCCGACCTCGTCGAATTCCTTCCAGGTCGTGGGCACCGTGAGATCGTGGCCATACTTGGCTTTGAACTCGGCCTGATTGGTCGGATCGCCCAGGATGTCCTTGCGGTAATACATGACGAAGACATCGCCGTCGTCCGGGAAGCCGAAGATCTTGCCATCAACCATCATCTGGTTGTCGCGATAGGTGGGCGCGATCTTCTGCAGCTCGTCGCGGTAGCCGTACTTGTCGACATAGGAATCCAGCGGCTCGAGCGCGCCGGCATTCGCCAGGTCCGGCATCCAGGCAGGGATCACGTTGAGCGCGTCATAGGCCCCCGCGCCCGACCGGTAGTCCTGCATGATCTTGGTGAACATCTCGGCGGTCGCCACCTCGACCACCTTGACCTCGATACCCGTCAGTTCCTTCCATTTCGGTCCGGAGAAATTGAGGGGATCGAGAGCCTGGAGCCCGGCCTCCCAGACGATGGTGATCGTCGTGCCGGAATATTGCTTCGCTTCCGCGACCGCACGATCAGCGGCGGATTGTGCCTGGGCCGAACCGGTAAATCCGACGGCCAAGGCGGCCGCCGCAAGCCAACTTAACTTGAATGGTAAGCGCATCTTGTCCTCCCTTGATGTCATTGCTCACCGGCGTGCCCGTCAGGCGGGCATCGCCTTATTCGTTGAGTTCTCGTTGCCTGATATCTTGCCTCCTTGTCCCTGGGTTTGCACGTTTTTCCAGATCTACCGAAACGATTCGAGCCGCTTTCGCCACTGCGGGGACCCGAGAACATCCTTGTTGACGACGCCCGTCGGTTCCTTGCCCTGCATCAGGTCCAGCACGGCCCGCACATCGCTGGCGCCGATGCCGGCAAAGCACTGGTCGGTCCAGCAGAGGGCATGAGGCGCGAAGATGACGTTGTCGAGCTTGAGGATGGGATCGTCGGCGTCTGGCGGTTCCTTCTCCAGCACGTCCAGCCCGGCGCCGGCGATGCGGCGTTCCTGCAGCGCCTTGGTCAGCGCCTTCTGATCGACGATGGGTCCGCGGGCCGTATTGATGAAGAAGGCGGTCGGCTTCATTAGCGCCAGCCTCTCGGCATTCACCAGATGGCGCGTCGAATCCATCAGCGGGCAATTCACGGTCACGAAGTCTGCACGGCGGAACACGTCTTCCAGGCCAACCAATTCAATGCCCAGCGACTTGGCCACCTCGGCATTGGCAAAAGGATCATGGGCGATGAACTTCATGTCCAGCGGCTTGGCCATGCGGAACATTTCGGCGCCGATATTGCCGATGCCGACCGAGCCCAGGGTGCGGCCGATCAGCCCGATGCCCATATGGTCGGTCTTCTTCGCCCAGCCCGCCGGACCGTCGCGGGTGATGCGATCCTTGACCATCAGCTTGCCGCCGAGGGCGAGGATATAGGTGAGAATGGCGACCGCCACCGGCCGGCGCACGCCATCAGGCGTGATCACCACGGCGATGCCAGCGGCCGTGCAGGCCGGCACATCGACGCTGTCATAGCCGACGCCGAACCGCGCCACGACACCCAGCCGGCCGTTGGGATGGATGGAGTTCCTGGTGAAACGGGGCGTCAGCAGGATCAGGGCATCGGCATCGGCCACCTGTTCGGCGCGGATCTCGTCGCCGCGCTCCAGATACTTGCAGTCGAGGCCGGGCTGGTTGAGCAGCGGCGAGATATCGAAATCCGGGAAGGTCGGCGAGCCGTCGGGCTTCTTGAAGTCGCCTGACAGCACCACGCGGAACGGCGCCTTGGCCATCGCTCAGCCCTTCTTCCTGGCGGCGGCGCGGAGCTGGGCAACCGCTTCGGCGAGCGCATTGTGCAGCACCCAGATATCGCCGGAATAGCAGATGAAATCGAAGCCGGCGCGATGCAGCGCCGCCCCCTGCTCCACCGTCGGCACCAGGCGGCCCAGCGCCTTGCCATGCTTGCGGGCAGCGGCAATGACCTTGTCGATCGCCTTGGTGAATTTCGTATTGTCGAACTCGCCGGGAATGCCGAGGGAGACGCTGAGATCGAAATGCCCGACCCACAGGCAGTCGACGCCGGGCACGGCGGCGATGGCCTCGGCATTCTTCACGCCCTCGGCGGTTTCGATCTGCGCGAAGAAGGTGGTGCGCTTGTTGGCGTTGGCCAGCTTGTCCTTCACAGCACCCGGGCGATAGTTGTCGTGGGCCACCTGCAGCGCCACGCCGCGCTTGCCGTCGGGATGGTACTTCATGCAGTCCAGGATGTTCCGCGCCTCGTCGGCCGAGCCGACCATCGGCAGCATCACGCCCTCCGCGCCCATGTCGCAGGCGCGGGCGATGTGGTGATACTCCTTCGACGGCACGCGAACGATCATCGGCAGCTCCGCCGCCTGCATGTATCGCACGGCGCTCTTCACCGTCTCGAAACCGAAGCCGCTATGCTCCATGTCGAACAGCACGAAGTCGCAGCCCGCCGATTTCATGATATGGCCGATGCCGGGTGTCGCGAATTCGACCACGAAATGCCCGGCCTTGAGTTTCTTGGTCTTCGCCAGGTCCTTGAGTTTTGCCGATGCCATCTGGATTTTGCCTTCTTGTCGCTGTTCCGTTGTTGATTGTTGCTTGAGTCCGCTTCAGCCGCCCGCGCCGGCGAAGACCAGCGCGCCCAGCGTCACCTTCTTGCTGGCGACGCAGGGAGCGCTGTCGCGATCGAAGCTGGCGAAATGCGAGGTTTTCATGTGGGCGGCGAAGGCGGCCGCGTCGTCATAGATTTCGTAGAGGAAGATGCTGTCGGGCTCGCCGTCGGGTACGACGACGTCGAACTGCCGGCAGCCCGGTTCGTCACGAACCGAGGCGCGGGCGTTCTCGTTGATCATCTGGCGGAATCGTTCGGACATCCCCGGCTTAAGCCGGAACTCCACCATCACCACGTATCCCCCCATCGGTGCTTCCTTTTATTTCCCAGTAAGTTTTTATGACTTGTTCCATGTGGCCGCGCATCACCTGCTCGGCGCGGTCGGCATCGCGTGCGGCGATCGCCTCGAACACGGCGCGATGGGCCTGGTAGGCGATCTCGTTCTGCCCCTCGCGCTGCAGCGAGACATGACGCTGCTCGGTCAGCCAGGCGGCGATCGCCTGATGAATGGCGATGTAGATCGGGTTGCGCGGAATCAGCGCCAGCACATAGTGGAAGGCGACATCGGTGCGCTCGAACGCCGTGGGATTGCCGATCGCCGCCTCGTTGGCGGCCAAGGCCCGGCGCAATTCGTCGAGATCGGCTGGCATGGCATGCTCGGCCGCGTGGCGCGCGAGGCCGACTTCGAAGAAGGTGCGCACTTCCTGGAAATGACGGATGCCGTCGGCGCCGGCCAGCAAGTGACGCGCGGCGCCCGACAAGGTCTCGAACATCACTTGCGGAGTCGGCCGCGTGACTCGCGCGCGCTCGCCGCTGTTGATCGCCACCAGCCCCATGCGCTGCAAGGAGAACAGCGCCTCGCGGATCGCCGGCCGGCCGACGCCATACATCAGCATCAGCTCGCGCTCGGAAGGGAGCTGATCGCCGGGGTTGTAATGACCTTCATGGATCTGGGATTCCAGCCGGCCGGCAACCTCCTCATAGAGCTTGCGGCGGCGGATTGTTCCCAGCGGCAGTGGTATACCTATCATACCACTGAAATTAACCTTGTAGATGCGCGGAGTCAAACCCGGATGCACAGCAGAAATAGCCAGCGGCCGGCCGGCTCACCAAGCCGAGTCTGGGCTGCTAACTCGCTGGAATATTGAAATTATTGTCGTATCTAGCCGCCGCTGACGTGCCACAGCCTAAGCGACGCTGACACTAATTGACGGTGTTCTACGACTTCGAACGCTTGTCGTCGCGCGGCTCGCGGTCGGAACCGGAGTCACCCATCTGGTTGTCGCCGGAATTGGTCTCATCCAGCGTATCGCCACAGGCCGCGGCATTGCTGCAATTGGAACCCG
>DATKFM010000192.1:0-13022 GCA_035544395.1 Verrucomicrobiia bacterium
GTGAGCATGTTGACCGCCATCTGGTAATCGACGACGCCATGCTGCATGTCGATGGTCAGGGAGTCCCAGCCCTGATGGGCCATGGTTTCAGCGGAGAAAGTGCTGGGGATGGCGAGCCAGCCATTCACCACAGCCTTGTCCTCGCGCCACAGGTTTCGAATCCGGTTCTCGCGCATTCGCTATGCTCTGCTCACAATCCGTGCTGCGCGAATCTTCGCACCTAGGAGAGGGGCCGTCCAGGAATGGCTTGCGCGCCGTATTTCGCGTCCCATTGATCCTGCACCAGTTGCAGCACGGTCATGGCCGGCAGCACCGACGGACCGGAGACCAGAGGCTGGCGGCCGGCCTTCACCGCGTCGAGGAAATCGAAGATCACCCGGGCGCAGTTGTCCTGCTCGGCCTCTATCGGTGCGCTTCCTGCTTCCGTGCGCAATGTGCCGGCGAGGATGTCGTAGAAGTATGTATCCCGGTCGGTGACGATCAGCTTGTCATAGAAGCGGTAGGTGGCGTGGTAGGAGCCATGGACCAGCAGGGTCTGGTCCGCCTCCGTCTCCACGATGACGATGCATTCCATGGGGATGCCGGTGGTCGGGTGCAGCGGGCCAAGATGGCTTTGGATGCGGCGGATCGGCGTGCCGTCGAACAGGAACATCCCCAAATCGACGAAATGGCAGAAATGGTGCCAGAGGATGTTGTCGCTCCAGCTGCGCTTGTAGCCGGTGGCGCCGATATTCACGAGCCGCTTGATGAAGAAGCGGCCGGCGATATGGCGGATCTTCTCCTCGCCCGCGCGGATGCGCTGGCGGAGCGCTTCGCGTTCCCTGCGGAAGCGCATGGGATGGCAGAGGCCGTAGGTCTTGCCGCTCTTCTCCCCGGCGGCGATCACCCGCTCGGCGCCGGCCAGGGTCATCGCCACGGGAATCTCGATCAGCGTGTGCTTGCCCGCGGCAAGGCATTTAATGGCCTGCGCCTCATGCTGCTCGCTGGGGCTGCCGACGATCACGACATCGACGGCGGGATCGGCGAGCGCCTCGTCCAGCGACAGCGTCCATTTCTTGTAGCCGTAGCGTTCGGCAAATTCCTTCGCCGCCTCGGGACGGCGGCCGACGACGGTATGCAGCACGGCATCGGTCTTCCTCAGCGCCTCGGAATGCCAGACGCCCATCATGCCATAGCCGACCATGCAGATGTTTAGGGGCACGGCACGAGCTCCGCCACGCACAAGATCCGTGTATCAGGTAAATCACAACGGACCCCTCTCCCGCTCTGCGGGAGAGCGATGGCACATTCGCGTCCAGCGAATGTGGCGGGGTGAGGGTGTGGAGCACCACAGTCGAAGTGATGAAACCGACGACGAGGAGCAGAACGCCCGGCGACTCCGCCATACTGCATCCACGTATTTGCATGCCGCTCTATCAGCGCCGGCCCCTCACCGACAAGTTCTACACAGCCTTGAGTACAACTCATACCTAACCCCTGAACATCGCGACCGGCACGCCCGGCACGTCGACGCGCAGCGCGAAGATGCCGCCCGACAGCGGCTTGGCCGCCAATCGTTCGGCACTGACATTGTGGCGCAGCGAGGTGACGTAGATCGTCTTCATGTCCGGACCGCCGAAACAGGGCATGGTGGGCGATGTGCAGGGCATGGGGATCTGCCGGTCCAGCCTGCCATCGGGTGACCAGCGGTTGAGCATGCCGGAGGAGATGCCGGCGCTCCAATAATAGCCTTCCATATCCGTGGCAGCGCCATCAGGCCGGCCGATTTCCTCCGTGGGCCGCGCAATCTCCCGGCGATTGGTAATGTCGCCAGTAGCGGGATCATGATCGTACTTCCAGATCACCTGCCCCTTGGAGTCGGAGTGGAACATGGTCCTGCCGTCGGCGCTCCAGGCGAGGCCGTTGGAGACGATCAGGTCCGCCACCATCTTGTGGCAGGAGCCATCGGGATCGAGGCGGTAGAGCGCCCCCAGCGGCCGCTTGAGCTGCTCGTCATCCATGGTGCCGGCCCAGAAGCGGCCATCGGGCGAGACCTTGCCGTCGTTGAATCTGTTGGTGGTCACATTCGCTTCGGGATCGATGACCGCGGTCAGGCGCCCGCTGTCGAAATCGAAGAAGTGGAAGCCGTTGCGCAGCGCCACGACCGCGCCGCCCTTGGCCCGCAGGCCGAGACAGCCGATGGTCTCCGGCATCTTCCAGGTCTTGAGCGCGCCCGACGCCAGATCCAGGCGATGCAGCGCCGGCGCCGGAATATCCACCCAGTAGAGCGCATTCTCCCGCGCCGACCAGAACGGGCTTTCGCCCAGCACCGCCTTGGCGTCCAGCACGCAGGTCACTTCCGTCATGTTCGGCCCTTCATTCCCGGATCAATGCAGCTTCAGCCGCGGCTCGGTCTTCAGCCGGATCAGATTGATCAGCGTCGCCAGCATCACCCAGATGAGGCCGTGCAGCGCAAGCTGATGCTTCTTATAGAGCGAGAGATAGGTGAGCCGCGCCAGGAAGCCCTCGATCATCACGGTGCCCAGGAGATTGCCCATCAGGCTGCCGACGCTGCTGTAGCTGAGGGAGATCAGCGAGCCATAGTCGCGATAGACGAAGGGCCGCATCGGCCGGCCCTGCAGCCGTGCCGGCAGGTTCTTCGCCAGCAACAGCGCCTGCTGATAGGCGGCCTGGGCCCGCGGCGGCACCGGCTTGTCGCTGCCCGGCACCGCACATGACGCGCAGTCGCCGAGGGCGAAGATGTTGTCGTCGCGGCTGGTCTTCAGTGTTTGATCCACCACCAGCTGGTTGGCGCGGTTCGACTCCAGCCCGTCAATCCCCTGCAGGAAATCCGGCGCCTTGACGCCGGCGGCCCAGACTCTCAATTCCGCCGGAAAGGACCGGCCGCTTTGGGTCTTGATGCCCTTGTCCGTCGCCTCGACAACTTTCTCATTCACAAAGACTTGTATCTTCAGCCGCTCCAACTCCTTCAACGTCGCCTTCGACAGGCGCTCGGGAAGGGCCGGCAGTACCCTCGGCCCGGCCTCGATCAGGCTGATCTTCACGTCCCGTTCGGGATCGATGCGGTCGAGGCCGTAATTCACGAGCTGGCGCGCCGCCTTGTGCAGCTCCGCCGCGAGCTCCACGCCGGTGGCGCCGGCGCCGACGATCGCCACATTGAGCTGTCCTTCCGCCAGGGGCGCCTGCTGCAGATGGGCGCGCAGGCAGGCATTCAGCAGCAGGCGTTGCAGATGTTCCGCCTGCTCATGGGTGTCCAGGAACTGGCAATGCTCCTTCACGCCGGCCGTGCCGAAATCGTTGCAGATGCCGCCGATGGCGATGACCAGCGTGTCATAGCCGAGCGTACGACGGGGAATGATCTCATGGCCCTCGAACTCCACGGGCGCCAGCATGATCTCGCGCTTGCTCCGATTCAGACCGTCCATCCGCCCCTGCTGGAAGTTGAAATGATGGCCCTTGGCATGGCCGAGATAGATCACGTCATCCTTGTGGGAATCCAGGGTGCCGACCGCGACCTCATGGAGCAGCGGCTTCCACACATGAGTCAGGGACGTATCGATCAGGGTGATGCGCGCCCGCTTGCGCTTGCCGAGGCGGTGGCCGAGCTTGGTCGCCAGCACCAGACCGCCGGCGCCGCCGCCGACGATGACGATATGATGCAGGGACGGGTCCGGTCCCGGAGACGCCGCGCTCATCGATGCAGGCCCGTTGCCGCTATGCCAGCTTCTGCCGCGTCATCGCCGCGACATAATCCTCGCGCGCCTTGCGCACCGCGGGGCGTACCGAAGTTTCTGGCACCGCCACATCCCACCAGGCGCCGCCTTCCTTGGTCGTCGCCAGCGGATCCGTATCGATGACGATGACATAGGTCTGCTTGGACGCGCGTGCCCGGCCGAGCGCGAGCTCCAGGTCGGCGATGCTTTGGACCTTCTCAGAAATCGCGCCGAGACTCTTGGCATGGCCGGCAAAATCCACCGCGGCAGCGCCCTCCTTGTGATCGACATGTTCGAACAGGTTGTTGAAGGACTCGCCGCCGGTGGCGCGCTGCAGCCGGTTGATGCAGCCGAAGCCGCTGTTATCAAGCACCACCAGGGTCAGCTTGCGACCGAGCATCACCGAGGTGGCGATCTCCGAATTCATCATCAGGTAGGAACCATCGCCCACCAGCACGAAGACCTCGCGGTCCGGATGGGCCATCTTCACGCCGAGGCCGCCGGCGATCTCGTAGCCCATGCAGGAATAGCCGTACTCCAGGTGATAGCCGCCGGGAGTCGCGGTGCGCCAGAGCTTGTGCAGCTCGCCCGGCAGGCCACCGGCGGCGCAGACCATGATGTCCTTCGGCCCGGCTTTGCGGTTCACCGCGCCCAGAACCTGCGCATCCGACGGCAGATCGGCATTGGTCGCGGCGGTCGCGCGGTCGACGGCGCCATGCCATTCCTTGCCCAGCGACTGCGCCTTCGTGCGCCAGGCCTGCGGCGCCATGTGGGAACCGAGCGCGACGCCAATATCCTCGAGCGTGCGCTTGGCATCACCCACCAGCGGCACCGCGCCGTGCTTGCCCGCATCGAAGGCAGCGACGTTGAGCTGGATCAGCCGCGCCTTGCCCGGCAGCAGCGCGCGGGATCCCGTGGTGAAATCCTGCAGCCGCGTGCCGATGGCCAACAGCACATCGGCGTCCTGCGCCAGGGCGTTGGCGGCGCTGGCGCCTGTGACGCCGATGGACCCGGCATTATATGGATGATCCCAGGGCAAGGCGCCCTTCCCCGCCTGGGTTTCCGTGACGGGAATGCCATGGCGCGCGGCGAAGGCCTGCAACGCCGCCTCCGCCTCCGAATAGAGCACCCCGCCGCCGGCGACGATCAGCGGCCGCTGGGCGCCACGCAGCAGCTCCACCGCCACCGCCAGCTCCGCCGGATCGGCGGCTAGGCGGCGCGGCCGCGTCACATGGGGCGCGAAAAACGCTTCCGGATAGTCGAACGCCTCCGCCTGCACATCCTGGGACATGCAGAGCGTGACCGGCCCGCATTCGGCGGCATCGGTCAGCACCTGCACGGCGCGGGGCAGCGAAGCCAGCAACTGTTCCGGCCGCGTGATGCGATCCCAATAGCGCGACACGGGCCGGAAACAATCGTTGGCGGTGACCGTGGGATCGCCGAAGTTCTCGATCTGCTGCAGCACCGGATCTGGCCGGCGGCTGGCATAGGCGTCGCCGGGCAACAGCAGCAGCGGCAGGCGGTCCACATGGGCGACGGCGGCTGCCGTGACCATGTTCGTCGCGCCGGGGCCGATCGAACTCGTGCATGCCATCATCTGCCTGCGCCGCTTTGCCTTGGCGAACGCCACGGCGGCCAGCGCCATCGCCTGCTCGTTATGCGCACGGAAAGTCGGCAGCGATTCCCGCGCCTGGTACAGCGCCTCGCCCAGGCTGGCCACATTGCCATGGCCGAAGATCGCCCAGACGCCGGCAAAGAGCGGCGCCTCCGCGCCATCGAGAATGGTCCGTTGCGCCGCCAGGTAACGCACCGTTGCCTGGGCCGCCGTCAGCCTGATAGTCGCCATGGTCACCGTCCCCGCGGGCTTGCGCCGTGCTTTTGTGGGTCGTGGAGTTCAATGCGATCATGAGTACCATCGGCCTGCCGGACTTCGCCAGTGCCATTGGTCTGGCCCAAAAGGAGCGCGCACAGGCCATACCGGCCACTGGCCGATCTAGCTGCTTTACAGGGTATCGGGCTGGAGTATGATTGCCGGATATTTCAAGCAATAAGACATTGTGTTGCTGGGGGAGTGTGCTCCATGTCAGCGTTACTTCGAATTGCCGTAGCTGCGGCGATTGTCGCGATTGCGATGCCGTCATTCGCGACCGAGCCGTCGCCCGATGGGGCGAAGGTCTACATCATCTGGCCGCGGGACGGGACTGTCATCAAGGGCGGCAAGTTCTGGTTGCGCATGGGCCTGATCAATATGGGCATCGCGCCGGCCGGCGTGGCGAAGGCCGACACAGGCCATCATCATCTGATCATCGATGCCGATCTGCCGGCGCTGGACGAGCCGATCCCGAACGACAGCAATCATCTGCATTTCGGCAAGGGCCAGACGGAGGCGCGCATCGAGCTCGCGCCGGGCACGCATACTCTGCAGCTCCTGCTGGGTGATGCGGATCACACGCCGCACAATCCGCCGGTCTACTCAGAAAAAATCACCGTCGTGGTGCCCTGAACAGGCCGCCACAGCCGCCGGCTTTCCCAAGTGGAAACGGCGACAGCAGGGAGATAAAAAATGCGCCTACTGATTTCAGCGATTGCCATGGTGGCGCTTGTCGCCGGTGCGGCGGCGGTATCCGCGGGAACGACCAAGCGGGACCCGGCCGCCGAGCTCTATATCGGCTGGCCGAATGACGGCGAGGTGATCAAGAAGCGGGACATCCGGGTCTGGTTCGGCCTGCGCAATATGGGCGTCGCGCCGGCGGGCGTGGACACGGCCAACACCGGCCATCATCACCTTTTGATCGACACCGATCTGCCGCCGTTCGACGAACCGATCCCCAGCGACGAGCATCATCTGCATTTCGGCAAGGGCCAGACAGAAACCGTGATCCAGCTGGCACCAGGCAAGCACACCCTTCAGCTGATCATGGGCGACAAGGATCACATCCCCCTGGATCCGCCGCTCTATTCGAAGAAGATCACGATCACCGTGAAGTAGCGCGCGCGGCGTTCGCCGCGGCTATTCGATTTCCAGCGCGACGCGGAAGCCGTTGTAGAGATAGCGCACATCGTGGTCGTAGAAACCACGGCTGGAAGCGGTGATGTGCTTGTGGTCGTCGCGCCAGGAGCCGCCGCGCAGCACGCGCCGGGCGCAGGAGTCCTCGACGCGGGCGCTGCCGTCGTCGGCAGCACCTTCATAGTTGCTATGCCAGCAATCCAAGACCCATTCGGACACGCCGCCGCTCATGCTGACGAGGCCGAAGGGATTCGCCTTCAGCGACACGTCGCTGGGCGGCGACAGCTTTGAGTATTCGCCGCCGCAATCCCTGCAGCTCGCATACTCGGCGCTGACCTTGTCGCCCCACCAGTAGGGCGTCTTGGTGCCGGCGCGGGCGGCATATTCCCATTCGGATTCGCTGGGCAGGCGATATTTCTTGCCGGTCTTCTCGCTCAGCCACTTGGCGTAGGCGGCCGCATCGTCCCAGGAGACGTTCAGCATCGGCAGCGCATCGTCGGCCGTGTTCATCTGCGAGATGGCTTCGCAGCCGCCGGCCTCGACGCAGGCGCGCCATTCGGCAACGGTGACCTCGACCTTGCCCAGGGCGAACGGCTTCACGGCGACGCGATGGGGCGGCCGCTCGCTGGCGTCGCCCTTGTCGCTGCCCATGACGAACTCGCCGCCGGGCACCGCGACCAAGGTGGGGCAATCCTCGCAATCGGAGAATTCATTGGCCGCACCCGCGGGCGGCGCTTCCGGCACGGCCGAAGGCAGCATGGCGGTTTGCTCTGATCCTTCCGCGGGCGCGACGGCTTGCTCTTCTGCCGGCGCCGCCGCGGCGGGCGCCACGGATTCCGGCGTCGGCGGGGCGGGCTCCAGCAATTCGCTGGCGACGAAGCCGACATCGCCAGCGGCGGTCGCGACGGAGAACCAGTTGACGCCTTCGGCTTTGCCCAGCACCTGCACTTCCGTGCCCTTGGCGATCCGGTCGATACGCTTGGCCGAGGAGTTCGGCTCGTCGCGCACATTGGCGTCGCTGCGGGCGATGTAGCGGCCGGACACCGGGACGATGGCAATGCCGCGCACGGTGTCGGGAACAACCGGGGCCGCCGCCATCTGGGCGACCGAAGGTGCGGCACCCTCGTTCACATTGATGCTGACGCTGGCAAGCGATGTGCCGCCGCGGCCGTCATCCACCGAATAGCTGAAAGTTCCGGCGGCTCCTGGCGCTGCATCTTCGGGATCGTAGGTCAGGCGGGTGAGCGCTGCGACGTCGATGCGGTCGCCCTTGGCCAGGATCGTCGGGCCATCATGGATCGCACCCTTGGCCGGCACCGCCGTCACGGTGATCGTCATGGTATCGCCGTCCGGATCGGTGGGCGGCTGCAGGTTCAACGGATTGCGCATTGTCTGGACGGTGGTAGTGGCAACCACCGCCGGCGCCTTGTTGGATTGCTGGATATAGACCGCCACGCTGCCCACATCCGAGCCGCCACGATCGTCGCTGACCTGATATTCGAGCGCGCCGACATCGCCGACGGTCTTGCCATCGGGGGCAAACGCCGCCTGTTTCAACTGCTCGGCCGTCAAGAGATCGCCGATGAGCACGACACGATCGAACAGTTTCACCTGTCCGCCCGCCGGGAGCGCGGTGATGCGAACCACAAGCCGGTCCGATTTGTCGGGGTCGGTGGGCGCGGGAATGCCGAGCGGCGTCGCGCCGGCGGAATCGAATACCTTGACCACCAGGCCGCGGGTCGCGACCGGCATCTGGTTCGGCGGCAGCGGATTGAGATAGACAGGCGTGCCGCCGAGCGTGCCCGCTACATAAGGCTCCTGACGGTTCTTGGTCATCGCCTTCACGGTGTCGGCGACCTTGCCGAAGAACAGCCGCAGCTCGACGCCCGGCTCTTTCAGCTCCTGCAGCAGCGCCGTCGTATAGGGGCTGTGCGCGCCATTGCCGTCCTCGGCGACGCCGTTGGCGCGCGTCGCCATGGCGATGATCGTGCCGCTGGGCACATCGTCGACTCGGCTCAGGCCGGCCTTGACTTCGGTGGTGCCATCGGCACGGGCGCTCAGGCGATCAACGAAAGGATTGTCGCGGCAAGCGTCGATGATGGTGATGCCCGCCACCTTCGCTTCGGACATTGCGCCGAGAAACAGCTCCAGCGGCACAGCATCGTACGGAAGGTCGCGCGGATCCTCGAGCTTGGCGTCGATCGGCACCAGATAGTTGCGGCCGTTCACCTGCACGCCATGGCCGGCGAAGAAGATCATCACGAGATCGGCTTCCGACGCCTTGCGGCCGAAATCACGCAAGCTGGTTTCGAGATCGCGCTTGTTGGGATCGAGAACGCTGTAGACCTCGAAGCCGAGATCGATCAGCGCGTCGCCCATGGCCTTGGCATCGTTGGGCGGATTCGGCAGCGCGGTGGCGAATTCGTAGGCGCCAATGCCGACCACCAGCGCCAGGCGCTTCTCGGGCGTCTCCGCGCGCGCGCCGACTATCGTCAGCAACGCGAGAAAAACCACGCACGCGACCGCGCAGAGTTTCACGGAATGACCTTCCCTGCCTGATAAGGGGCATAATTTTAATAGAATTGGCATGTCTTGGCTAGTCGGTTGATTTCCTTTGGATTCATAGGGGTAGCGGGGCCAACGGGTCCTATTTCTGCTCCAAATCATAGATGCCCGTCCAATCCGGCGGTGGCGGGGCGGCGGCAAAGGCGGCAGCGCGGCGGGCAAAGGCGCCGGCGGCCGGGATGGCCGTCGCCAGGTCCCGGAAGGCCGCGGCTGCCCCGTCGAAGTCGCGGCGCCGGAATTCGCAGAGGGCGAAGGCGAACCGGCTCTCCAGATCCTGATGCTCGACGGTGACATCTTCCTGCATGACCAATGGCTCGAAGATCCGCACCGGAGCTTGGCGGCCGATCACCCGCACATGGTCGATCTCGCGGAAGGCGACGGCAGCGCCGCAAGCCGTCATCGTGGCTTCGCTGACGAGGACCGAGGTCCCGTAGAGCTTGTTCACACTCTCGAGGCGAGCGGCCAGGTTCACCGCATCGCCCATCACCGTGTAGTTCAATCGCTGCCGCGAGCCTATGTTGCCGACGATGATTTCGCCGGTGTTGATGCCGATGCGCGTCCGCAGTTCGCGTTCGCCAATGATCTCGCGGAAAAAGGGCGAGCGGAAATCGCGGTTGCGGCAGGCCAATGCAGCCTGCACCGCATGCAGCGCCTGCTCGGGGTCTTCAGCCGGGGCGCCGAACATGGCGACGATTCCGTCGCCGACATATTTGTCGACGATGCCGCCATGGGCCTCGACGATCTCGGTCATCGCCTCGAGATAGGCGTTGAGCAGCTTGACCAGATCGGTCGGCGACAGCCCCTCGGCGATCTCGGTGAAACCCTTGATGTCCGAGAACATGACGGTGACCCGGCGGACTTCGCCGCCGACCTTCGGGCTTTGCCCATCCGCCACCATCCGGTCGATAATGGCCGCCGGCAGGTAGAAGCCAAAGGCCTGGCGAATCTGGCGGCCCAGGCGGTCGGTCACCACGAAGCGGTAGCCCAGCAGCCAGGCGAAGGCGAGGCCGCTGCCGAACATCGGCCCGAACAGCGGCAGCAGGATATTGTGCTGGAAAAACAGCGTGCAGACCGCCGTCCAGACGATGGCGCTGCCGAATAACAGCAGGCCGGCGCGGAACGGTGCCCGGCGCATGGTCAGCCAGCCGGCGCCGAACACCAGCAGAAACAGCAGCGCCAGCCGCCAGGCCATAGGCGGTTCGCGCAATACTTCATGGCGGATCAGATCATTCACCGCCTGGGCATGAATCAGCACGCCGGGGATGGTGTCGCGGACATGGCTGGGGTCATAGAAGCCCGCGGGGATCGGCAGGCTGCAGCGCTCGCCCAGGCCGCTGCCGTCAGGCGCCGGGATCAGGCGCTTCGAGGTCAGGCGCCGGTCCTCGACATCCAGCGCGGCGCCGATCAGCACCGCCTTGCCGGCGAAATGCTCGCGGAAGAATTCGCCCTTCCCTTCCTGGGCGCAGGCATAGAGATCGGCCAGGGAGTAGGTCGGAATCTGCTGGCCGCCGTCGAAATTGACCAGCATGCCCTGGGCCTCCGAGCCCGGCACCACGTCGTCGCCCAGCTTGATCGTGCCGTCCTCCGCAAGGCCGGGCCGCACGCCGAGATAGCGGGCGGCGATTTCCAGCGCCAGCGACGGATCGATGCGGCCCCCGGCCTGCAGATCCTCGCTGCGGAAGAGCAGCGGCACGCGGCGGATCGCGCCGTCGGAATCCTCGCTGAGATTGGCGGCGCGGATATTCTCCTGATGACCGACGGCATAGCTGTAGGCGGGGAAGGGGCTGATCGGCTTCTGCCGGTGCTGCACCTTGCTGAGGATTATCTTGCCCTGGGTGGCGGCGATGTTGAGCGCCACCAGGAATTCCCGGTCGAAGCCCGGCACGTGCTTTTCCAGGGAGATCGGCATGATCACGTCAAAGGCGACGACGCGGGCATCGGCAGCTACCGCCGCGTTCAGCACCTTGGCGAGCTGCGGCGTCCACATGGCGCTGGGCAGATCGCGGAATGCCGGTTGCCGGTAGGTCTCCTCATCCAGGGCGATAACGGCGACCGGCGAGGATTGCATGTCATGGCGCACGCCGAAAGCGGCGTCGCGGAGCCAGAACAGCATGTCCAGGGACAGGCCGTTCAGCCGCTCAATCATCGGCAGCGTCAGCCAGACGACCGCGATCAGCGTCGCGAGCGCCGTGACGACGAGATCGCGCAGCCGCATCCGGCTAGAGGTAAAGCAGCCGGCCGATGACGGGACCGCCGCCCGCCGCTGCCTTGGGATCGACGCGGAAAGTGATCGAATGTCCGACCGCCTCGGCCTTGTAGAGGCCGCCGGGCGTCAGGGCATTTGCCGTTGTGGCGAGATCGAGATAGCGGGCCTCGATGCGCATCTCCAGCCGCGGTTCCGATGCATCCAGCCGCTCGATCCGCAGCAGCGAGTTCGGAATGCTGATGCCGATGATCGGCTGGGTGTGGAACAGCGTCAACTCGGCCGCGGGCAGAGCGCCATCGCCGCCGCTGGCGGTGGTGGTGGCCGGTTCGATACTGCGGAGTATGAGCACGCCGCTGGAGTCGTTGCTGCTGGCATCGAGCTGCAGCCGGCCGCCATCGCATTCCACCTGCTGCCGTTGCACCTCGCCGCCGTCGACATTGCTCTGGTTGGTGCCGATCTGCACCGAGCCGCCGACGATCTGCTCCTGGATGCAGGAGCCGAAGTAACCGAGGCTCATGGTTTCGCCGGCCCGCAACTTGATCAGCCGGCCGACTTCCACGAAGTCCATGAATTGCAGCCCGGTGCTCGGCGCTGCGATCTGCTCGACCACGGCCACCGGCTCGCCCGCCGCTGCAGGTTCCGAAGGCAACGCCGCAAACAAGAAACCGCCGATGATGAGCGCGCGCCGCGGCAACATGATGCTGCGGCTCAGCGCAACAATATGCTGTGCTTGCATGTCCAACCTCATTCTCCCTCTATCGCGCAGACCGGCTGGCGGGGTGTCCTATCCGCGCTTTTTCTTACCGGTCATTCTACCCGAATCTGGGCTGCCTGCTAACTGGGATGGAGATGTCGCCGCTTTTTATTGCCCGGGGATGTGACGAAGCGCACAAGGGCAAAAGTTCACAGCGGCGTACTTCTGCATGATTTGCAGCGTCTATACCCTTGATTCACGCTCGTTTCACGAAGGGCCGCCGTCCAGGTGACCTCCGCTGTGCCGAGGAGGCCGGGAAGGCCATTTCCGCAAACTCAATTGATTCCTCTGGCCCGCCTCAGCGGCGCTTATAAGCCTTGGCGAAGGTCGAGACTTCCTGGCGCGTCGGCTCCCGCCCGGTGAACGCGCGGAGATAGTCGGCGACATAGTCCAGGCGCGTGGCCTGTGATTCCTCCAGATCCAGCGAGTAGTACCCGATCTGCATGAAATAAAGCACGCGCGCCCGGATGAAAGCATCGCGCTCGCGAAAGCCGTGGCGAATGAACATGCGTTTGATTGCGTCGACCCGCTCATCGTCGGCCTGATCCACCGCGCGGCGCACATGGCCTGAGCGCCGCGCCCATTCCCTGATGGCGAAATCCAGCCGGGGATCGAACAGGCTTTCATCCATCCAGCAGATGAAGATGTTCAGTACTCCCTGGGTGATGGTGGCCGCGGGGGCGGCTGCCTTCTCGACGATGACGCGGGTGTTGCCGTCGCGCCAGCGTTCCAGCAGCAGGTCCAGCAAATGCTCGCGGCTGCGGAAGAACCAGTAGA
>DATKFM010000193.1:0-14272 GCA_035544395.1 Verrucomicrobiia bacterium
CGGCACGGCGAAGATCAGCGCATAGGCATCGGCCAGCGGCAGCTCGACGAAGGCGTAGAACACCAGCACCATGTCGATCGCCAGCAGGATCGAGCGCAGCCCCACCAGCCAGGGATGGCGCGGCTTAAGCTTGTGCAGACCACCCTCGTGCCGGATCAGCAATGCGACGGGGATCAGCGTGAACAGGTTGGAGACGAAGATGATCTGAAACACCGAATAGCGCTCGGTCAGCCATTTGACCCCCGCATCGGCGCAGGAGAATATTGAGAACGCGATCAGCGCGAAGGCAATCCCGCGCGCGATGTGATCGCCTGCTGTCCGATGGGCTGCTGAAGCGGTGATGGGGAGTCTCCCGGAATTTCTGAGCGGCGCGCATATAATCAGGTGCGCAAGGTGCGGTAAAGCGCGACGGGCCGGACGGCCTAACCATCCTCCAAGAAAAATCCCTTAAATCCCCAGAGTTAGCCTGCGCCGCCGCGTGCGACAATCTTGCGCAGCGCCTTGATTCCGCCGCCCGGTTATCATAAGTTACCTTATCATAAGCAACATATACGATATTGCCATGAGCGGCCGCAATCCCGAACGCAGCCTGGGTTTTCTCCTGCATGACGTTTCGCGACTGCTGCGCAAGCGGTTCGACCGGCGCGCGCGGACCATCGGCCTGACCCGCGCCCAATGGTCGGTGCTGGCCCATCTGTCGCGCAACGAGGGCATCAACCAGGCGGCGCTGGCCGATATCCTGGAGATCGAGCCGATCACCCTGGTGCATCAGCTCGACAAGCTGGAGGCCGCCGCCTGGATCGAGCGGCGGCTGGATGCGGCCGATCGCCGCGTACGGCTGCTGTTCATCACCGCCACCGGCCGGAAGTTCCTGGAGAAGATGCAGGTGCTGGGCGCCGCCACACGGGCCGAGGCGCTCGCCGGCGTTTCATCAGCGGAACATGACGCGCTGATCGACAGTTTAATCAAGATCAAGGCCAACCTGTCGGAGCGGGAAACCGCCAGCCAGACTGGTGAAATCGAAAACCATGAATCAGCGCGGGGGCGGATGCGCCGCCCGCGCCGGGCCGCCCGCTAGCGGCAATCAGGTGCAAGCATGAACGCAATATCAAAGGCAACGGACATGGCCGCCCCGGCCGTCTCCGAACCTACGCCGGCGGTGAGCCCGCCGCCGCGCCGTCCCCTGATGCGCCGGCTGCGGCCGCTGCTGCTGATCCTCGGGCCGCTCGCGCTGCTGATCGGCGGCGGCTATTTCTACATCACGGGCGCGCGCTACGTTTCGACCGACAACGCCTATGTGAAGGCCGACATCGCCGCCATCAGCGCCGAGATCTCCGGCAAGGTGGAGGCTGTCGCCGTCGCCGACAATGACCATGTCGCGGCCGGGCAGCTCTTGTTCCAGGTCGACCCGCAGCCCTTCCGCCTGGCGCTGGCGCAGGCCGAGGCGCAGCTCAAGACCACCCGCGACGGCATCCTGGCCAAGGAGGCCAGTTATCGCCAGAAGCAGTCCGAGATCGTGATGGCGCAGGAGAACATCGCTTTCTACGAGCAGGAGCTCGGCATCTACGAGAAGATGGCGAAGAGCCAGATCGCCGCGCAGACCCAGCTCGACGAGGCGCGCCACAACCTGACCACGTCGCGGCAGGAACTGCCGGCGCTGGAACAGGAGCTGGCCGCCATTCTCGCCGAGCTGGGCGGCCAGGCCGATGCGCCGCCGGAGCAGCATGCGCGCTATCTCGCCGCCCAGGCGGCGCGGGACCAGGCGGCGCTGGACCTGCAGCGCACGGAGATCCATGCGCCCGCCAACGGCATCATCACCAACCTGACCTTGCGGCCCGGCGACTACATCAAGACCGGCACGCCGATCTTCAGCCTGGTGGAGACCGACCATCTTTGGGTCGAGGCGAACTTCAAGGAAACCGACCTGACCCATGTGCGCCCGGGGCAGACGGCGTCGGTTGAGATCGACACCTATCCCGGCACGACCTGGACCACGACGGTCGGCAGCATCAGCGCCGCGACGGGCGCCGAGTTCGCCCTGCTGCCGCCGCAGAACTCCAGCGGCAACTGGGTGAAGGTGGTACAGCGGATTCCCGTGCGGCTGGAGATCGCCGACCGGCCCGGCCAGCCGCCGCTGCGCGCGGGCATGAGCGCGGTCATCGAGATCGACACCGGCTATCACCGCATCCTGCCCAGCCCGATCAGCTCGGCCCTGGCCTGGATGGGAGTCGACCAATGACAAACGCCGCCGCGGGTGCCGCCCAGGCGGTCCCTGGAGCGGCGCCCGCCCACCGCGGCATGATCGTCGTCTCCATCATGCTGGCGACAATCATGCAGGCGCTGGACACCACCATCGCCAATGTCGCGCTGCCGCACATGCAGGGCAGCCTGTCGGCCACCCAGGAACAGATCAGCTGGGTGCTGACCTCCTACATCGTCGCCGCCGCCATCATGACGCCGCCGACCGGATTTCTCGCGGCGCGCTTCGGCCGCAAGCGCCTGTTTCTGTTCGCCGTCGCCGGCTTCACCCTGGCGTCGCTGCTCTGCGGCCTGGCGCAGACCCTGCCGCAGATGGTCGCCTTTCGCTTGCTGCAAGGCGTATTCGGCGCCGCCCTGGTGCCGCTGTCCCAGGCGGTGCTGCTGGACACCTATCCCCGGGAGCAGCATGGCTCGGCCATGGCGCTCTGGGGCGTCGGCGTGATGGTCGGTCCGATCCTGGGCCCGACGCTGGGCGGCTATCTCACGGAATACTACGATTGGCGCTGGGTGTTCCTGATCAACCTGCCCTTCGGCCTGATGGCCTTCTTCGGCATCCTCGGCTTCGTGCCGGAGACCAAGCGCGACGCCGGCCGCGGCTTCGACTTCTTCGGCTTTGCCATGCTGAGCCTGGGCATCGGCGCGCTGCAATTGATGCTGGATCGCGGCGAGGTGCAGGGCTGGTTCGGATCCACCGAGATCATTCTCGAGGCGTGCCTCGCCGGCCTCGGCATCTACCTGTTCCTGGTGCAGATGCTGACCGCGGAGCGGCCCTTCCTGGAGCCGCGCCTGTTCAAGGACCGCAACCTGGTGGTCGGGCTGCTGTTCATCTTCGTCATCGGCATCATCCTGCTGGCGACGCTGGCGCTGATGCCGCCGTTCCTCCAGGGGCTGATGGGCTATCCCGTGATCACCACGGGCATGGTGCTGGCGCCGCGGGGCATCGGCACCATGATCGCCATGATCGTGGTCGGACGAATCGTCGGCCGGGTGGATGCGCGGGTGCTGATCTTCGCCGGCCTGGCATTGACCGCTCTCTCGCTTTGGGAGATGGCGGAATTCACGACCGATGTCAGCCAGTGGGCGATTATCCGCACAGGCGTCGTCCAGGGGCTGGGGCTGGGCCTGATCTTCGTGCCGCTGAGCGCGCTGACCTTCGCCACGCTGGCGCCGGAGCTGCGCACGGAGGCGACCGGCCTGTTCAGCCTCATGCGCAATCTCGGCAGCAGCATCGGCGTCTCCATCGTCACCGCGTTGCTGTCGCAATTCACCCAGATCAATCACGCGCAGATCGGCGAGCATATCTCGCCGTTCAATCCCATGATGGCGCCCAGCCTTTTGCCGCCATTCCTAGACCCGTCGACGCCGCAGGGGATCGCCGCCTTGAACGCCATGGTCACACAGCAGGCGGCCACCATCGCCTATCTCAACGACTTCCGGCTGATGATGTATGTGGTGCTGGCGGCGCTGCCGATGCTGCTGCTGCTGCGCCGCCCCGTGCGCGCGACTGCCGCGCCGGCCGCTGCCGTGGCGGTCGCCGACTAACAAGCGGGGCCGGCTAGTCCGGCATCCGCCGGCTGGTCAGCGCGGCGCCGCCGTCGACCACCAGCACCGTACCCGTGACATAGTCGCCGGCGGGCGAGCAGAGATAGGCCACTGCCAGCGCCACTTCCCGCGGCGTTCCCAGCCGCGGCACCGGCAGGCCAGCCACGTCGCGGCCGGAATCTTCCTCGGCATATTGGCGGATGCCCTCGGTATCGATGGTGCCTGGCCCCACGGCGTTGACCAGGATGCCCGCGCGCGCCCATTCCA
This sequence comes from Verrucomicrobiia bacterium, assembly GCA_035544395.1. Lineage (GTDB taxonomy): Bacteria > Pseudomonadota > Alphaproteobacteria > Dongiales > Dongiaceae > DATKFM01. The sequence continues at coordinate 4,069 of DATKFM010000193.1, forward strand.
TCGCCAGTGTCTTGGTCAGATTGACCACGGCGGCGCGGGCGGCGGCGGCATGGGCGAAGCGCGGCGCGCCCTCGATGTCGGAGAAGACGATATTGATGATCCGCCCGCCGCGGCTGGCGGCGATGGCACGCTCGGCGAAGGCGCGGCACATCTGCCAGGTGCCCTGGAGATTGAGATCGGTCACCGCGCGGAAGCCGTTGGCGGAGATATCCAGCGCCGTCGCCGCGAACTGCCCGCCGGCATTGTTGACCAGGAAATCCGGCAGGCCGCGGTCGCGCGCCACGTCGTCGAACAGCGATTCAACCTGCGCCTCGTCGCGGATATTGACCGGATGCCACGCGGCGTCGGCGCCAAGCTTGCGCAGTTCATCCGCCGCCGCCTGCAGCTTCGCTTCCGTGCGCGCGGCAATCGTGACGCGGGCGCCGAGCGTGGCGAATTCCCGGGCGATGGCGAAGCCGATGCCGGTACCGCCGCCGGTGACCAGCAGATGCTTGCCGGCAAACAGGCCAGGCGCGAAGACCGGCGAGCTGCTGTCCCTTGCCGTCATGTCACGTTCCGTTCACTCAGCGATCGCTTCCGTGCCGCGACGGCGCGCAAAGGGGAGCAGCGCCACGAGGCCCAGTCCAGTCACCGCCGCGGCGATCCAGAACATGGCCGGCGAGCCCCAGGCATCCCAGATTTCCCCACCGACCAGCGTCCCCAAGAGGGCAATGCCGGACACCAGATGAAATATGCCGAAGGCGGTGCCGCGCAGATTGCGCGGGGCCATGTCCGCCACCAGCGTCGCCAACACGCCCTGGGTCAGCGCCAGATGCAGGCCGACCAGCGCGGCGCCGAGGAAAGCCGCCCAGATCGCGCCTGCAAGGGCCAGCACGATATGACTTGCGGCAAGAGCAGCGAAGCCCGCGAACAGCAAGGGCCACCGGCCGATCCGATCCGACAGGCTGCCCACCGGCGCGGTCAGGAAGGTGGTCATCAGCGCCACGGCCGCCAGCAGCGCCGGCGCGAAGCCCTGGGACAATCCGAGCTCCTGCCCACGCAGCAGGAAAAAGGCTTCGGTGAACCGCGGCAACAGCAGGATGAGGAGAACGGCGATGAACCACCAGAAGCGGCCGCCCAAGCCTCGCAGTGCTTCCATCCGCAGGGGGAATTTGCCGGCATCCGGCGCGCGCGGCGCCGCTTCCTCTCGCACGCCAAAGCCGAGAACCGCAAGCGAGAGCACCGCCGGAATGCAGGCCACCCAGAACACGGCCTGCACATCGTTCAGCAACAGCCACATCAACGCCATGGCGACCAGCGGCCCCAGCAGAGATCCCGCTTCATCCAGCGCCTGGCGCAATCCAAAGGCCAGGCCCCGCACGGCCGAAGGCGTGACATCGGCCACGAGGGCGTCGCGCGGCGCGCCCCGAATCCCCTTGCCGAGCCTGTCGGCGAAGCGCGCGCCGAGGACCATGCCGGCATTGCCGGCGATGGGGAACAAGAACTTGCCGAGGCCACTGAGGCCATAGCCCAACAAGGCCAGTTCTTTCCGCCGGCCAACCCAGTCGCTGAGCACGCCGGAAAACAGCTTGCCAAAGGACGCTGTGCTTTCCGCCACGGCGTCGATCAGAGCCACCGTGGCCACGGTGACGCCAAGCTGCGTTGTGAGGAATCCCGGCAACAAGCCGGCGACAATCGAGGTGCTGAGATCGGTGAACAGGCTGACGATGCCCAGCAGCCAGACTGTGCGATGCAGGGCGCGGAGATTGCCGAACATGGCGGCGAACTAGCGGCGGCCGAACAGCCGCTCGATATCCGAGAGCTTCAGCTCCACATAGGTGGGTCGGCCGTGGTTGCATTGGCCGGAATGGGGTGTCGCCTCCATCTCCCGCAGCAGCGCATCCATCTCCGCCGGCGCCAGCCGACGCCCGGCGCGCACGCTGCCATGGCAGGCCATGGTGCCGCAGATCTGCTCCAACCGCTCCTTCAGGCTCAACGCCTGGCCGAACTCCGCCAGCTCGTCGGCGAGGTCCCGGATCAGCCCCGCGGCATCGGTGGCGCCCAGCAGCGCCGGCACCTCGCGCACCACGACGGCGCCCGGGCCGAACGCCTCGATCATCAGGCCGAGTTCCGCCAGTTCGCCGCGCCTGTTGACGATGCGCTGCGCCGCCGCCTCGTCCAGTTCCACCACGGCGGGGATCAGCAGCACCTGACGGGCAATGCCGGCCTGCGCCAGCGCCGCCTTCATGCGCTCATAGACCAGCCGCTCATGGGCCGCGTGCTGATCGACAATCACCAGGCCATCGGCGGTCTGGGCGATGATGTAGGTCTCGTGCAGCTGCGCCCGCGCAGCGCCCAGCGGATGCGCGGCAACCGGAGCGCCGTCGGCCGCGGGCGGCGCCGACGGCGCGTGCAGGCCCGACATGTCGGTGGTCCGCGGATCCACCGACGGCAGATCGTAGGGCGCATAGAGCGCCGCGGTCTGTTCGCCGAAACCGCGCGGCCCCGACCCGTGCTGCGGCCGCCAGCTATTCGCCGCCGAATGCGGCCGCTCGCCCGGGCGAAAGCTGCCCAGCGCCGCCAGGGACACGGTGGTGGAGGCGCGGTGGCCGGCCGCCGCCAGGGCATGCTTGGAGGCGCCGACGATCAGGCCGCGCACCAGCCCGGGATCGCGGAAGCGCACCTCGGCCTTTGTCGGGTGGACATTCACATCCACCTCTTCCGCCGGCAGATCGACGAACAGTGCCACCAGCGGATGGCGGTCGCGGGCGAGGAAATCCTGATAGGCGCCGCGCACCGCACCATGGAGCAGCCGGTCGCGTACCGGCCGGCCGTTGACGAAAAGATACTGCTGAGCCGAGGTGGCGCGGTTCAGCGTCGGCAAGCCGACATAGCCTGAGAGCCGCACGGATTCCCGCAGGGTATCCACCGGCAGCGCATTGTCGGCGAAATCGCGGCCCATCACCTGGGACAGCCGCGCCAGCCGCGCCGCCGCCGCATCGGTCAGCAGATCGCCCGCAGGCCCATGGCGCAGGACGGCACGGGTATCGTCGAACAAGGCGAAGGCGATCTTCGGATAGGCCATGGCCAGCCGGTTGACGATGTCGGCGGCATGGTCGAGCTCGGTCCGCACCGCCTTGAGGAATTTGAGCCGCGCCGGCGTGGCGTAGAACAGATCCCGCAATTCGACGCGCGTGCCCGCCGACAGCGCCGCCGGTTCCGGCTCGCCCTTGGCGCCGCCATCGACGGAAATTCGCCAACCCTCGGCGCTGCCGGATTTGCGCGACGTGATGGTGAGCCGGCCCACGGCGCCGATGGAGGGCAGCGCCTCACCGCGAAAGCCCAGGGTGCCGATGTTGACGAGATCGTCGTCGGGCAACTTCGAGGTGGCGTGGCGCTCCACCGCCAGCGCCAGTTCGGCCGGCGTCATGCCGAGGCCATCATCGGCGACGGCGATCAGGCCGCGGCCGCCGTCGCGTAAAGTCACCTCTATGTTTTGCGCACCCGCATCGATGGCATTTTCCACCAGCTCCTTTACCGCCGAAGCCGGCCGCTCGATCACCTCGCCGGCGGCGATCCGGTTGACCAGATTAGGCGGAAGGACGCGAATCGGCATGACTGATAGCCTGCGAATTTGCGGGAGGGGGCGAATCGGGAAGCGGCCGGAATCCTACCAGACAGCGGCCGCCGCAACCAGCGGCCGGGCCGATCGCCCGACCTGATTCGCGCTAGAACAACCCTTCCGGCGCCGGCGCGGTGGCCGTCACGCCGGCCGGCTTGCCCACCACGACCACCAGCAGTTTCGCGGGATCGAGCAGCCGTTTCGCCACCCGCTTCACGTCGTCGGCGGTCACCGCATCGACATAGCTGTTGCGCTTGACGAAGTAATCGGCGCCGAAATCCTGCTCCTGCACCGCCACCAGGATGTCGGCGATGCGCTGGCTGCTGGAGAAGCGCAGCGCGTAGGAACCCGTGATATAGGATTTGGCGTCGGCGATCTCCTCAGCGGTCGGCCCATCCACCGCCAGCCGCGACCATTCCCGCCGCAGGATGTCGATCGTCTCGCCGGCGCTTTCGTTCTTCGTCGCCACCTGACCCATGATGATGCCCGTGTGATCCAGCGTCACCAGGTCGGTGGCGATGGAATAGGCGAGGCCGCGCTTTTCGCGCACCTCCTCTGTGAGTCGCGACGAGAAACCGCCGCCGCCGAGGATGTAGTTCATTACATAGGCCGCGAAGAAATCGGGATCGTGCCGCTTGAGGCCTTCATGGCCGAACAGCACCACGCTCTGGGGGATGTCGCGATCGACGATGACGGTCGTGCCGCCGTCCACCGGTACGGCCTCGGCGATGGCTGGCAGATCGGCTTTCTCCGGCAGCGCGCCGAAGGTCTTGTCCAGGAGCATGCCCAGATCCGCCGGGGTGACGTCACCGACCACACCGATGATCAGATTGTCGCGGGCGAAGACGCGCTTCATATATGCACGGAAATCGTCAACGGTGACGGCTTTCAGGCCCGCCTCGGTGCCGCCGGTCTGTCGGCTATAGGGATGATCGGGATAGCCCAGGCGCCACCAGGCGCGGCTGGCGATGGAGCCGGGATCGCTGATATCGCCGGCAATCACGCTCAAGAGCTGGCCGCGAATCCGCTCCACAGGATCGGCGTCGAAGCGCGGCTGGGTCAGGCCGAGCCGGAGAAGATCGAAGGCCTGATCGCGATTCTCGGTCAGCGTGCGGACGCTGCCGCCGAATTCATCCATGCCGGCATCGAAGCGCCAATCGATGGAGAGCTCGTTCAGCCGCCGCTGGAACGTAGCGGAGTCCAGATCGCCGGCACCCTCGTCCAGCAAGCCGGCCAGCAGGCTGGTCATGCCTTCCTTGCCCGGAGGATCCATCACCGAGCCGCCGCGGAAGCCGAAGCTGAGCGAGATCAGGGGAATGCTGTGGTCCTCCACCAGCCAGGCCTTGATGCCGCCGGGGCTGGTGATTTGCTGCAGCTCGATCGCCCGGGCCGGCGACGCAAGCGCGAACAGGCCGGCGAGAACAAGCGCGGCGGCGGTGCGGGGGCAGCGGCCGATCATCGCGAGGAGTCCGGTCATTGTGCGCCTCCGATCGGCAGCAAGGTGCCGGTCACCGAATAGTTGATCTGCAGCACTTTCGCCGCGGCGGTCTTCACCTGCTCCGTGGTGACCGCCTGGATGCGGTCCGGCCATTCCTCGATATCCTCGAGGGTGCTGCCGGTGCTGAGGCTGGTGCCGATGATGCGCGCCGGCGCCGCGATGCCGTCCCGCGCCTTGATGGCATCGGACAGCAGCGCCTTTTTCGCCGCCGCCAGTTCGGCCTCGGTCACGCCGTCTCGCAACAGCCGGGCGATCTCTTCGTCCGTCGCCTTCTCGACCGTGGCGGCATCGGTGCCCGGCGGCGGCACTGCGTAGAAGCTGAAGGTGCCGAGATCATAGGCGTCGGAATCGAAATAGGCGCCGGCGCTGGCGGCGATGCGGTCATCGACCACCAGCCGGCGATAGAGGCGGCTGCTGGTGTTGCCGCCGAGGATTTCGGCGAGCAGTTCCAGCGCATAGACCTCTTCCTTGGGCCCGATGCGATAGCTTGGCGCCTGATACTGGCGCGACCATTGCCCCTGCTTCACCTCGGCGCTTTCCATCGTCACCCGGCGCGGTGCGAATTGCGCCGGTTCCTGCGGCCGGTTGCGCAGGGGCACGTCGCGCTTGGCGATCACGCCATAGTATTTTTCCGCCAGCGGGCGCACCTGCTCCAGCGTGACATCGCCGGCAATGATCAATGTCGCGTTGTTGGGCGCATACCAGTGGCCGTACCAGTCGAGCGCATCCGCTGTCGTCAGCTCGCGCATCTCGTTCTCCCAGCCGATAGTGGGCATGCGATAGGGATGATTCAGGTACAGGCTGGCGCGCATCATTTCCGCCAGGCGCGCGCCCGGTTCGTTGTCAATGCGCTGCCGGCGCTCTTCCAGGATCACGTCACGCTCCGGCAGCACTTCCTTATCGGTGAGCACCAGATTGGCCATGCGGTCGGCCTCGAGCCGCATCACGTCCTCCAGATGCTCCACCGCCACCGACTGGAAATAGGCGGTGTAGTCCTCGGTGGTGAAGGCATTCTCGTCGCCGCCGTAACGCGCCACCTCGTTGGAGAAGGCGCCGGGCGGCACGGACTTGGTGCCCTTGAACATAAGATGCTCGAGGAAATGGGCGATGCCGGTCTTGCCCGGCTTCTCATCGGCGGCGCCGCAGCGGTACCAGACCATATGGGTGACCACGGGCGCCCGGTGATTCTCCACAACCACCACCTGCAGGCCGTTGGCCAGGGTGAAGGTCTGGGGATCGAACACCTTTGCCTGCGCCGTGGCGGCGCCTGCACTGCCGAGAATGAGGGCGGCCAGAGCCGCTGCGATCCGAGTGTGAATGGCCGAAAATTTCATGAATTGCCCGCGGGATCGGTTGGGACTGTGGGAGATATAGCGCAAACAGGCGCCGTCGCAGCGGCGCCCGTCGATAATTCCGTCATCACATTGGCGTCAGCGGATCAGAAGATGCCTTCCAGCAGGCCCTTCTTCTTGCGCGTGATGATGGGCGTGTCGCCTTCGGTCATCGGCTTGCCCTGATCGATGTTCTCCTGGATGCGCTGGCTCTCGCCCACGGGATCGACGACGGATCCATAGGGCTCCTGCTCGCGCCAGAATACCAAGCGGCTGATCACTGTACGGTCGCGCTCAACCTGGGAGGCGGTTTCCTCTTCGACGATCTGCCGGATGTTCGGATCCACATCGACGGCGCCTGCGGTGGTCAGAAAGGCCGCTTCCCCCGCCGACTTGTCGGTGAGATCGATGGTTGGCGCCTGTTCGCCGGTGCTCGAGCCGACAACGATCGATTGTGCCTGGTCGCGAGTCGCCGGCTCCTGCGGACGGGGCGCGCCGGGTGCCGGCGGCTTCAGGTTGATATCCGGCGGCATGCTGAGCGGCGCATGGGCGATGACCTGAAACTCGTCGGGCGCCGTGCGGGTCAGGCCGATAGATTCGCGAAACGAGTTGCCGCAGCCGGCAAGGGCCAGCGCGACAGTCAGAATAGCCAATCCAGCCAGCGGGTTATGACGCATCTGTGTCTCCTGTTACGGCGCTGTTCTACTCTTTTCCTCGCGCCGGAACAATCCGTCCAAAACGAGCATCGAAACGCCAATGAAAATACAGGTATCCGCCAAGTTGAAGGCCGGCCATTGGCAGCCGAATCCACCCAGCCACACTGTTTCGAGAATGCGGCAAAAACCGGGATAGGCTTCGCCATGGAACCAGAGAAAATCGAAGACGCCGGCAAAACGCAGGCGATCGAGCACATTGCCGAGGGCGCCGCCGATGATCAGGCCGAGAGCGATGGCGGGCCAGCGCATGGTCAGCCGCGATAGCCAGACGCCAAGGCCGATGACGATGGCGACGGCAAAGCCCGCGAAGAGCCAGGGCGCCACCGGCGAGTCCGAGCGGAACAGGCTGAAGGCGATGCCCCGGTTCCAGGCGGAGACGAGATCGAAGAACGAGGTGACGGGGATATTCTGCGGCGGATCCATCAGCACCTCGCGGATCCACCACTTGCTGACCTGATCCACCAGCAGTGCCGCCACCGCGACGATGAAACCCAGGCGCATTGGCCGCAAACGGCGTGGCCCCACCGGCAGCTACTCCGCTGCCGCGCGCGGGCCGAGCGCCTCGGCGCAGCGGCCGCAGACGCCATCATGGCCGTGACTGCCCACATCGGGCAGCACGCGCCAGCAGCGCTCGCATTTGTCACCGTCGGCCAGCTCGACCACCACGCCCACATCAGGCACATCGGCCAGGGCGAAGGCGCCGGCGGGCGCAGCGCCCGGCTGTAAGGTCGCCGCCGAGGTAATGGAGATTTCTGCCAGATCGATGCCATTCAGCGCCTCGATGTAGGCGCCGTTGGCGAAGATCTTCGGATGGGCCTGCAGGCTGGCGCCGATGCGCTTGTTCGCCCGCTCCAGCTCGATGGCGCCGGTGACCACGCGGCGCAGATCGCGGATCTTGTTCCACTTCGCCGCCAGCGCCTCGTCGCGCCAGTTCTGCGGTACCTCCGGGTAGGTGCGGAGATGCACGCTGTCGGTCCAGGCCTCGTTCTCCGTGCGGCCATTGCGGAACTGCCAGGCTTCCTCCGCCGTGAAGCAGAGGATCGGCGCCAGCCAGGTGACGAGGCAGTTGAAGACCCGGTCGAATACCGTGCGCGCGGCACGGCGGCGCAGGCTGTCGGGCTTATCGCAATAGAGCGCGTCCTTGCGCACATCGAAGTAGAAGGCGGAGAGATCGCTGTCGCAGAAATTATAGACGGCGGTGCAGAGATCGCCGAATTCGAAGTCGTCCACGCAGCGCCGCACCTGGGCGTCGAGATCCGCCAGGCGATGCAGGACCCAGCGTTCGATCTCCGGCATCTGCGCCGGTTCGACCCGTTCCTTGGCGTCGAAGCCCTCGAGCGCGCCCAGCAGATAGCGGAAGGTCTGGCGCAGGCGGCGATAGCGCTCGGCGTGGAACTTCAGGATGTTGGGGCCGATGCTCTGATCCTCGACATAGTTCGAGCCCACCACCCAGAGGCGCAGAATATCGGCGCCGTGCTGCTTCATCACGTCCTGGGGCGCCACCACATTGCCGAGGGACTTGGCCATCTTGCGGCCCTGCTCATCCAGCGTGAAGCCATGGGTGAGCAAGGCGTTGTAGGGCGCGCGGCCGCGGGTGCCGCAGGATTCCAGCAGCGAGGAATGGAACCAGCCGCGATGCTGGTCCGAGCCTTCGAGATAGAGATCGGCGGGCCACGCCAAGTCCGTGTCCTTGCGCGGCTCCAGTACGAAGGCGTGGGACGAGCCGCTCTCAAACCAGACCTCGATGATGTCCTTCACCTGATCGTAATCATCGGCATTATGTTCGTTGCCGAGGAAGCGGGACGGCGGGCTCGAATACCAGGCGTCGGCGCCTTCCTTCTCGAACACATCGGCGATGCGGTCGATGAGCTTCTGATCGCGCAATGGCTGGCCGGTCTTCTTGTTGACGAACACGGCGATCGGCACGCCCCAGGCGCGCTGGCGCGAGACGCACCAGTCCGGCCGCTGCTCGATCATCGCATACAGGCGGTTGCGGCCCTGGGCAGGAACGAACCTGGTGGCGTCGATCGCCTCCAGCGCCTTCTTGCGCAGATCGTTCGTGTCCATGGAGATGAACCACTGCGCGGTGTTGCGGAAGATCAGCGGCGCCTTGGAGCGCCAACTATGGGGATAGCTGTGGGTCAGCTTGCCCTGAGCCAGCAGCACGCCGGCCTCTTTCAGCGCGGCGATGACAGAAGGGTCTGCATCGCCCTTCTTGCCGTCGGGGCGCAGCACGCGCTTGCCGGCGAACAGCGGCACATGGGGATAGAACGAGCCGTCCTCGCTGACGGTCTGCGGCACTTCGATGCCGTTGGCGCGGCCCAGCTCCCAGTCATCGGCGCCATGGCCCGGCGCGATATGGACAATGCCCGTGCCCTGCTCCGTGGTGACAAAATCGCCGGCAAACATCGGCACGTCGAAATCGTAGCCCTTGCCCCGCAGCGGATGCGCCGACACCGTGCCGGCGAGCGCGTCGCCCTTGCCCGACCACAGCGTGTCGGTGCCCGAGATGCCCGTTTCCTTTTCAAAGGTCGTGCGTAGTTCGGTTGCGATCAGCAGCTTGTCGCCCACGCGCACCAGGCTGCCCTCGGCGACCGACGTCACCGTGATGATCTGGTAGTCCATCTCCTTGCCGAAGGCCATCGCCCGGTTGCCGGGGATGGTCCAGGGCGTCGTCGTCCAGATGACAACTGCCGCGCCGCTCAGTTCCTTCAGCGGCGAGCGCAGCACCGGGAACTTCACGTAGATCGTGTTGGAGACATGGTCGTGATACTCGACCTCGGCCTCGGCCAGGGCGGTCTTCTCCACCGCCGACCACAGCACCGGCTTGGCGCCCTTGTAAAGGCCGCCATTCATCAGGAACTTGCCGATCTCCCGGAGAATCTGCGCCTCCGCGGCGAAGGACATGGTGGTGTAAGGCTTCTCCCAATCGCCCTCGACCCCCAGGCGGCGGAATTCCTTGCCCTGCTCGTCCACCCAATGCTGGGCGAATTCGCGGCATTCCCGGCGGAACTCGATGATGGGAACCGCATCCTTGTCCTTGCCGGCGGCGCGGTAT